>JADGCL010000001.1 GCA_015229005.1 Magnetococcales bacterium
GCGTTTTGCCTTCCCGGGTTGAAAAAGTCCATGGATGGACTTTTTCAACGGGCTGGTAGGGGGGTATGAGGGTGGCAGGGGAGAAGCGGGTGGCGGGTGATGTCTGAAGAGAGCTTCCTGGTCCGGTTCCGGGAGTTGCGTGGCGGGTTCGTCGCCTCTCTGCCGGCCCGGTTTGTCGAACTGCGACGGCTTTGGGAGGCCCTGGAGGCCGCTCCCCTGTCGCTGTCCCTCTGGGACGAGCTGCACGTTCGGCTCCATGGTCTGGTGGGAACGGCAGCCTCCTACCTGTTGCCGGAGTTGAGCGAAGAGGCGCGTCCCCTGGCCCTCCTGGTGCGCCGGCTGATGGGGGGGAAGCAGGTCCCGGATCCGGTCCATCGGGAGTGGATCCGCGCACACCTGGGACATCTCGAACGGATCGCACGGGGGAGCGTGGAAACCCCGTTCTCTCCCGATGGAGCGGCGGCTGCTCCCTCGCCGGCGGTATTGCCTCTTCTTTCGCGGGTGGTCATCCTGAGTGTTGACGAGTCCCTGGCCAGGGGGCTCGCGCAGGAGGTCGAGCGGCATCATTATCGTCTGGCCTGGTGTTCGACCCCGGAAGGGCTGCGGGCGACTCTTGCCGAGGGTGCGATCGCTGCCATCGTGGTGGATCTGGAGTTGATGGCGGACGGGAACGGTGCTGCGGGCCTTTCGCTGTTCGAAGCGTGCGGTCAGCCTCCTCTGCCGGTGCCGGTGGTTGCCCTGGCCAACGACTCGGAGCTTCGGACGCGCCTTCGATCGGTACGCCTGGGGTGTACCGGGTTTCTCCAAAAGCCGGTGGATCGGGGGCGGATTTTACGGGCGTTGGCCCTGTGGGAGCGGGATTCCCAGGAGGAAGCGTTTCGCGTCCTGGTGGTGGATGACGACCCGCATCTGACAGCGCTCTACCAGGCGATCCTGGAAGAGGCCGGGATGGAGGTCGCGGTCCTGAACGCGCCTTGGGAGATTTTGGGGCTCCTGGGGAGGTTCAAGGCGGAGTTGGTGATTTTGGATCACCACATGCCAGGCTGTACCGGGATCGAGATGGCGGCGATCCTGCGCCAGGATGAGAGGCGTCGAGAGCTGCCGCTCCTCCTGATCTCGTCCGATCGCCACCTGGGGCGGCGTCTGTCGGATCGTCACCTTGACCATCAGGATCATCTCGTCAAGCCCATTGCTCCTGCGGTGTTGGTCCGCACGGTTGGCCAGGCCGTCCGCCGGGCCAGATCCCGGGACAGGATTGCCGAAGAGCTGCGGGGGACCCTGCGTGAGCTGGAGAACGTCCAGAACGCGATGAACCGGCACGCCATCGTGAGCATCGTCGATCGTGATGGTCGCATCAGCTACGTCAATGACCGGTTCGTGGAGGCAAGCGGTTTCTCCCATCGCGAGTTGATCGGCGAAAGTTGGGAGCTCACCCGCTCGCGGCATCATCCCGCGTCGTTCTATCGTGAGCAGTGGGAGATGATCGCCTCGGGTCGTGTCTGGCATGGCGAGATGCAGAGTCGCCGCAAGGGTGGGGGGCATTATTGGGTCGAGGCGACCATCGTCCCCTTTCTCGACGAGGCCGGGGCGCCTTTCGAGTATGTCTCCATTCACACCGACATCACCCGCCAGAAGCGGGCCGAGGAGAGGGCCGGTAGCATGGCCCTCTTCACTGAGATGAATCCTGCCCCAACCCTCCGGGTTGATGCCCAAGGGTTGATCCTGGAGGCCAATCCGGCCGCCAAGTCGGTCATCGGCGAGGGGATTCGGGTGGGTGAGCCGCTGGGTCGAAGTCTGCCTCAGGTCGATGATTGTGGTTTGGGGAGGTTGATCCGGGAGGGGCTGGTCAACCAGATCGAGGTGGCGCTGGGTGGGAGACATTATCGCTTCACGGTTCAGGGGGTGGCGGAACTCAAGATCGCCCACCTGTATGGCGACAACATCACCGCCAGCAAGGAGGCCGAGGGGAAGCTTCTCCTGGCCAAGGAGACCGCCGAAAAAGCCAACCAGGCCAAGAGTCAGTTTCTGTCGAGCATGAGTCACGAGTTGCGGACGCCGATGAATGCCGTCCTTGGGTTTGCGCAACTCCTGGAGTCCGATCCCGATGAGCCCCTGAGCGAATCGCAGCGTGACAGCACTCGGGAGATTCTGAAGGCGGGGCGGCATTTGTTGAAGTTGATCGATGAAATTCTGGACCTGTCGAAGATCGAGGCGGGAAAAATTCAGTTGACCATGGAAGATGTTGCCTTCGGGGATGTCCTGGCGGATTGCCTGACGCTGGTATCTTCTCTCGCCCGGGAGCGGAATATCGGTCTGAATTCGACGCGGACACCGCTCTCCTGCGGCCAATACGCGGTATGGGCGGACATGACCCGTCTGAAACAGGTTCTGCTGAATCTGCTGTCGAACGCCATCAAGTACAATCGCGAGGGTGGCAAGGTCGCGATCGCCTGCGAAGCGGTCACCGATCACCCGGACGAGCCGCGGGTCCGGATCACCATCGCCGACACCGGTCCCGGTATCGACGAGCTGCATTTGAGTACGGTGTTCGATCCCTTCAACCGGTTGGGAGCCGAAGGCTCGGAGGTGAAGGGGACAGGGATCGGTTTGGCGATTGCGCGTCGGTTGATGGAGATGATGGGGGGATCGATCGGCGTGGAGAGTCGGTTGGGCAAGGGGAGCACTTTCTGGATCGAGCTGGCCCGGGTGCCGATGCGCTGGTCGGTGGGGGTAGAGGAGGGGGGTGGGTCGGAGAGTCCGCGGGCGCAGGAGTTCGCTGGGACGAGTGCGACGGTCCTCTACATCGAGGACAACCCCGCCAACCTGAAACTGGTGGGGGCGATACTCAGGCGACGTCCGGGGGTTCGCCTCTTGACCTCACCCTCGGCGAACCTGGGGTTGGACCTGGCGCGGGCGCACCAGCCGGAGATGATCCTTCTCGACATCCACCTGCCGGGGATGAACGGGTTCCAGGCCATGGAGCGGTTGCGGACGGACCCGGTCACCCGCGCCATTCCGGTGGTGGCGGTGAGTGCCTACGCCACCTCCGGGGAGGTGGAGCGGGGTCTGGCGGCGGGGTTCGTGGACTATCTGACGAAGCCGCTGGAGGTGGCGAGATTTCTGGGAACGCTGGATCGGGTTCTGAAGGGTAAGGCAGGGGGGAGAGGGTAGATGGTGACGGAAACGGTGATCAATCTCATCATCTGGGCGCCGGCGATTCTGTTTTCGATCACTCTGCATGAGTGGGCCCACGGGTACATGGCCTATCGTTGCGG
The DNA here is from genome assembly GCA_015229005.1 of Magnetococcales bacterium. Lineage (GTDB taxonomy): Bacteria > Pseudomonadota > Magnetococcia > Magnetococcales > JADGCL01 > JADGCL01. The sequence continues at coordinate 3,276 of JADGCL010000001.1, forward strand.
CGACCATACCCCCCTGATGATGGGACGTCTGACCTTGAATCCCCTTCCCCACATCGACCTGATATGGAGCATCGTTTTGCCGGTGGTCATGCTGGTTACCTCGCTGAGTACCATAGGCCAGCCGCTGGTCTTTGGCGGCGCCAAGCCGGTCCCGATCAACCCTCGGAACTTTCAGGGATCTCTTCGCTCCGGTCTGTTCTGGGTGGCCATCGCCGGGCCGTTGATGAATTTCTTTCTGGGTTTTCTTTGTGCCCTGGCCTTGCAGGGGGTGGCCTGGCTGCCGGCCTATTTTCAGGTTCCCTTGGAGAATATGCTGGTGGCGGGGATCCAGATGAATGTGGTGCTGGCGGTGTTCAATCTCTTCCCCCTGCCGCCGCTGGATGGCGGGCGAATTCTGACCGCCCTGCTGCCTCCACCCCTGGACGGTTACGTAGCCTCTCTGGAACGATATGGGTTCATCATCCTGGTGGCGCTGATGTTCAGTGGCGGGTTGAGCCCGTTGATCAGGCCGACCATGGTGTTTTTCTTGAGATTCTACTATGAACTTGGGGGACTGTAGCCGTCCATGGGGGCATGGTCAGTGGTATCATTCCGTTATTTCGGTAGATTCTCCCCGGAATCCACACCGATTGGGTAGGTGGAGACTCCCACTCGGGTTCTCCCAGCCAGGTTTTCCCAACCAGTTCCGATATTGACTCTTTTGCCAAAGGAGTATTTGTGGGCAGTCGTGAAGAGAAGGTTCGACCGATCGTCTTCAGTGGTGCGCAGCCGACCGGGCAGTTGACTCTGGGCAACTACCTGGGGGCCTTGAGCCACTGGGTGGCTATGCAGGAGGATCATGATGCCCTGTTTTGCGTGGTGGATTTGCATGCGTTGACGATCCGCCAGGAGCCTGAGGTGTTGCGGGAGCAGGTGCTGTCGTTGGCCGCTCTTTTCCTGGCCTGTGGGATCGATCCGGAGAAGAGTACCGTTTTTGTGCAAAGTCATGTGCCGGCGCATGCGGAGTTGGCCTGGCTCCTCTCCACCTTCACTCAGATGGGAGAGTTGGAGAGGATGACCCAGTTCAAGGACAAGGCCCTGCGGCATCGGCAGAACGTGAATGCGGGTCTCTTCACCTATCCTGTTCTCATGGCGGCAGACATCCTTCTCTATGGGACCCACCGAGTGCCGGTGGGAGAAGATCAGAAGCAACATCTGGAGTTGGCGCGTGACGTCGCCCTGCGTTTCAATAATCTTTATGGTCCCACCTTCGAGATTCCCGAGCCCTTCATTTCCAAGGGTGGTGCAAGGGTGAAGGATCTGCAGGAGCCGACGAAGAAGATGTCCAAGACCGCCGAGTCGGAGCTTGCCCGGGTGATGCTGCTGGATGATGCCCAGGCGATCATGAAAAAATTCAAGAAGGCGGTCACCGACAGTCTGGCGCATATCGCCGATGATGAATCGGGGCAACCCGGGGTGACCAATCTCCTGAACATCTGGGGGGCTGCGACCGGTCGTAGCATGGAGGAGGCCCTGGCGCATTTTTCCCACAATCAATATGGCAAGTTGAAGGTGGAGACCGCCGAGGCGGTCATTGCCATTCTGGAACCGATCGGACGGAGGTATCGGGAATTGAATACGGATCGGAGCTACTTGTGGGAGGTGTTGCAGGCGGGCGCCGCCAAGGCGAGAGAACGGGCCGAGGGGATGATGGTCAGGGTGATGGACCGTATCGGTCTGCCCCTGGAGAGGCAGCGGTTCCGTGGCTGAGGGGCATGGTGCGGCAGATGGGGTCCGGTTGCAGAAGTGGTTGGCCGGGCAGGGACTCTGTTCTCGCAGGGAGGGGGAGGGATGGATCCTGGCGGGGCGGGTGAGCGTGAACGGAGTCTCGGTGACCGCTCTCGGGAGTCGGGTCGTGGCTGGCGACCGTGTGACAGTGGACGGGAAGCCGGTCCGGTCAACGGCGTCGTCCCCCCAGGTTCTGGTGTTCCACAAACCTCGGGGGCTGGTGTGTACGCGCAAGGATCCCGAGGGCCGGGCGACGATTTTTGATCACTTGGAGCGTGATCACGGGGGGTTGCCGCGGCTGGTGACCGTTGGTCGGCTGGATCTCAATTCGGAGGGCTTGTTGCTCCTGACCAACCACGGCGAATTGACCCATGCCTTGACGCATCCCTCGCGACAGGTTGCCCGGGTTTATCGGGTGCGGGTCCATGGACGGGTGGACCCGATCACTCTGGAGCGATTGCGGCAGGGGGTGGAGTTGGAGGATGGCCCGACCGGGCCCCTGGAGTTGGAGTTGGACGCGATGCCTGGGGCCAACAGTTGGCTCACCGTGACGTTGCGTGAGGGGCGGAATCGGATCGTTCGTCGCCTGTTCGAGCGGTTCCAGATGGAGGTTTCCCGCCTGGTCCGGATCGCTTATGGCCCGGTGACTTTGGGGGCCCTGGAGAGGGGGAGTCTGCGCCAGGTCACTCCGAAGGAGTGGCAAGGGTTGATGTCGGTGGCCGGCCTTGTCGAAGAGGGGGAGAAGGGAAGAACCCCCGAACGCCCGCCGGCAAGAAGGGAGGCGCGAGCCCGAAAATCCCCGGGAAGGGGAGGGTGAGCAATGGCCGGGCCGGGTTCTCCCTTTCCGGAGGAGGGAGAGATTGGCATGTTTTGTTGAGAAAATTAATAGAATGTCAGGTTGTCATGAAGGTGGATGCGGATTTTTCCGTAGAACAACATGAATCTTCTTGCTGTGGATATTTTTGACAATTATTGTCTGCTTTGCTTGTTTGTTGTCGCCTGTCCTTTCTCTCTGGTTTTTCCCAACGATATCTGGTTTTGTGGTGGGGTTTTACGCCGTAGTTTCTGAATATGGCCCGACATGTGCGGTCTTCTTCCCTAGGAAATACTACCCGTCAGTTCCCATTCGATTGGCTTTTTCCGAAGATCAAGCGCACGCAGTGACTATTCCCAAGCTCTGGAGGAGAATTGTTTTAGGTGTGGCGAGCTTAATCAAAATATTTTCCTTTCATCGGTAGGAAAAAAATATTAAATTGGGGGGCGGTTTGGGGCAGGAGGGTGTTCGAGTCCCGCAGGGGTTGCCCTCGATCCCGGCCCCCTTTTTCTTGGGGAAGCACCGGCTGGTTCGTGTTTTGAGCCCAGGGCGGAGAGGGGGACTGGAGTGACCGACCGGGAGCCACTGTTCGGGTCCGGGTCCGCATGCGGGGTGGGGGACAGAGTGGTTCGTTTGTTGTTTGCTTGATGTTTTTTTTATCATCGAACGACTGGAAAGTCGACTAAAAACCAAGGTCGAGATGAGCGACGAATTTGCCCCCGAACGAGAGAGGCGCGAGAGAGGTACCGATATGTCCAATATGAAGTATATGACTCTGAGTGACAGGATTCAGTCCGCCAGAAAGCAGGCGGGCCTGACCCAGAAAGAGCTGGCGGACCGGGTAGGCATCAGCCAGACAGCGGTCCACAAGTTGGAGTGCGGGCGCTCCCAGTCCTCGCGCAAGACCGTCTCCATTGCCCTGACCTGTGGCGTGGATCCGGTCTGGCTGGAGACGGGGCGCGGCGATATGTCCTACTCGCCCTCGGTCTACAGCCAGGATGGCCAGCTCAAGACCGCCCAGGTGGCGGCCGAGGATGGCGGGCGCTACCTCGCCCTTCCCACAACCGCACGGGTGCCTCTCCTGACCTGGAAAGAGGCCGGTGGCGGGGAGTTCGGTTCACCCCTTCGGGAGCCCTCCACCTGGATTGCCGTCGCTCCGCGAATCGGTAAGAACACCTTCGCCATGCGCATCTCCGGCGATACCATGGCCCCGGAGTTCACCGAGGGCGACATCATCCTGGTCGACCCGGATATCCCCGTGGACCACAATCGGTTCGTCGTTGTCCGGCCCAAGCCCGGCGACGAGGCCACCTTCAAGCAGTTGATCGTCGATGGTGGGGTGCGCTATCTCAAGCCTCTGAACATCCGCTATCCCCTGGTCGAGATCGGCCCCGAGGCCGAGTTCCGGGGGGTGATCGTGGGCAAGTTCAAAGAGTACTGATCTTTGGGTTGTGGCCGACCCCCCTGAGCGGAGTGGGAGCGGGGGCGGTCGGGCCGCCCTGCCTCCGGGGGGCTCCGTTGGCCCTGAACGCGTCACAGATGGACCGCTATTCCCGGCAGTTGCTCCTGCGGGAAATCGGCGGGGAAGGGCAGGAGCGGCTCTTGCGGGCTTCTGTCCTCGTCGTCGGCGCCGGGGGGTTGGGTTCCCCGGCCTGTCTCTACTTGGCAGCGGCGGGGGTAGGTCACCTTTTCGTGGCCGACGGCGACCGGGTCGAGCTTTCCAATCTGCAGCGGCAGATTCTGCATGGCTGCGACCGGCTCGACCAGCCCAAGGCCGAGTCGGCGGCGGTCGCCATTCGGGCCTTGAACCCCGATATCGAGGTTGTGCCGATCAACCAGGAGCTGGACGCCGCCAGCGCCCCCTCCCTCCTGGAGCGTGTCGACCTGGTCGTCGATGGCAGCGACAATTTTCCGACCCGTTATCTTCTGAATGCGCTTTGCCAGCAACTGCACAAACCCCTGGTCTCCGGGGCGGTGGTCGGTTTTTCCGGGCAGGTGGCGACTTTTCGTCATGGTCTCGACCCCTCCCTGCCCTGCTACCGCTGCCTTCACCCCCTGCCGCCCGAGCTAGGATCGGAGCCGACGTGTGTCGCGGTCGGGGTTCTGGGGGCGGTCACGGGGGTGGTGGGGTCCTACCTGGCCTTGGAGTCCGTCAAGGAGTTGCTTGGCCTCGGCAGCACCCTGGCGGGGCACCTCCTGCTGTTTGACGGCTTGGATGGTCGTTTTCTTCGGCTCCGTCTGCCCAAACGGGACGACTGTCCCCAATGTGGTGGTGTCTCGGTTTCATCATCGTTACCCGTTGGATGAGTTCTGCGGTTGGAGCCGCCTTCGGCGACGTGCCTTATGCAGAGTGCGCTTCCATCATTGGGGCCGAAAAGCCCGGCCCCAATGATGGAAGCGCCGAGGCCCGCGCCGGCGCGAACCCCGCAAACAACGCGGGGTTCGCTTGGTGTAATCGGGCGCGAAAAACAAATTCAAAAACAAGACCTTGGGGCGCCTCCCCAATCCCCGCCGGGGACCGTGACGGTCCCCGGACCCCTGCAAGAGTCGATTCGAACCCGGGTTTCAAGTTGTCGTTCCTGGCGGGTTGCCGCTTTTTTTCGATGGGCTTCTATTCCCGCTCGACCGCGACGCTCTTGACCTGGGCCCAAAGGGATTGGCCGACGTGAATCCCCAGGTTCTGACGGGATTTCAGGGTGATCCGCGCCAGCAAGGGCCACCCGGCGACGTCGAGTTTGACCATGACCTGGGCCGGGTTTTCCGGGAACAACTCGCGAACGGTGGCCGGGATGACATTGAGGATGCTGGTTCGGTGTGGTGCCTCCAGGGTCAGGCTCACGTCCCGAGCCAGAATGCGCACGCGGACAGGTGCGCCAATGGGCCAGCCGCGGTTGGGAATGGTGAGCCGGGGACCCCCGCCGAGGGCCAATTCGGCGAGAGCGAACGCCTCGTCCCAGCGGTCGACCCGTGCCTCCACCACGGTGCCGGCATCGGCGGCGTGTGCCAACGGCAGGTCCAGGCGGGTCACCATCTCCCCGACCGGGCCGATTGCCCGTATGGAACCTCTCTCGATCAGGGCCAGCCGGTCGGCGAAGCGGAGGATCTCGTCGAAATCGTGACTTACATAGATGACCGGCGTTCGCAACTCGCGGAATACCCGTTCCAGATCCTGGAGAATCTCGTGTCGGCTGCGATGATCCAGGGAAGAGAGGGGTTCGTCCATGACCAGGAGATCCGGGTTGGTGACGATGGCCCGACCGATGGCGACCCGTTGTTGTTCGCCCCCGGAGAGGAAACGCGGATCCCGGTGGAGGAGATCCTCCAGCTTGAGCATCCCGACTACGGCGTCGATGTCGAGGCGGCGTCGTTCGGGGGGGGTGCGTCTCCAGGCGTAGGCCAGATTGCCTGCCACATCCAGGTGGGGAAAGAGGCGGGGGGTCTGAAACACCACCCCCAGGCGTCGGCGGTGCAAGGGAATGAAGGTGCGATCCTCCGCCTCCTGCCAGATCCGCGCCCCCAGGCGACACTCGCCGCCCGGGGCCCGGATCAGCCCCATGAGGCAGCGGAGAAAGGTGCTTTTCCCGCTCCCCGAGGGGCCGAAAAGGGCGGTGACCCCGCTGTCCGGTGCCTCGAGGGTCGCATCCAGGTGGAAATCCCCCAGGGTCAGGGAGAAGCGGGCGCGAAGGGCATTCACCGCCGACCGCTCCGCTCCTCGCGGTTCAGGGTGAAGATCGTGACCAGCGAGACGAAGGCGATGAGGAGCAGCAGCAGCGAGAGGGCGTGGGCCTCTCCATATTCCAGATTTTCTACATGGTCGTAGACGGCAATGGAGATGACCCGGGTCTGACCGGGGATGTTGCCGCCCACCATCAGGACGACCCCGAACTCCCCGAGGGTATGGGCGAAGCCCAGCACGGCGGCGGTGAGGTAGCCCCTCCGGGCCAGGGGAAGGGCGACGCTTGCGAAGGCATCCCACGGTGAGGCCCCGAGACTGGCGGCCGCCTCCAGGGGGGCCGATCCCATCGACTCAAAGGCCCGTTGCAGGGGCTGGACGACGAAGGGAAAAGAGTAGACGACCGAGGCGAGGACCAGTCCCGGAAAGGAAAAGGCCAGGGAGCCGCCTCCGGTCGCTTCCTGCCAGAGCGCGCCCAAGGGTCCTTTCGGGGCGAGCAGGATGAGGAGGTAGAATCCCAGCACCGTTGGCGGCAGCACCAGGGGCATGGCGACGATCGCTTCGACGATCGGCTTGAAGCGCGACCGCCCCCTGGCTAACCACCACGCCAGGGGTGTCCCACAGACAAGGAGCGTCGCCGTCGTCACCAGGCCCAATTCCAGGCTGAGCCTGAGCGCCGTCCAGTCGAGAGGGGAAAGGGTGGGGAGACTCATGGGGGATCATAGCCCCATCGGCGCATTTCGGCTTGGGCAGGGGGACTCCGCAAATAGGCGACCAGTTCGTGGGCCGCCTGCAGCCGCTCCCCGGCCAGGAGGAGAACCGCCTCCTGGGGCAGAGGCGTGTGCCACGAGTCAGGGACTTCCCAGAAGGAGCCGGTATCACGGATCGCCGGATCGAAGTACTGCGATTTGGCAATAAACCCGGCCTCGGCGTTGCCGCTGGTGACGAAGGCCATGACCTGTCCCACATTTTCCCCGAAGACCAATCGCGGCTGGAGGGAATCCCATACCCGCAGATGCCGCATGGCCTCTTGCGCCGCCTGACCGAAGGGGGCCGATTCCGGGTTGGCCAGGGCCAGTTTTTCACCGGACCGTCGCCGGAGATAGGGCTCTCCCCCATCGGTCAGCAAGGCCGGGTCCGGGCTCCAGAGGAGCAGGCGACCGAACCCCAGGGTCGTGACCCCCCGGGCTGTGACCAACCCCTTCTCCTCCAGTTCCCGGGGACGAACGGCGTCGGCGGCAACAAAGAGATGATAGGGTGCCCCGTGAACGATCTGGGCAAAGAGTTTCCCCGTCGATCCGGCGCTGATCTCCACCCCGTGGCGCGTCCTGCGCTCGAAGGCTGCGGCCAACTCTCGAAAGGGCTTGGCGAAGCTGGCGGTCACCGCGACCGATACGGTTTCAGCCCGAAGCGCGATCGGAAAGAGGGATCCCCAGAGGAGGGTCGCCAGCAGAATCGGGCGAACGACCAGGAGTCCTTCCCTGCTGCGGGCCACCGATCCCTCATCCCCCCAGGGCCGACATGCGATGCGGCGGGATGTTCGGTGTTTCCCCATCGAGCCGATGCCGCTCGGGTTTTTTGGCCACCGCCTCGCGGATTCTTTGCCGCAGAGGTTCATCTTCCATGCCCTCGCGCAGGGGCGCCTTGAGATCGACGCGATCCTCCCGCCCCAGGCAGAGGACCAGCCGCCCGCGGGAGGTGAGGCGCACCCGGTTGCACCCCTCGCAGAAGTGTTGACTCAGGGCGGAGATGATCCCCATCTCGCCGCCGGAGCTGCCGATCCGGAAATAGCGGGCGGGGCCATTGCCGTGGGCGGGGGGGCGGGTCTCCCGCAACTCTCTTCCGAAATGGCGCTGGACGGTTTCCCGGATGACCTCTGCGGGGACGAAGCGGGAGATGGAGTCTTGCCCCGGTTCGCCGATGGGCATAGTTTCGATAAATCTCAGTATGAGTCCATTTTCCCGGGCGAATTCGACCATGGCCGGTATCTCGGTTTCGTTAATTCCCTTCATGACGACCATATTGACCTTGACCGGGTGAAGACCCGCCCGGAGCGCGGCCTCGATTCCGGCCAGGACCGGTGCCAGATCCCCTCCCCGGGTGATCTCCCGAAAGGTTTCCGGATTCAAGGAATCCAGGGAGATGTTGACCCGCTTGAGGCCGTTGGCGACCAGGTCGGACGCATATCGGGCCAGCATCAGGGCGTTGGTGGAGAGGGAGAGTTCCCTGAGCCGCGGCAGGGCGGCGAGGGCCGCGACCAAAGGCATGATATTGCGGCGCAGGAGGGGTTCGCCCCCGGTCAGGCGGACCCGCTCGATGCCGCACTCGGTGAAGAGGCGGACGAGGCGGGTGATCTCCTCCAGTGTCAGGAGTTCCCGATGTTCTGCCAGGTCGATGCCGCCGGGAGGGCGACAGTAGAAGCAGCGGAACTGGCAGCGATCCGTCACCGAGACCCGGAGATAGTGGATGCGGCGACCGAAGGAATCCACCAGCTGCGGGAGGGCTTCCACCGATGGGGCCACCGGGGGGATTTCTGTGCCGTTCGCAGGCTCCGTGGCGATGGTCACTCGCCCACCCGGCGAAAATGCCCGCTCTTTCCCCCGCTTTTTTCTACCAGTCGGACATCGCCGATCACCATCCCCCGGTCGACGGCCTTGGCCATATCATAGATGGTCAGGGCGGCGACGGAGACGGCGGTCAGAGCCTCCATCTCGACCCCTGTCCGGCCCTGGGTCTTGACCCGGGCCTCGATCTCGATCCGGTGGCAAGCGGCCATGGGAGTGAAATCGATCTTGACCGAGGAGAGGGCGAGCTGGTGACAGAGGGGGATCAGCATGTCGACCCGTTTGCTTGCCATGATCCCGGCGATCCTCGCGACCTCCAGGACATCGCCCTTGGCCATTCCCCGGTCGAGGATCAGGCGGAAGGTCTCTGGTTGCATCGTGACCGAGGCCCGTGCCACCGCCAGGCGTTCGGTCACGGCCTTGGCGCCGACATCCACCATACGGGAGGCGCCCTGGTCGTCGAAGTGGGTGAGGGGGCCGGGGTCAGTCATAGTCGATCCACTGGATGGTGACCGTGTCGCCGTCGTTGAGTTCGACGGGCCCCTCCGGGAGGATGATCAGGGCGTTGGCCCGGGAGAGGCTGGAGAGGATCCCCGAACCCTGGGGACCGGTGGACTCGACCCAGGCCTCCTCGCCGGCGAAGAGGACCCGACCACGAGTGAAATCCAGGCGACCATGCTTTTTGCGCAGGTGACCGCGAAAGGGGAGGCGGCAGCGGCGGGGCGGTTCGACGATCGCCCCCATGAGCTTGAGGAGGGCGGGCTTGACCAGGGTGAGGTAGACCACCAGGCCCGATACCGGGTTTCCGGGAAGACCGAAGAAATGGGCCCGGCCCAGGCGTCCGTAGGCCTGGGGTTTCCCCGGTTTCATCGCCACCTTCCAGAAATGGATGGCCCCGGATTCGGCGAGGATCTCCTTCACCAGATCGTGATCGCCCACCGAGACCCCGCCGGTGGTGATCAGGGCATCGGCGTCGCTTCCCTCGTCGAGACGGGCAGCCAATTCGCGGCGATCATCGCCCACGAGCCCCAGGTCGATCACCTCGACCCCCAGGGCCGTCAGCGCTCCCCGGAGGGCGGTGCGATTGCTGTCGTAGACCTGACCCGGAGCCAGAGGATCGCCGGGGACGATCACCTCGTTGCCGGTGGAGAGGAGGGCGACGCGGAGACGACGGAAGAGCGGCACCGTGGTCAGACCGAGGGAGGCCAGGAGTCCCAGATCGGCGGGACCCAACCGTCGGCCACGCTCAAGGACTACCGATCCCTGGGCGAGATCTTCACCGGCGGGGCGGATGTGCGCCCTTGATTTTTGCCCGGGGGGGATGGTCACCAGGTTTCCCTGGCGTTCGACCTCCTCCTGCATGACGACGCAGTCGCACCCTTCGGGGATGGGGGCTCCGGTCATGATCCGGACCGCCTCCCCCTGCCCGAGTGGGGTGGAGAGGCGCGAACCGGCGGGGAGATCGGCCACCACCGTCAGGGTGGTTTTCTCTTCGTGGGCGAGATCCTGAAAACGGACCCCGTAGCCGTCCATGGCGGAATTGTCATGATTGGGCACGGCGAAAGGGGCCAGGATGGAGTGTGCCAGGACCCGCCCGAGGGCCTCGGTGACCGCGACCTCGGCGCTTTCAGAGACCGGGGTGATGCCATCAAGGACCCGGCGCCCGGCTTCTTCAAAGGAAATCATGAGACCTGTTCACTCCTGTTCAGGACGGCAAGGCGCGGAGGGGCGAAGGCTTCCCCCGACGAAGGCCTTGCGTCACGGGTGTCCCATTCCCCGGGCCATGGCGATGGCATGGGGAACCAGGTGCGCCACTGCCTCGAAGCCTTGTGCTGCTCCCCGGCTCGAACCAGGCAGGTTGATGACCATGACCTGCCCGCGGAAGGCGGCGATCCCCCGGGTCAGGACTGCGGTAGGGACGTGGCGGAGCCCATCCCGGCGGATCAGTTCGGCCAGACCGGGCAATTCGCGTTCGCAGACCTCGCGGGTGGCCTCGGGGGTGACATCCCGGGGACCGGCCCCCGTTCCGCCGGTGGTGAGAATGACCTCGACCTGCCCGGAATCGGCCCAATGGCGCAGGCATTCGGCGATCAACCGTCGCTCGTCGGCCAGAATCTCCCGGCGCACGACTCGACCGCCGCGTCCCAACACCAGCCCTTCCAAAACGTCACCACTCCGGTCATTGTCGCGGGTGCGGGAGTCGGAAAGGGTGAGTACTCCGGCGCGGAGTCCTACCCAGAGGCCCTCATCCCCGTGGCGGTGCCAGCAGTGACCGTGTCCCTCGTGATTGGAGCTTCCATGGTGGTGACCCCCGCTGCTAGCGTCTGGGTGGTGGCGTCCCCCGCGATCGGAGCCTCCGTGGCGGTCTCCCCCGTGGCAGTCTCCCCCGTGATCGGAGCCGCCGTGGTGTTCCACTGTCGGCGAGGGAGGCACGATCGGGGCGCCGCCGCCGTGGGGGCGACATGAATGCCCGGTTGTCGGGGCATCCTCCCAGCGACTGGCGGCCGCTTCGCATCCCGGGCAGGAGGAGACCCACTCCTGCCGGCCATCGGCGGTGAACTCCTTTTTCCAGAATGTGGCAAAGATCTTGAGATGGTCGATGACGTAGCGGCAGCACTCGAAGGCGTCATGGCGGTGCCTGGCGGCGGCGATGACGAGGACGATATTCTCTCCCACCTCCAGCCGTCCCACCCGGTGGACCACGAGGATCTCCTCGACCTGGAAACGGGCCCGGGCGGCGGCCTCGATTTTTTCCAGTTCGGCCTCGGTCATCCCGGGATAATACTCCAACTCCATGGCAACTACCCGGGCATCTTCGGTATAGTCACGGACGGTGCCGAGGAAGCTCACAAGGCCGCCGACGGTAGTGTTGGCCGTGACGATCCGTCGGACCTCCTGCTCCATGGAGAAATCATGCCGTTGAATGCGGATCATGGAATACTTCGTCCTTGCTCGGCGCCCTGGGCGACGCACTCCCCGGAAGGGGAGGGGGTCGGGGTGCCTTCTCTGACTCTGTTGGCCAAGCCACCGCTCCCCTGTTCGGGAAAGCGGCCCCGGTCGATCATACCCAAGGCCGGCGGCTCCGCAATGGCTCGTCCCACTTTTTTCGTTCCCACCCGTTTTGACCGGGGGGGGCTGCCGTCGCCTGAAGCGCAGCTGGGAGGGTATCCGGTTCCGGATCCCAGTGGAGAGACGGGGGTTCGATGAAAATCCCGTTCTGGCGCCGCAACTGGTTCGTCGGTCTCGTTCTCCTGGTTGTGTTTGCGGTCATCGATCAGAGCCGGCTTGTCCAGAGCCTGGAGAGAAGCGCCTACGATCTTGGAATGCGGCTCTCTTCCCGGGCCATCACCGACCGGATTGCCGTCATCGCCATCGACGATCAGAGCATTGCCAACATCGGGCGCTGGCCGTGGTCGCGCCGGGTGCATGCGGAATTTCTCGGCAGGTTGGCCGAGGGTGGACCCAAGCTGGTGGCAAGCACCGTCCTCTTCCTGGAACCTCAGCTCGACCCTGGTCTCGACCATCTCAGGCGGATCCATTTCTCGCTCCAATCCCTTCTGACCGCCAACGCCTCTCGTCCCCCGGGGGCCGATGAGGCGACGCAAACGGTCCCGGAAAAGAAGGGACGGAATGGGCAGCGGGGCAAAGCGGAGGCGAAGGGGAGGGTCGAGACGAAAGGGGACGCGGAGACGGTCGCCGGTCTGCAAACTCTCAACGCCATGCTCGTTCAGGCGATGGACGATCTCAACACGGACCGGTTCCTGGCCTCTGCCGTCAAGCGGTCGGGGAACGTTCTTCTCTCCATGCCTATCGAACCGGGGCGGCAGCAGGGAAAGCCCGACCAGCCTCTGCCGACCTACGCCGCTCGCTTTGCCCTTCCTCCCCCTGCGGAACGCCCCCAGGGATGGCACCAGCCCCTCAAGGCGCGCACGGCGATTCCGCCGATTCCCATCCTTGGTGAGGAGGCGCTGGGAATCGGCCATATCAACGACGATCTTGATGTCGACGGCACGGTCCGCACCACACCTCTGGTGGTTTACTACGACGGCGTCTACTACCCTTCCCTGGCCCTTCTGACGGCGGCAATGAGCCTCAACATCAAGCTGAACGAGATTTTGCTCTTTCCGAACGGGGGGTTGCAACTGGCGAATCTCCGGTTGCAGACCAACGGCCAGTTCCGGATGAACACCTACTTCTACCATCGGGAAAATGGCGAGGCGGCCTTTCCGGTGGACTCCTTCTACGATGTCCTGAGCGGCAAGATCCCCGCGAGTAAGTATCGTGACCGGATCGTCCTGATCGGTTCGACGGCGGTGGGGGTCGACCCCCTGCATTCGACTCCCGTGTCGCCCGCCATGTCCTCGGTGCAGATTTTGGCGCATGGGGTGGCGAGCATCCTGGGGGAGGATTTCTTCGTGGTCCCGGAGTGGACCCGGCTGGTGAAAATCGGCGGCTATCTCGGGATGTTCCTCTACATGGCCCTGATTCTTCCCTACCTCTCCGGGGCGATTGCGGCCCTCCTGACCCTGCTCCTGGCCTCGGGCATGGTGGCGGCGCCGCTTTATCTCATGGTCCGGGAGAGCTTGTGGATACAGTTGATGGGGCCACTGACCATGCTGGTGGTTGGCTATCTCTTTCTCTCCACCCGGCGCCACATGGATGCGGAACGGGGACGGGACCGCTCCAGCGCCGAGTCGGCGGAGAGCAACCGCATGCTCGGCCTGGCCTTTCAGGGACAGGGCCAGTTGGACATGGCCTTCGAGAAGTTGCGAAAATGTCCGGTCGACGAAACCATGCTCGACGTCCTCTACAACCTGGCCCTGGATTTTGAGCGCAAGCGCCAGTTTGGCAAGGCCGTCGCGGTCTACCGCTACATGGCCGGATTCGAGCCCCACTATCGGGACATCCACGAGCGGATGCAGCGGGGCACCGCCCTGGAGAACACCGTCGTTCTTGGTGGCAGGACGATCGGTCCGGGCAAATCGCTTCTTTCACCCGATGGTGGTGTCGAGACGCCCATGCTCGGGCGCTATCGCGTCGAAAAGGAGCTGGGCAAGGGGGCGATGGGGATCGTCTACCAGGGGCGCGACCCGCAGATCAACCGGGTGGTGGCGATCAAGACGATGTCGCTCACTGATCAGTTCGAGGAGGGGCCGGAGTTGATCGAGGCGAAGAAGCGCTTCTTCCGCGAGGCGGAGAGCGCCGGGCGCCTGAACCACCCCAGCATCGTGACGATTTTCGATACCGGCGAGGATCAGGATCTGGCCTACATCGCCATGGAATTCGTGCGCGGCGACAATCTCGGTCGGCATGTCGCCAAGGAGTCCCTGCTGCCCTTGCCCCAGGTCATCCAGATCGTCGCCAAGACCGCCATGGCCCTCGATTATGCCCACGCCAACGAGGTGGTCCATCGGGATATCAAGCCGGCCAACATCATGTTCGATCCCGAAAGCCGGACCGTCAAGGTGACCGATTTCGGTATCGCCCGCCTGACCGAAGGTGGTCGCACCCGCACCAAGACCGGGATGGTGATGGGGACGCCCTACTATATGTCGCCCGAGCAGATTGGTGGCAAGAAGGTGGATGGACGCTCGGATCTCTACTCCCTGGGGTGCACCTTCTACCAGTTGGTCACCGGGGAGTTGCCCTTCAAGGGGGATGACATGGCCACCCTGCTCTTTCAGATCACCCGCCAGCCCCATCCCGATCCGCGTACCTTGCGTCCGGGTCTGCCCCCTTGCCTGGTCGCCGTGATCGACAAATCGCTGGCGAAGGATCCCGAGGCGCGCCATCAGCGTGGGACGGAGTTGGCGCAGGAGCTTGTTCGCTGCGTCCGCTCCCTGGTGAAGAAGAAGGGGTGAAGATGGGACCATCCACCCGGTGGCAGGTGGCCATGCTCTCCGACACGGGTCGCGGAAGAGTCGCCAACGAGGATGTCATCCTGGTGGATCGGGCCTGCGGCCTGGCGGTTGTGGCCGACGGGGTGGGCGGTCACAAGGGCGGAGTCGTCGCTGCCCGCACGGCCGTTGCCTCTGTTCGAGATGGCGTTCGCGAGAGGGTTCATCTCTTCGACCCGGAAAGCCCGCTCCCCGAACCGGGCAAGCTCTCGCGCATGGGGCGATGGATCCTGGACCTGCTCCTCGGCATCAACCAGGCCATCCACCTCAAGGCCCGGAAGGCGCCGGGGCGCCTGGGGGGGATGTGTACCGCTCTGGTGATGGCCCTCTTCCACGGCAACCGGGTCATCATCGCCAACGTCGGGGATTGCCGCCTCTATCGCTTTCGGGAGAACCGTTGCGAACGACTGACCACAGACCATACCCTCTACCAGGAGTGGCTCGACCGGGGCTGCCCGGCCTGGGAAGCCTGGGATTCCGTCTCGGCCCATGTTCTGGCGCAGGCACTGGGCAGTCAGGAAGAAGTTCGCCCGGCGGTCCGCGAGGAGAGGGTACTCCATGGGGATACCTTTCTTCTCTGTTCGGATGGCCTGACAGATATGGTGAAAGAGGAAGAGATCTTTCGTGTCGTCCAGCAGTCGGAGTCGTTGTCAGTCGCGGCGACCAGTTTGGTCGCCAAGGCAAACGCGGCAGGGGGAACGGATAACATCTCCGTTGTCCTGATTCGGACCTTGGGTCCCTTCCGCCCCAGGAGGGTCTGGTGGATGCCTCTTCGGGCGCTCTGGCATCGTCTCTCTTTCCAACTGCGGCTTGGCCAACCATGACCTCCCAAGAGCGTTCACGATCCAAGAAAGGGGAAAGCAATCTGCGTCGGTGGGAAAGGAAGAGCCACGCGGTGACCCTGCTTCTCGCCCTGGACGGTCTTCAGGCGATTCCCGGCAAGAGCCGCGACGTCAGTTTGAGCGGGGTCTTCTTTGTTCCGGATGCGCTTCGGGACCTTAGGTTGGTTCGCCACGGCCATCGGGGCTCCCTGACCATGTCGGCAGGCGAGGGACCGCTGCGCTTCCCCTGCGAGGTGATTCGCGTTGCGGAGGGCGGTCTGGCTCTCAATCTCCACGATCGGCAGGCCGCTTTCGGCATGGCCGTGACCCAGGAGATTTTCAATTCCCTGAAGTCACGGCGACCCTGAGGGCCGGCGGTCGTTCTTCCCCCCTTCGCGAGCCCCAGGACCGGGTTGGGACCGGGCTCGCGGATGGAGGGTTGTCGTGACCGGAGGGGGGGGATCAGCCTTTGGCGACGAGCTGAGCGACAAGCTCCTGAATGACCCGTTCGGCGTCTTCGGTGGGTACCTGGCAGGTCCCGGCGTTGGCGTGGCCGCCGCCGCCGTATTTGAGACACAGCTCACCGACATTGCTTTGGCAACTGCGGTTGATGATGGACTTGCCGATGGGAAGGGCCACGTTCTGCTTCTTGAAGCCCCAGAGAACATGGATCGAGACGTTGATTTCCGGATGCATGGCGTAGATCATGAACCGGTTGCCGGCCCAGATGGTCTCTTCTTCCCTCAGATCGAGGATGATGACGTTGCCCTCGATTCGGGAACACTTCTCGATCTGTTCCTTGAATTTCTCCTCGTGATCGAAATAGCGGTCCACCCGTTGCCGGACATCGGGGAGTCCGAGAATGTCCTCGATATCCCACTCCCGGCAGTAGTCGATGAGCTGCATCATCAGTTGATAATTGGAGACCCGGAAGGTACGGAAACGACCGAGACCGGTACGGGCATCCATGATGAAGTTGAGGAGGTCCCAACCACCCGGGTTCAGGATCTCCTCCCGCGAGAACTGGGCGGCGTCGGACTTGTCGACTGCGGCCATCATGTCATCGGAGACGTTGGGAAACTTCTTCTTGCCCCCGTAGTAGTCATAGACGACCCGGGCGGCGGAGGGGGCATTAGGGTCGATGATGTGGTTCTTGGGTTTCACCCCGCCACCGCGCAACGTCTCGCTCAGGTGGTGATCGAAGGCCAGATGGACGCCCTCGACATAGGGAAGGTTGGTGGTGATGTCCTGATTGGTGACCTCTACCTTGCCGTCCTGCATGTCCTTGGGGTGGACGAACTTGATGTCTTCGACGAGGTTCAGTTCCTTCAGGAGGACGGCGCAGACCAGACCGTCGAAGTCGCTACGGGTCACCAGACGGAATTTCTTGTTCTCGGCCACTGTTCATGTCTCCCATGCGGATGCCGATCTCGGTGTTGAGGCCACCGGACCCATTTTACCCTCATTTCCTGCCTCCACCTCGACCGTCCTTCTGATACCATGCCGATCACTCCCAAGGCAACCGACATCACTTAAGCCCTGGCTCAAGCCCTGGTCCGCAGGGATCCGGCCGGCATCAATTCCCTTCTGGTCCGAAGAGGTCCAACTGGCAGGGAATGGCTCCGTTGAAGAGCGAAAAATGTTGCAGGGAACGTAAGCCGATGGTTTGGCGCAAGGAGGCATTGGCGGTCAAGATGGCGGTGCGCCAGCCTGTGAACTCCTCGCCCAATTTTTTTCCCAGGGTCCGATAGAGTTTTCCCAGATGTGCCGCCTCGCCGATGCGCTCGCCGTAGGGGGGGTTGACAGCGAGGAGCCCAGTTCCATCCCCCGGGGGGGGACTGAGACTGGCGAGCGGTCGGCAGTCGATCGTGATGACCTCGGCGCAACCGGCCTTGAGGATGTTTTCCCGAGCCATGGCCACGGTCCCGGGGTGGTTGTCGAATCCAAGAAACCGATGTTTGGAGAGCGTGGCGGCGAGATTTCGGTCGCGGGCCTCGCGCTGGAGCTTCTCCCAGAGGGCCGGCGAAAAACCGGGGAGCGCCCCGAGACCACCCGGGTCGCGCCCGAGTCCTGGGGCCCGATCCGTGGCAAGCCAGGCGGCCTCCACGAGGAGCGTTCCCGAGCCGCACATGGGATCGACGAAGGGGGCTTCCGCCGCCAGTGCCTCCGGCCAGCCGGCGAGCATCAAGATGCCCGCCGCCAGGTTTTCCTTCAGGGGGGCAGTGCCCCCGTCGAGGCGATAGCCGCGCCGGTGGAGGCTCCGACCGGAGAGATCGATGCCGATCTTGGCCCGCTGCCCCAGGAGACGAACCGAGATCCTGAGATCGGGGCTGTCCAGACGGACACTCGGGCGCACCCCGCAGCGGTCGCGGAAACGGTCGACCACTGCATCCTTGACGGTCTGAGCGCCGAAGCGGGTATGCCGGAAGGCGCCGTTGGTGCCATGGAAATCGACCGCCAGGGTTCCCTGGGGGCGCAGGAAGCGCTCCCAGCGGATGGCACGAACGCCCGTCCCCAGTTCGGTGGGGGTGCCCGCCGGGAGGTCGGTCAGGGGGAGCAGAAGGCGATTGGCTAACCGTGACCAGAGGCATACCCTGGCTGCCACCTCGGTCGTGGCGCGAAACCCGACGACCCCGGCGGCGCGGGCACGAACCTCCAGCGCTCCCAGACTTGCCAACTCCCGGGCCAGCAGGGACTCCAGCCCCCCGGGGACGGTCGCCAGGTAGGGGTGTTGTCCCTGACTCAATGGGGAACTGCCTGGAACGCGAACACCGACGACCGGGTCCCCATTCCTGCACCATCCCGCATCACGGCATGCCCAGGGCCCGTTTGTAGAGATCCAGCAGGGCCTCTTCCTCGTCCACCTGATGCGGCTCCATCTTGCGGATACGGACGATCTGGCGCATCACCTTCGGCTCGAAACCGTTGTTCTTGGCCTCGGCATAGGTCTCCCGGATCATGGTGGCGATTTCGCCCTTTTCCTCCTCCAAACGCTCGATGCGCTCGATGTATTGCCTGAGCTGCTCCCCGGCGATGGAGTCATCCCCCGGACCGCCGTTCTCGTGTTTCGTTTCCTCTGCCAATGTTCCCGTCTCCGTGTAAGGTCACCCACCGACAAGGGCCTTTAATAGCCCGCCCGATCAAGAGCCTTGACAAACCCGCCCGGGGATACCACACCGACCGGACCCGTTTGTCAATGGGCCGCCGGAATCCAACCGGGAGTTTATTCGCGACCCCGGTCGGAGGACCAGTCTTTACGGGGCATCGCCCAGTTGTTACCATGCGACCGGGGGAGTTTCTCGGGGGGGGGAGGGGGATTCGGGAAGAGCAATCGGGGGATCCGGTACCGAAGGGGTGTGTGGGGTTGCCACCTTCGGGACTTGAGTGGGCGCCTCGCGCTCGAGCGGTGTGCCGGCGGGTTCGCCCGGTCGGTCCGGAGAAACGGGAACCAGGGAGGTCGGGAGCGAACATGGCCGAGGGCAAGGGCAGTGGCAATCCGGTGAAGCGGCTGGAGCAGAATATCGAGACCCTGCAACAGATCCCCGTTCTTTCCAAGGAGGGATTCCTCAATGTGGGCAACCACATGACGCTCCTCTCCAGCAGTTTTGCTTCAAGCGCCACCCGGGGCGTCTCCATTCAGGAACGGATCGACAGCGCCGGTGACCTCGGGCTGACCCCCCTGGGAGAGGATTTGCGCAAGATCAACAACGAGATTCTCGGGGTCTTCACCGAGTTGCGCAAGCTCATGGATCACAAGACCGGCTTCTCCGAGCGCATGGATGCCATTGTCCAGTGGGGGCTGAGTCTGGAGCAGGATGCCTTCCTTCCACGCATCGTCGACCAGGTCAAGGGCGGTCCGGTCGTCGAACTGGAGGTCCAGACCATGGGGGCGGTCATCGACAACCTGATGCAGCAGACCAGGCCTTTGATCCAGGAGGTGGTCTCGGCCTGTCAGGAATCGAGCGATGTCATGGATCACCTCCATCGCCGCCTGACCGCCGCCCTGGAATCCTCGGAACACAACCTCGAAACCATCCGCGACAAGACCACGGCCACCGTTCGCCGCATGCTTCGGACCGTCAAAAAGGCCGTCGAGACCTGCAAGACCATGGAGACCACCTCGGAGGAGGTCAATCGGGTCGTCTTCGAGATGGTGCAGTCGACGCAGTACGACGACATCACCACCCAGAGAATCGAACACTCGATCACCACCCTGCGGCGGGCGGGGGAGAAGATCGCCGAGGGCAAAGGCCACGAAGCCGCGATCCGTTGGTTCGTGATCGCGCTCCGCATCACCTGCGAGCAGATCCAGGAGACCGGCGCTGACCTGGTCAAGGCCGTGCAGTCCATGCACATGAACCTGACCACCATCTCCGACCTCGGCGTCGACCAGATCGCTCGCATCACCGAAGCCCGGAAGGTGGGCATGCGCTTCCACCAGGATTGCGCCGACATCACCTATCATCTGGGCTCGCTGCTGCGGCTCGGGATCTTCGACGACGCCATTTCGATGGACGTCCTGAAGACCCTGTCGCAGGCGGAGAATTGTATCTTTCAGGCCAAGCGCGCCCTGGACATGTTGGGGATGACGGCTACCCGGCTCCAGAAACTCACCGCCACCATCAAGACCCAGAGCAGTGGTCGCCTGGAGACCCTGGCCAAGTCCATTCTGGATCTTTCCGAGCGCATCACTCGCGAGGGCAAGGAGAGAGGTCTGGAACTGGCCGACGCCACCAAACAACTCCAGGGGATCAGTCTCGATTATTCCGAGAGGGTCACCCCCTGCCTGATGCGGACCTCCAGCATGCTCCGCCGGGTTCCCCTTGCCACCCAGCAGATGGACATCGGCAACAACGACATTCTTCAGATGTTGAACGAAAATCTGGGCGAGACCCAGGCTACAGCCACCGAAATCATGCTGCTTTCGGCTGAGTGGACCTTTCATGCCACCATTCAGAGGGCCATCGACCATGTGGTCGAGAGGCTGCAGTTGCTGATCCGGGAGGTGGGAGGCGCCATCGCCGATTCCATGCACGACCAGGATGTCCACGCCCTGGCGAATGAGTTCGATGACCTGGCCGCCCTCTACACCATGGAGAGCGAGAGGCGGGTCCATGGCACCGTCCTGGATACTGTGGTCGACGACGGCAGCGATCCCGGCGACGACTTCGAGCTTTTCTGACTCTCCCGGGCCACGCGGGCGGACGGGTTTCGCCCGCGACCGATGTACCCGGGAATCCGACCGGGGGCCGGCGGGATGGACGGTTTTTTGGCAGAGGGCCTAGCCCTTGGGCGTGGCGACGCCTTCCGGTCCTGGTTCGGGGCTTGGCAGGGCGGTCGGCTTCTGTGGTCTTCCTTTCCTGGCCCGGCTATTGCATTCCGGAATCGAGCCCCGGAACCGCCGGCGACCACACAGACTTGAATCAATCTAAAGCAGAGAGAGGTGCCGACTAGCCGGCGGTTCCGGAGTCTGGTCGCTCTTCCGGGAGGTGACGTCGCCCGGGAGGGGAGCCCCAGGTGGTCTGGAGGGACAGCCTGGGAGCGCTCTCGCCCTTCCAAAGATTGGATATTTTTACCACTTTGCCAGGGTCTGTTCACAATTGGCCCTAGAGGGAGGGGATGAGCAGCACCAGGTGCCAGATCTCCTCCTCGCTCAGCGTGTCGCGGAACGCCGGCATCTCCAGTCCGTGTTCGGTCCCCCCTTCGGCGATCGCCCAGTAGAGGAAGGCGTCCCGGTGAAGGAGGCCGCTGCCGGAGAGGGAGAGATTCGATGAAAGACTCTCCTTGGACTGTCTGGGATCGGTGCCGGAGACGCGCCCGGAACTGCCATGGCACCGCTCGCAATGGATCCCGAAGAGAAGGCGACCGCTGTTGAGGGTATCCCAGGAGGTGGTGAGGGGATTGATGCGAGTCGCCGGTTTGGCGTCGTTGTCGATCCCGAGGTACTTCTTGTTGAACTCCGGGAAGACGAACCGATAAAAATACTCCTTGCGGGTGAGACCGGTTGCGGCCTTGAAGGATTTTTTGGATCCGACCTGCTGCGCTTGTACGGGGGAGGGGATTCTGACCTCTGGTGTCGACGGAGGAGGCACCTTGAGCCGACCAGCGTCGTTCCCGGGCGGTGAAACGGAGGATGGGGAATCTGCCGCCGGTTCGTCCGTTGCGGCGGGTTCTTTTCCGGAGGGTGACTCGGCCACCCCACTTCCGGTCGGGAGTCCGGAGATCGGTGGCAGTCGCCCCAGATAATCCCGCAGATCGAAAACGAAGACCATCCCCACCAGCGCGACAGCGGCGGCCAACGACAGCCAGAATCGCTTCCTCCCGGAGAAGTCGCCGGCGTCGAATGCAATGACCGGGGGGGCTGATGGTCGCACCAACGGCGGTCGGATGCGGTCTTTCAAGGGATCGGGAGGCGGCAGAACCTCTCGTTCTGGAGAGGGCGCCACCGGGGAATCGAGGTGATCCCGCCGTTCGTTCCGCCGGCGGTCTGTCCCACGCCGGCGCCCGGAGCGTCGTTCGATCCGGGCCAGGTATTGGGCAAAGGCCTCGGCATCGTTCTCTTCGTGGGGGAGGTCTCCCCGGATCAGGATCGCGCAGATCTCCCCGAGGGGATTCCGGGTGACCGAAAGCTCTCCTTTTTCCATGAGAAAAGAGTAAAAATCAACCAGTACGGAGGCCACCTTGGCCGGGTGGGCCAGGCGCCGACGACGCAGGGACTCCTCGACGAACTCGTACAGATCGCAACTGCTGGCCTCGGCGAAGGCCTTGTTGCGATGCCCGAGGAAGGCCCCCAAGGGGATCAGTACCTCGGTGACATCGACAAGTTCGTCCTCCCGACCGGCGGCGGAGAGGTGTGCGGAAAAGGCAGCCAGAATATCGGGGGCCGCGTCAGCTTCGGAATTTTTCGGAAAGGACATCTCTTCCATGAGGGGATTCCTTTCAGTGAACCGCCCCGGAAGAAGTCCGCGATGGCCCGTCGGCGATCGACCGGGGGCTGGTCTCTTCGCTGGACCGGTCAGCGTTTGCGGCGTACATACCCCCACTCCTGCAATCTCTCCAGAGCGTGCTGTGCCTGCGGGCCTGAGTTGACCTGTTGGAGATAGCGCTTGTACTCCTCGGCGGCGGCACGACGGTCGGACTGACCTTCAAGGCTGAACCCCTTCAGAAAGATGACCGTGGAGTTTCCCGGCAGACGTTTTTCGTACCTGTCGAAAGCCAGGAAAGCCTCTCCCGGGGCATTATCGGCCAATCGGGCGATCCCCAGGGCCAAGTCGGCGCCGGGCTCCGCCGGATTGCTCTCGCGGGCCAACTCGGCGTAACGCACGGCCTTTCGGGGTTGGTCAAGACCCAAATGGCATTGGGACATCATCCTGAGGCCCGCGTAATCCTCCGGAGCCAGCTCCAGGGCTTGGGAAAGGGCGACCTTGGCCGCGGGGAACTCCTTTTTGCCCATCTCTTTCTCCGCCCGTTGCATCAGTTCGATGGCCGGACGGATTCGTCGCAGGGAGGCGGTGTTGTCAAGGAAGCGCTCCCGCCCTTCCGGGGCATTGGCGAAGCCTGCAAAACGTCCCTGGCTCTGCTTCAGGGCGGTTTGGAAACGTTCGTTGCTCATGGGGTGGGTGGCAAACATCAACTCGACGGCGCCGGGTTGTTTTTCGGAGGTGCGACGGAGGAGATCCATGAGTCCGACCATCCCCTTGGGCGGATAGCCGGCACGGGTCATATACTCCATTCCCAGGTCGTCCGCCTCGCGTTCGTTTTCCCGACTGTAGTGGGCGAGCATGGCGCCGGAGGCCAATCCCCCAAGGCTGGCCACCCATTCTCCAGCCCTTGAATTGTTTTTGCCGATGGCCGAGGCCACCCCGACCAGAACGAGCTGTCCGAGGATACCCTTGGTCTGCCTCTGGGCGGCATGCCGGGCATTGACGTGCCCGATTTCATGTCCGAGAAGAGCGGCCAACTCACTCTCGTTCTCGAGTCCGGACAGAATACCGCGGGTCACGCCCATGCTGCCGCCGGGAAAGGTGTAGGCGTTGACATGGACCGCGTTCAGCACCCGATAATTGTAGGGGGCCTGAGGTCGGTGGGAACGCTTGGTCAGGCGCTCCCCCACCTCGGCCAGGTAGGCATTGAGTCGCCGATCCTGGACCGGGCCGTAGTCGACCGAAAACTGGTGGGGGGATTGTTCCTTGTCGATGGTGATCTCTTCACCCTCCGACAGAAGCATCAGCTCCTTTTTGCCAGTCACCGGGTTGACGGCGCACCCTCCCAGACCGAAGCCGGGCAGGAACGCCAGGGAACCTATCGACGCCAGACGCAGGAATTGCCGCCGGGAGGCGCTGTTGCGGTGGAGGGGGGAACGGCAGGAAGGTGACATGCGACACTCTCCTCGGGATACGCTCTCCCGGGTTTTCCCCAAACAACGGGAAAGGTCATGACGACCGGGACCCGGGGGAGGGCAGGGGAGACAGGGGATTGGGGGTGACGAATTGCAGGAATTCGCGGTCGGCGTCCATCACCTGGAGACCAATCTCGAATCGATCCCCGGTCAATTGTTGGCAGAACACCGATTCGCAACGGTACTCTACGATCCCGACCTCCTCGGAGACCTCCATGGAGATGATGGTTCTACGAGGGATGGCAATTAGCGACAGGACGCCGAACCCCATAAGGCTGATATCCCGAATCCAGACCGAAACCCGCTGATCATCGGGGAGGACGACGATGGCGGCCTGGTTCTCCGGCAGCCGTCGGGACCGTCTCAACCCGAGGAGGTCTTCTGTTTCCACAACCGCTCCATTTTCCAAAAAGCGACTTCCGAAAAGCGACTTCCCAGTAGCGACTCGGGGAAGCAACCCCGGAGGCTGATTTGCCAGGGGAAGGTGGGCTTAGGGCACCACCCGGCGCGACCGCATTTTACCCGTACTTTCCGAAGTTGAACAGCCCTCGTTCCATCCGCATCCTGCCACTTTGGGAAATCTTGACTGAGGGATCCAGCCAGGCAACGAAAACGCTTCTGCCGGCTTACGACATGGGATCCCGACCATTGGCCATCGACCATCGGCTTCCCATCGTAGGGCACCGGCTTTGGTTCGAGAGCTCGTCAACCGGATTTCGATGGTTCGTCGAATGTGGTACCCTGCCTCTCGGGGAGGGGCCGGCTTCTTCCTGGTGAAAATTCCTGGGGATGGTAGACTCGGCGGTCCGGGGTGGGTGAGGATGTCCGGAAGAGCGCCGGCCTCTCACCTGACGGGGGGGGGAAGAGTGGCGGCTCCCACATGGACCGGGAGGAGGGGTGTGATCCTGAATCGCCTGAAAGGTCTGAAAGGTCTGATCGAGGGGGCCCGAGGTCGGGAACACGACCAGGCCGCTCTTGTCGGCGACATCAGGCTCTTGATCAACTCCGTGGGTCGTCTGGATCACGGGGCATTGAAGGAGTACGCCCTGGAACACACCGAACAGAAGTTCGTCCAGTTCGTTGGAGTTCCGGTGCTGATGGGCTCCAGGCTTGTGCGTGGTGACATCCTTACCACCGGTCAATCCCTGGATCAGACCCGGATATTCAAGCCCGAACTCCACACCGATGGCGAGTCGGATGCCAGGGATGTCGAGGCGCTGCATCGGGCCATCTTCCCCTTCGTCAAAGGCCGGTCCGACCGGGGGGGGGGGCGGCAGGTCATCTTCACGATTGGTCGCACCGATGACAACGACATGGTCCTGCCGGATTATACTGTCTCCAAGAAGCAGGCGACTGTCCGGGTGATGCCGGACGAGAGGTATCTTCTGACGAATCTGGCCACCACCAATCCATCCCAGGTCAATGGTCTCCCTCTCGGTAGCGAAGGCGTCCATTTGGCGGAGGGGGATCTCGTCCAACTGGGCCGGTATCAGTTCGTCTTTCTTTCTCCCTCTGCCCTCTATGCCCAGATGATGGGGCTCAACCTGAGGGTTCCCATCGAGGAACTGATCAACCGCCTTGGCAGGGCCGATTACGAGGCCATGAAAAAACAGGCCCGGGAACAGGCCGAGGCGATCTTTGCCCAACTTGTCCGCAATCCCGCTCTGGTCGGCTCGGGCCTTCTCAAGGGACATCTGACGACCCTCAAGGGGGAACCCCAGACACGGACCAAACGCTTCCAGGCCCTTGATCAGGATCAGCTCGAGGCGACCCGCATGAAGGTGATGGAACGCAACATCTATCCCCTGGTAAGATCCGGTCAGGGATCGACGGAGGGGGTTTTTTTCACCATCGGGCGTGCCATGGACAATGACTTGTGCATGCCCGACAAGTCGATTTCGAATCACCATGCCCGGATCCGCAAGGAGAAAGCCGGGTACTATTTTTTCAAGGATCTGGACTCCACCAACGGCTCTTTCATCAACGGCTTTCCGATCGGCCAGGAGGAGCGGGAAATCGTCGAGGGGGACGAGATCATGATCGGACGCTACCAGTTCGTTTTTCTCTTTCCGAGTACCCTCTACGACAGGCTCAACGGCTAGGGCCAATTGTGAACAAAGGCCCTAAGCATTTCGTCTTCCCTCGGTCAGAATGGCCACGGGTGGCCACTCTGCGACGGTCTTCCGAGGGGGGGTGTGCCGGTCTCTTCAAGGTCTCTTCAGGGCCGCTTCGACTTCGATGCGTTTTTCCCGGGAGGTAAGGAGTTCCACGAGGGTAAGGGCGAAGTCCAGCGCCGTTCCCGGTCCTCGTGAGGTTACGAGCTTTCCGTCAAGTTCCACCGCCTCTCCTGTGTAGTCGGTCCCTTCCAGGTGGCTGGCCTTCATCACCCCCGGATAGCCGGTCACACGCTTTCCCTTCAGAAGTCCCAGGTTGGCCAGCACACGGGGAGCTGCACAAATGGCGGCTGCATATTTTCCACGGGAGACGATCTCCCGCAGAATCTGAGCGATGCGGGGGTCGTTGTCCAGGCGGTCGGCTCCCCCGAGCCCGCCGGGCAAGACCACCATGTCGAGGGTGTTCGAGTCGATCTGGTCCAGGGTTGTGTCCGGCAGCAGGACAACCCCCCGGCTGGCGGTGACCGGACCCGGCTTCAACCCGACCGTCACCACCTCGATTCCCCCCCGCCTGAGGATGTCGATGATGGTTACAGCCTCCAACTCTTCGCACCCGTCTGCAAGTGGCACCAACACGCTGCCCATATCTTCCTCCCATCGCTCTCCGATTGGCGAACCCCCGCAGAACCGGGTTTGGCCATACCGGGTTGTGAATGCTACAGAATGCTGGGAACCTCCGCCATGAGCGGCGGGGTTCCATCGGGCGACTCCGGGACCGAGAGACGACCCTGGCCCGTGTGTTGCCGGATGATCCGGGAGGGAATCCCTTCCCGGGATGCGGTCTCGATCCAGCCCGAGCGGAGGGAATGGCCGCTGTAGAGATTGGGATCAAGCCCAATGCTCTGCACCCTCTCCTTGATGATCAGGGCCATCCCGTGGGGCGTCAATCCCCTGGGGGACAATTCACCATGGCGGGAAATGCCGCGGAAGGCCATGCCCGAGGTGATCCCCGAGGCCTCAAGCCATTTCCGCCAGGCCCGAACCGGGCAAATCCAGCCGCGGGCGAAAGGCACGACCACGGTACGCATGGGCCTGGTCGACCCTTCCTGTTCATGGACGCAAATTGCCAGCCCTTGTGAAATCTCGTTTACGTCAGCGATTGCCAGGTTGACGCACTCGGAGCGACGCAAGGCCCCGGCAAATGCAATGAGCAAAATGGCCTTGTCGCGAACATCCTTGAGCCGGGTCCCGCAAGCGCTGGCCATCGCGATCACGTCCACTGCAAACAGCGCCTTCACCTGACGGGTATTGTTTCCCTGCTGCTGACGGAGTCCCCGGAGAAAGACCCGGACGATCGGTGAGCGGGTCGGATCCACCAACGCCTGATTGGTGTGAGCGCGACCGATGGCGACGATCCAACGGGTGAGAGTGGAGACCTTGTGCGACTGCGAGTGGGCCGCCAAGTAGCCGGCCACCTGCTTGGGCTCGGCGGGAATGTTTCCCCCCCAGTCCAGAAATCGCTGAATATCGCTCCAGTAGGCGCTACGGGAATTGTCGGCCAGGGCCCCGGCTTGGTGGAATGCCCTGACCTCGGGGGGCAAATCGCCTGGCCCCAACGCGGTGGGGAACTTGGTCATGGCGAACGCTTCCCGGTCGGAACGGGAAAAGAGTCCTGCCCGCGACCTTCCCTCACTGGTTTCACAAAAAGCCCCTGCCAGACTGGTGAAAAAGTCCATCCATGGGCTTTTTCAGACTTGGCTGCTGCGATACGCAGTACAGTCCGCAATCGCAAGTTCAACGGGCTACGGGCCCTGATCTTTCGTGCAATCGTAAGCCCGCCCATGATCTTTTTCAATAACCGGCGGGAACAACTGCCAATGCCAATGGCCGCAGCGATGACGGCTTCTCAATTATTAGATAAAAAAGCCAACTAATTGATATTTTTTGTCATCTTGAAAGTGGCCGACGGGAGTCGGAGGAACTTGGAATTGCCGGAGGGGAAGGAAACCGGGCGGTGTGGAAACGGATTCTGGGGAGGATCCTGAAGGTGGGGGTACGCCCGTCCGAAGGGACCCGCTATCCCTCCGAACGGGCGCCACCCCTGGTACGACGAACCCGTCAGATGTGCTTCAGCACCTCCTCATACTTGGGCTCTTCGACGATCTCCGGGACCTGCTGGGTGTAGGCAACATTGCCCTGGGCATCGATGACCACCACCGCCCGACAAAGAAGTCCGGCCAGAGGGCCATCAACGACACGGACACCGTACTTCTCACCGAACCCGCGCTCCCGCAACTCCGAGACCGAGATCACGTTGGTCAGCCCCTCGGCGCCGCAGAAGCGGGCGTGAGCGAATGGAAGGTCGAGGGAGACACAGAGGACTACGGCATTGCCCATCTTGCTCACATCGGCGTTGAAGCGGCGGACCGAAGCGGCGCACACCGGGGTGTCGATGCTGGGAAAGATGTTGAGAACGATCTTCTTGCCGGCAAAGTCCTTCAGGGAGACATCGGCGAGGTCGGTCTTGGTCAACTTGAAATCCGGGGCCTTGGAGCCCACTGCGGGAAGCGTACCGCAGGTATTGATGGGGTTGCCCTTCAGGGTAATTTTGGCCATGGCAGACGATCTCCGGGAAAGCGAAAAGAGGGTTTCGTTCAGGAGCGAACGTCCTCCATTCTACAATGTCAATTCTCGCATGGCCACACCATTTTTCGCCGTCGAACCGCCAAGCCTTCAGGAAGATTGGCCGGGGGAGGGGGACGAAGGCAAGTGGGGTTGGTATCTTTTGTCTACTCCCTGGATGTGGAGGAGTACCCAATCTTCCAGACGCGAATGCAAGGTAGCCAGATTGCCGGGGGTGGGGGGTAGATTGAGAAAGGTGACCCGAAATTGAGCAAGGCGTGCCTCCATGAATCGATGGACCTTTTTGTGAGAAATCAGCTCGGGATAAGAAGTGGCTTCGAGAATCTCCTCCTCACGGCGAAAATGGACTGGCCAGAAAGCGAGCAGGGCATCGAATTGATCGGTGAGGTCTCGGGTATTGACCTCCTTGGCTGCCGCGAAGGAGGCGAGAACGGCGTTTATCAGTTTGAGGAGATGTTGATGGTCGCTGTCCAGGGAATTCATGCCGACAGAGAGCGAGGAACTCCAAGGAATGGGCTCAATATCCATGATATCCACCGTCACCGACGTTCCGAAGGAGGGATGAACCGCACGCCGGGTCGAATCAAGGTTTACTTCCCATTTCCGTCTCCTGGCCGGCCATGATGGTCAACCACTCCAGATAGCTGACGGCATCTTCCAGGTGGCGAAGGCCGGACATCATCTTCTTGCCATCCGCGTAGATGCAGTACCCCGATGAGCTGTCACCCACACCAATATCGAATTGTCGCATGAAATGCCTCACTCGCAAGGGGCCCGGTCGAAGCGCTTCGGAATTCCGGATGCAGGCGCGGGAAATGGACCGGAATGGCGGCGAAACAAGAGAGGCCCCCGAGGGATCGGACCCGGGAGACAATTCCTTGTCGCCAAGGGAAAGATGGTGCTACCAGAAGCAAATTTTATGCCCGCCGAGCCCCTCGCCTCACCGGAATGGCGACATTGGGAAGAACTAACAGCCCGTTGATAAACGGGCTGCGCCGGCCAGGGATGGCCGGCCAAATTCAACGGGATGGTGTAACCCGTTGAATTTGGAAGGAAAGGCAAAACCACGTTTTGCCTTTCCGGGTTGAAAAGTCCATGGATGGACTTTTCAACAGTCTCCTAATTGAGTACCCGTGTTCCCGGAACCTCGAAAAAGAAGGGGGGAACTGGGGCCCAGAAGCCGTTTCCCTGGTCATCGACCCAATAATAGCGACCTCGCATATGGCCGGTGGGGGTCTGCAGGAGGGTCCAACTGGAGTAGCGGAATGAGTGCCCCGGCTCCAGGCGCGGCTGCTGGCCGATCACTCCCTCTCCGCTTACCTCCTGCTTGTGACCGTTATCGCTTTCGACCAGCCAGTGTCGGCGCAGGAGTTGGAAGGGTCGCTTGCCGTCGTTACGAATCTCCACGGTGTAAGAGAAGGCGTAACGACCGTGGTCGGGATCCGACCGCTCCGCCAGATATCGGGTCGTTACATGGACATGGATGGGTTCCGGGGCATCAGACATGGGACCTGCCGTCATCTGGGGGGGTTCCTCCGCCTGAGAGAGGGTAGCCGGGGCAAGCCGACCGGGAATCGACGATCTTCTCCGGAACGGGTGGGCCCCTTTTTGCGGATGGTCTCAGCGGTCGGACAACCGCGAAGAGCGCTCGTCGAGCCAGTTGAGCAGTGCCTCGGCGGCGACCTGCCAGCGATCATCGAGCATCATCGCATGGCCGATATCCGAGAGGATGATCGGATAGACGCCGTAATAGGAGGCGGTCAGACGGACATCGGCCTCGGGAACGAAGGGATCGACGTTGGTCCCCATCACCAGGATGTCGCGGATGGTCCACGGCCAGGGGGCAATCGGACGCCACCCCATGAACTCCATGCTGGCGGCCATCGGCAGGGGCCCGAGGCGGGAGATGAAGCTCCTGAACCGTTGGTCGGGTATATCGCCTGAGAAGAGCATCCGTCGCATCAGGCCGAAATCCATGACGCTCGGCCCCCGGAACATGGCTGCGGCCATCTCCATCCACAGGGAGGGATTGCGCCAGAGTGTCCGATAGGAGGCCATGGCCAGGCCGTAGGGGGGAACCGAGGCCATGAGAACGGCACCAGCGGCCTTCCCACCCCGGCGCAGATAGTTCTGGACGACACCGCCGCCAAAAGAGTGGCCGATAAGGACGGTCGGACCTTCGAGAGTGGCCATGGCACGCCTGACATCGGCGGTGAAATCGTTTACCGTGGAGGTGGTCACCGGCTCGCTGCTCTGGCTCTTCCCATGACCGCGCAGGCTGACCGCGTAAGTGGGGTATCCCCGCTCGGCGAAAAAGGGAAGAAAGAACTCTTCCCAAACCCAGGCCCCGACGCATATGCCGTGCACGAAGAGCAGGTTGACAGGACGCGCCGGCCCCTTGGGCAGGCGAGAGAGGATTTCCAATTCCATCGAGGTACTCTCCAGGTTCGGCCAGGGTTATGGGGTTTCGGGTGAGCCGTTCGTGAGCGGCGACAACATCCCGGTGTCGCCAAACTCGACCGGCATCGCCAAACCTGGCTAGTGTCGCCTAACCCGGTCCGCGCCACCAAAACCGGTCGTGTCACGCATCCGGCCCGCCACCATTCCGCCATTGTACCACCACCCCGGGCCGAGAACGAGCGATGCCGGCCAAGTTGGTGCGGCGCCCCGGGCCGGGGGCGAGCCTGATTGGAGACAGATGGACCGGAGGGTGGAGGGCCTGACCGGGACCTGGTCGAAGGAATAAAGCCCATGTTCGAGCGATGGAACAGGAACCGGGAGCCAATTGGCAGGGCCCTGGGATTCGGCATTTTCGGCTTTTTTTTCCTTCGTCAACTTGCCCCCGGAGAGTGGGGCGGGCAATTCCCGGAGTCGGGGGAGCCCCTGGCAATCATTCGCTGGTTGCTCATTTCGACTCTCTTTTTCCTGTTTCTCCTGGCCTACCTGCTCCGTCGACCGGCGGTGAGCCTGGCGAATCGTCCCGGGGAGATTCTCCTTCCTCTGGTGGCGGCACCGTTGCCCTTGGTCATCGTCATCCTGGGTGAGTATCATGCCCGGGAGCCGGTCGTCCGCGAGTTCCTGCATAGGCTGCCGGTGGTCTCGTCGCTCCTCGATCCGTGGTGGATCCCCAGGGGGTCGGGGTACCCCGGTTTCGGGATGATGGCGTTGGGGGAGGGGGTGACCCTGGCGGGGATGTTCTGGCTCGGGGGATCTTTCAGTCTCCTGGCGGAGGCGAGGCTGTTGGTGATACGGGGACCTTACCGCTTCGTGCGGCATCCCCTCTACGCGGGTGAGCTGTTGTCGAGCTGGGGCTATTTTCTGGCGGTCCCCTCTGCCCTGAGCTTTGGGGGGGCGTTTCTTTTCACCGTTCTTCAGGGGTTTCGGGCACGCCTGGAAGAGGCGAAACTTGAGGCGTTTTTCCCCGAGTACCGGCACTACCGGCAGCGGACCGGATTCCTGTGGCCCAGGATTCTATCCCGGGAAACACGGGATTGACGGCTTGGAAATGGTGTTTTTTATCAATCCCGGGGATCGTTCGGTCGGACACGAAAGGATTTCCCGGTCGGCTCTCGGAGGTGGAAGGATGGAGAGGAGGCCCTATTTCATCTTCGGTGATCTTCTTTCCTGCGTTGCCGCCGGCGCCCTTGCCGGCAACTGGTCGGTCGCGGTCCACGGATGGATGGCCATCCCCGGCTGGCCGATGGCTGTCGCAATGGCGCTGGAGATGATAGTCGACATGGGTTTGGGAATGGTGGCGGGGATGCTGGTGGCAGCGGTGGCGATGCCTCTCTTCGGTGCCATGGAGATCATGATCCCGGTGATGTTGACGGGCATGGTTTCCGGTATGGTGGGGATGCTGGGGGAGGAGATCGTCGGGAGGTCATCGTTGGGTGCCGAGGGATGGGGGGCGCTGGGCGGGGTGGTCTCGCTCCTCGTCTGCACCTGGGCGAATCTTCGCCTGCAAGGAGAGAGGGTCGCCCCATGAACCGGAGCGAGGCAACCCGTCAGCGCTGGGATCGAACGGCGCTCTTTTTCGATCTCATGGCCGGATTCGGTCCGGAGAAGCGGTGGTTCCCCTTCAAGAGGGAACTCTTTGCCAGGATGACCGGAAAGGTACTCTTTCTGGCGGTCGGGACCGGCCTGGACATCCCCGCCTTTCCCCCGGGACTGGAGATCGTCGGTATCGACATCAGTCCGGCGATGCTGGAAAAGGCCAGAACGCGAGCCGAACGCTATCCGGGAAAAATGACGCTCCAGGTGATGGATGTCGGTGCGATGACCTTTGCCGACCGCAGTTTCGATCAGGTCTTCACTTCCTGCACCTTCTGCTCGGTTCCGGACCCGGCGGAGGGGCTCCGTTCCATTCGTCGCGTTCTCAAGCCCGGCGGCTGGCTGCGCATGTTCGAACACACCGGCAGCGACGTTTTTCCATTCGGATCCCTGCTGAATTTCATGAACCCGCTCTGCCGTCATATCGGCCCCGAGATGAATCGCGACACAGTGGCGCGGGTACGCGAGGCGGGTTTCCGGATCCACCGGGTGAACCATCTCTACCTGGACGTCGTCAAGACGATCGAGGCCTGTTTGCCTGCCGAGGGGGGAGAACGGTGACGCACCCCGTTAGAGCGGACGCACGGGGGGTGGGGGCTACACCCATCCCAGAAATTCCGACAGCGCCAGGGCGGCAGCCAGACCAAGCCCCCCGCCGATGAGGGCCGTGGTCAGATGACGACCGACAGTGATTCGCTGATGGAGTCGATCACTCCGGCGAAGGCGTTCTTTTCTTACGGTGGCCACTTTTTTACCAATCCCCGGCTACTGTCCTTGCTACGGCGGATTCCCTCCACTCACCCGATCGGGGACAAGCCCGTCCGAAGGGTCCAGACCCCGACATGCCCGCAGGATGCATTTATCGGACCCAATAGTCAACCTGTGCCAGCAAGGTTTGGTTCGACCTGCGCCAGCCATGTCCGGGACCGCGATTTACGGTCCCTGAACGGACGCCCGGCGGTTGCGGAGGGAGAGGGGATAGTGGCGCCTGTTGGGAAAATTCATCACCAGCAGGGCGATCAGCAGAAGAATGACGGCACCCAGTTCGGCAGGAACGAGGGCATACCCGTAACCCAACCGGTGGATTTGAGGGGAGCCGATGACGGCGATCAGGGCCGTGGCTCCCCCGGGGGGATGGAGGGTGTGGGTGATTTGCATGAGGCTGGTGGCGGTGGCGACCGCCAGGGCCCCGGCAAGCCAGGGCTGGTCCGGAAAGAGTTGTTGGCAGAACACCCCGACCAGACCTGAGAGGAAGTGTCCCCCGAGGAGATTGCGCGGCTGGGCCAGGGGGCTGTCGCACGCCCCGTAGAGCAGAACAGCCGACGCACCGAAGGAGCCGATGATCAATACCTGATCGGTGGCACTCTCCAGGAACCGGTGGGCCAGCCCCACGGAGGCGATGCCGAGAAAGGCCCCGATCCAGGAACGAAGAATGACGGCGGCCCGGGTCACACCGCCTCGCTGACCTCGGCCATGGTTTTGTGGAACAGGTCGGACAGATCGCTGCGGAGGGCCTCCATGGTGGCCAACTCCTGACCGACGGAGACGACGATATTGGGGTCGGGCTGGTAGTCGAAGCCGGGGTCGAGGTCCAGGGGGCCGCTCTGAAGCAGCACCTTGATGGCATTGAGGCGCGCCTGATGCTTGTCGTCGGAACGGATGATGATCCAGGGGGCCTGAGGGGTATTGGTGTGCCGGAGCATGGTGTACTTCATGTTGGTGAAATCATCCCACCGGTCTTGGGCCTGAAGGTCGACCTCGGAGAGCTTCCACTGCCGCAGGGGGTCGTTCTTCCGCCTCTCGAAGCGGTAACTCTGCACTGCCTTGGAGACGCTGAAATAGAGCTTGAGGAGGATGACTCCCTGGCGGACGATGTCACGTTCGAACTCGTTGACCCCCGCCATGAAGTTACGATACTGCTGCGGCGTGCAGAAGCCGAAGACCGGTTCGACCATGGCGCGATTGTACCAGCTGCGATCGAAGAGAACGATCTCCCCCCCGCGCGGGAACTGCTTGACGTAGCGCTGGAAGTACCACTGGGAGCGTTCTTCGTCGGTGGGCTTGCCAAGGGCGACGAGGCGATAGTGTTTTTCGTTCATGTAGCGAACGATGCGGCGAATAGTTCCTCCCTTGCCGGCGGCGTCGCGACCTTCAAAAATGACGATCATCCCTTTGCCGGTCTCTTCAAGGTAGTGCTGCAACCGGATCAATTGGGCCTGGAAGGGCTTCAGCTCCTGCTCCATCCGCCGACGGCGCACGGCGCTGGCGCTCTCCCGGGAGACGGCATGAAGACGTTCCTTGAGCTCCTCGACCTCGGCCAGTGGGTCCGGGTGGCTGGGGTCGACCTTTTCGGCGTCCGACATGAGGAGTCCTTCGATCGTAGTAGGGGGTCTCACTGCGGGTGCTTCCCGTTCCCTGCGTGACCGCATGGGGTTCGAGGCCAGCTCTCCGTGTACGCATTGTGGCCGAGAAGGTCGTCCAAGGGAAGAGACCGAACCCGACCTCAGCCGGGAGCGCCGAGGCCGTCAGTCGTGACGGGTTACCCTATTGGGATTGCCGTGATCGAGGTGTCTATTCACCAACTTCATGTATTTTTCAGTCTAAAAATTGACTTTTTTTAACAATAAATCAATCGTCAGAGAAGGACCCTCAAACATCAACAAAAGCCACTTGTGTGGAGAAAAACGCTCCCCGTCGACCTGCTTCACTCATCAAGTTGGGCCAGGGAGAGACGGGCCTTTTCATCCCAGCCCTCGATTTCGAGAGAGGTCTCCTCCCACCGGGCCATGGCTGCGTCCAATTCGGTGGCGAGACGACCGCTGCGTTCCAGGAGCCCTTTCAGGACCGCTTTGGCGGCATCTTCGTAGAGCGCGGGGTCGGACAGACGCCGCTCCATCTCGTCGCGCTCGGACTCCAACGCCTGGATCCGGGCTTCGAGGGTCGCCGCCTGGCTCCGCAGCGAACGGGTTTTTTGCTGCAATTCGGTGCGGATCTCGGCGGCCAGCCTGCGGACATCCTTGCGGCTCGGACGCTTGGGAGGCGGGGAAAGCTCTGGGTCCGGCAGTTCTCGTTGACTGACAACGTCATTGAGATAACCTTCAAGGTCACCCCCCCACTCCGCCATCTCCCCCCGGGCGACGACGACATAGCGGTCACAGACGCTTGCCATGAAATCCCGGTCATGGCTCACCAGGAGGAGGGATCCCTGATAGCTCTCCAGGGCCTCTTCCAGGGCCGCCAGGGCCTCCATGTCGAGGTGATTGGTGGGTTCGTCGAGGAGAAGGAGGTTGGCCCCCGAGAGGAACAGCCTCACCAGGGCCAGCCGCGCCTTCTCCCCCCCGGAGAGGACTCCGACCAGCTTGTTGGCCTCATCGCCGGAAAAGAGAAAACTCCCGAGGAGGGTGCGGACGGCCTGCTCGGTCATCGAGGTCGGGGCGCCAGCCATGGCCTGGGCCAGGACCGTGGCGTCCGGATCCAGGGTCTCCAGGGCGTGCTGCGCAAAGTAGGCGACCACCACCCGGTCACCCAGGGTGATCTTCCCCGAGTCGGGGGGGAGGAGACCGGTCAGGAGCTTGAGGAAGGTGGTCTTGCCGGCGCCGTTGGGACCTAGGAGTCCCACCTTTTCGCCACGACGGAGCTGGAACCGGGCCCGGTCAAAGACCACTCGGCTATCGAAACGCTTTGAAAGGGAGTCAACCTTGACCATCTCCTGGGCCGATTTCGGTGCTTCCGGCAGGCGAATGGCCGGGAGACGACTCTCCTCCCGCAGCTTTTCCAGGGGTTCGATCCGGGCCAGCTGTTTGATCCGGCTCTGAACCTGGCGGGCCTTGGTGGCTTTGGCGCGAAACCGCTGGATGAAGCGGTTCATGGTCTCGATCCGCCGCGACTGATCGGCGATCTCTTTTTCGCGCTGCTGGATGCGTTCGAGCTTGTATTCCAGGTAGGCATCCACCGACCCCTGGTAGCGGCTCAGACGCCCCGAGGCGAGTTCCACGGTGATTCGGGCCACACGATTGAGAAAGCCGCGATCATGGGAGACGGCGATGAAGGCGGTAGGCATCTGCCGGAGGTGATTTTCCAGCCACGCCACCGACTCCAGATCGAGATGATTGGTGGGCTCGTCCAGGAGCATCAGATCGGGTCCGGCAAAGAGGAGACGCGCCAGGGCGACCCGCAGGCGCCAACCCCCGGAAAAGGTGTGGAAAGGCTGGGAAAGGGCTTCGTGAGTGAATCCCAATCCAAGGAGGATCGCCCCGGCCCGGGACTCGGCGGAGTAGGAGTCGAGTTCGTCCAGGCGATGCTCGATTTCCCCCCAGCGATCAAGGAATTGCGCATAAAGGGGGTCGGCGTGGTCGGTTCGATCCAGCACCTCCTGGAGTTCCTGTCGCTCTGCCCGCAGGCGCATCAACTCCGGCAATCCCCAGAGGGCCTCGGTGAGGATGGGGCGCTCGGTGACCTCGAGATCTTGTTGCAATGTGCCGATCCTGAGGTAACTCTTGCGGGAGAGTTCGCCCTGATCCAGGTCGAGCTGACCTTCGATAATTCTCAACAGGGTGGTCTTGCCGGCACCATTGGGACCGATGAGCCCGACCTTCTCCCCGGGGTGAATGCGCAGTGAGCCCTCCTTGAGAATGACCTGCCCGCCAAAGACCTTCCCGGCATTTTCGAGATGGATCATAAAGACAGGGGGTTCATGGAGGCGGAGGGATCAAAGGGGGCTGCCGGAGAAGAGGGGAGAGGGATGGATGCAGGGAGGGTGGGAAGACCTGGGGCAGCGGCGCCGGACCTCCCGACTGCGGGGAGTACCGACCCCTGTGGGCTCTGACCATCGAGACGTCCGCAGAACAACCGGCGCCCGCCACTCCCGACACCGATTCCCGGGGTCAGTTCTGGCTGGCGGACAAGGATTCGAACCTTGATTAGCGGAGCCAGAATCCGCTGTCCTGCCGTTAGACGATCCGCCACCGATCTCCCCAGAATAGTCGACGTGTTGGGTCATTGTCAAGACCATTGTATGTCCATTTTTCATCGGGACGCTCCCCGGCCCCCAGTTCCTCGTGGGAAGATGCCGTTGCTGGGCCGTGGAGGAGAATCTTCGTTGACCTGGGGCTTCGTTCCAGCGCCCACCTTGGGGCGGCAGCTCCTTTCTCTGGATCTCCTGGCCTCTTTCGGGAAGTTGCCGTTTTAGGCCGTGGGGGAGAGTATACCGGATACCTGGAGCTGAAGTCTGGAGAGGGCGTGCGCATGCGATCGGGTCAGAAGGAGAAGGGGGCGGCGTTCGTCGCCGGCGGGTATCTGTCCGGATGGCCGGTGAAGAGCTATTGCGTCGGTGGTGCCGTCCGCGATGCCCTTCTGGGATTGCCGGTCCACGATCGGGATTGGGTGGTGGTCGGGGCCATCCCGGAACTCCTGCTCTCCCGGGGGTTCAAGCGGGTCGGGGCCGATTTTCCGGTCTTTCTGCACCCCGAGAGCGGCGAGGAGTATGCCCTGGCTCGGACTGAGAGGAAGAAGGGGAGCGGCTATCACGGGTTTGCCACGAACGCCGGTCCCGAGGTCACCTTGGAACAGGATCTCGGTCGGCGTGATCTCACCATCAACGCCATGGCGCTTGCCGAGGGGGGCGAGCTCATCGACCCGTTCGGCGGGCAGGAAGATCTGAAGAGGCGGCGACTCCGTCACGTTGGCGCCGCGTTCGCCGAAGATCCGTTGCGGGTCCTGCGGGTGGCCCGTCTCTTCGCCAGGCTGGCACCGCTCGGTTTCACCATCGACCCGGAGACCCGGGAGTTGATGGCGACCCTTGCCCGCTCTGGAGAACTGTCGACGCTCACCGCTGAACGAGTCTGGGGGGAAAGTCTCAAGGCCCTGGCCACACCGGAGCCCTCGCGCTACTTCGCGGCGCTGCGGAGTTGTGAGGCCCTCGCCCCGGTTTTTCCGGAGTTGGCGGCCTTGATCGGACAGAGTCAGCCCCCCCAATTCCACCCGGAGGGGGATGCCTGGCAGCACTCCCTCCTTGCTTTGGAGCAGGCGAGTCGGATGAGCGACAGGTGCGAGATTCGCTTTGCGGCCCTGGTCCACGACCTCGGCAAGGGGATCCCCCCCCCGGAGTTGTTGCCTCACCACTGGGGCCACGACCGCGCCGGCGGCGAAGTGGTGTCCGGACTCTGTGACCGGCTCCGAGTTCCAAATAATTATCGTAAGCTTGCGATTCTCTCCGCATGCCACCATCACCAGGGGCATGCGATCCTGGAAATGCGGGCCGGCACGATCGTCAAATGGTTGCTGCGGTTGGACGGATTTCGCAATCCTGACCGGTTCCTGGGGTTCCTCACGGTTTGTCGGGCCGATGCCATGGGGCGCGGCGGGAGTGAGGGGGGGGGGGGCTATCCCCAGGCGGTGTTGTGGCGTCGTTGCCTGAATGCGGCGTCGGGGGTCGATACGGCAAAGATCGCGGCGGCTGGCTACCATGGGCCAGCCTTTGGCTTGGTGTTACGGCAGGAGCGGGTGAACCGGGTCAAGGGTGTTCTCGGGGCGTGGCGAGAGAAGCCGGATCCGGGGCTGGAACCAGAGAGAGTACCAAGAGTGGTTGGGGGAGCCTGAGGGGGAGGCTCCGCCTGCCCCCTCAGTGGGGGTTCGGGGGCGAAGCCCCTGAAATAACCGGATGATAACCCTGCCCATGTTCTCCTGAACGGTTACACGGGGGATTCGGCGCCGGGATGGATCTTCTCGGGGGAGGCGGCGGCAAGCACGACCTTGCCCGGGGCGCCGGGGATCTCCCGCGCCAGGCGGGGGACGGCATAGCCCGGAAGGCGGGCGGCCAGGGCGACCATCAGCGACCGGGCCTCGGTTTCGGGGATGTGGAAGTGGGCCGATCCGGCAACCGGATCCAGGAGGTGGAGATAGTAGGGTACCACCCGCGAATCGAGGAGACGGGTGTAGAGTTTTTCCAGGATCTCCACCCGATCGTTGACCCCCCGCAGGAGGACCGACTGGCTGAAGAGAGAGACCCCGGCAGCCGAGAGACGTGCGAGGGCCAGGGTCGCTGCCGGATCGAGTTCGTCGGGGTGGTTGACGTGGATCACCACCAGGGGTTGCAGGCGGGTTGCGGTCAGGGTCGTGATCAGACCCTCCCCGACCCGCTCCGGTGCGACCACCGGCATCCGGGTGTGGATCCGCAGCCGCTTGAGATGGGGAATTCGGGCCAGGCGATGCGTCAGGGCGGTGAGAAAGGCATCGGCCAGAATCCAGGGATCACCCCCCGAGAAGATGATCTCGGTGATCGATGCCTCCCGTTCGAGCCAGAGGCAGGCCGGCTCCCACCCGGCCAGGGTATGGGGAATTTCCCGAGGATAGCCGTGCCGACGGAAACAGAAGCGGCAGTGGACGGCGCAGCCGGAGGTGAGGAGGAGCATCGCCCGTCCGTGGTATTTGTGCAGGAGACCCGGGGCGCGGAGGAAGTGACGCTCGGCCAGCGGCTCGGCGACGAACCCGGGTACGACCCGGGACTCTTCGGGGATTGGGAGAAACTGTCGCACCAGGGGGTCTTCGGGGTTGTCCCACCGCAGGCGGTTCGCGAATCGTTCGGGGAGACGGAAAGGAAAGGAAGTTTCGCCCGGCATCTCCCGCCCCCCCCCGCTCCCTGGCCCGATCGCCCGGTGGCGGAGCCCGGGCCAATAGTCGGCATGGTCGGAGGAGGGGGCGTCGGAGAACCGATGATCCGCAGCCGGGGGCGATGTATAATCTGACCGCAGTCCGTTCACGACCATAGGCTGAGATCCAACCGCCTTTCACGCTCGCCAGAGGAAACAATGCTCACCCACAATCAGCTTCGCCAGGGAACCAAGGTGGAAATCGACGACGTGCCATGGATCATCGTCGATGCCCAATTTGTCAAGCCCGGGAAGGGCCAGGCGTTCACCAAAATCCGGATCAAGAACCTGATCGACGGTCGGGTCATCGACCGAACCTACAAGTCCAGCGAGACCGTGGCCAAGGCGGATATCATCGACCAGGAGATGCAATACCTCTACAGCGATGGGGAGTTCTGGCACTTCATGGACCCCGCCACCTACGAGCAGTTTGCCCTGACCGCCTCCCAGGTCAAGGAAGTGACCGACTGGCTGATCGAGCAGGCCAACTATCAGGTGACCCTCTGGAAGGGGAAGCCGATCTCCGTGGTGCCGCCGCCCTTCGTGATCATGACGATCACCCATTGCGAGCCCGGAGTCAAAGGTGACACCGTCTCCGGCGCCACCAAACCCGCCACCTTGCAGAGCGGGGCGATCGTCAAGGTTCCCCTTTTCGTCAACGAAGGGGAACGGATCCGTGTCGATACCCGTACCGGAGCCTATGTCGAGCGGGCCAAGGGTTGACCTCTCTTTTCTCCCATTTTCCCGTCGATCGCGCCGACTGGCGTCCCTCCGCAGATCTTGCGACCCTCGCCGCCCGGGCGGAGCTGCTTGCCCGGGTGCGGGTTTTTTTCCGGGATCGCGGGGTGATGGAGGTGGAGACCCCGCTCCTTTCCCCAGGTACTGCCCCCGAGCCCAATCTGGAGCCCATCGCCTGCTGTGGTGGTCGCCATCTTGTGACCTCCCCCGAACGCCACATGAAACGGTTGCTGGCGGCAGGGTCGGGTCCCATCTACCAGGTGGCCAAGGCATTCCGGGAGGACGAGGCGGGTCGGCGTCACAACCCGGAGTTTACCCTGTTGGAGTGGTATCGCCCCGGCTGGTCGATGACCGCATTGATGGGGGAGGTCGCCGACCTCGTGCGGATGGCCGTGGAGTGGAGTGGTCCTCCCAGGGAGTCCACCTGGAGCGGGGTATTTCGACGACTTCTGGGGGTGGACCCCCTGGCGGACTCGATTGCCGAGCTGGAGCGGGCGGCGCGGGAGGCGGGGGTCGGTTTGCCGGCGGGGCTTGATCGGGAGGGGATCTGCGACCTTCTTCTAAGCGAGGTGATCGAACCCGCCCTGGGAACCGAAGGGGGCGCACTCTTTCTTACGGGTTTCCCGGCGAGTCGGGCGGCGATGGCCGAGATCGATCCCGGACCGCCACCGGTGGCGCGTCGTTTTGAACTCTATGTCGGGGGGATGGAGCTGGCCAACGGTTACCAGGAGGAGGGGGATGCCCGCTGCTTGGCCGAACGTTTCCAAGCTGTCAACGACGCACGCGAACAGACGGGGCGCCGGCGGTTGCCGACCGACCCCCGCTTTCTCGCGGCGATGGAAGCTGGACTCCCCCCCTGCGCCGGGGTCGCCCTGGGGCTGGACCGTCTCCTCATGCTGCGATTGGGCCGACCAGATCTCCGCGAAGTCCTCGCTTTTCCCTGGGATCAGGCCTGACCCACGAGGGCCTCCTCCGGGAAGAAAGGACGAACGAGGGGACGAAAAAGGCCCGGCAGCCCACTCGCCAATGGATTTTTTTCAACAATCCGTCAGGGGACTTCCTGACCGGGAGGAAGGGTCGCCCCCCCATCTGGCCGACCAACGGCGGGGGCCAGTTGGCGCATCTCCTGGGCAGGAGGGGCGACGTACTGCACAGAGGCCGGCCAGATACGGTTCGCGGTGGCCAATAACCCGGCGCCAATCACGATCATCCCCCCCAGCTTGATGACCATGCGAAGTTCCAATTCTTTGATCCTGGATTCGAATTTGACATCCAACTCCTTGATGTCCCGTTTTATGTCGGCAACCTGAAGCGCCACCTTCCCGTCAAGTTCCTTGATGTCCCTTTTGATTTCTGCAACCTGTAGATCAACCTTTCCGTCAAGTTCCTTGATATCCCTTTTTATTTCTGCAACCTGTAGATCAACATTTCCGTCAAGTTCCTTGATGTTTCTTTTGATTTCTGCGACCTGTAGATCAACCTTTCCGTCAAGTTCCTTGATGTCCCGTTTGACCTCGGAAATCCGGACATCAAGTTCCTTGATGTCCCGTTTGACCTCGGAAATCTGGACATCAAGTTCCTTGATGTCACGTTTGACCTCGGAAACCTGAACGTCAAGCTCTTTGATGTCCCGTCTTATCTCGGCAACACGAATCTCGATTTTTCCATCGAGAGCCGCGACATCTTCTTTAGAAGCCAACCTCTCGGCCAGAGCTTCCGCCAACAGTTCGGCCTGAGCTTCCGCCTGGGGTTCGGAAAAGCCGGCTTCCCTGAGCCGCTTGGCAAATTTCAGGGTATCGAACGTGGCGGTGCTGGGCATGGTGTTTCCTCCTGTTCCCCCAGTAAACCACACCATCCCGCATCGTCCAAG
Organism: Magnetococcales bacterium; assembly: GCA_015229005.1. Lineage (GTDB taxonomy): Bacteria > Pseudomonadota > Magnetococcia > Magnetococcales > JADGCL01 > JADGCL01. The sequence goes on from JADGCL010000001.1 coordinate 46,271, forward strand.
AATTTCCGCATGTGTTCGGCACTGTCCGGGACCTTGCGGGACTTCACTCCGCCTGGCCTCCCTCTTTGGGTTTGAAGGTACTCTTCAGGTAGAGATCCCGGAGTTGGGTGGCATCGACGGAAGAGGGGGCCCGTGTCAGGGAACAGGCGGCTTTCTGGGTCTTGGGGAAGGCGATCACATCCCGGATCGACTCCTCCCCCAGCATGATCGCGACCAACCGGTCCAGACCGAGAGCGACACCGCCATGAGGGGGGGCGCCGAACTCCAGAGCCCGGAGGAGAAAGCCGAATTTCTCCTCGGCCTCCTCGGCGCCGATCTGCATCAACGCCAGCATTCGTTTCTGCAGATTCGGGTCGTGGATACGGATCGAACCGCCGCCGATCTCGGTCCCGTTGAGGACCAAATCGTAGGCCAGGGAGCGGACCCGATCCAAGGGTGGGATCTCCTCCCCCTCGGCGGTCTCCTCCAGGAGGGGCCGATCCTCGGGGTTGGGCGAAGTGAAGGGATGATGCACGGCGACATTGCGCTTGGCCTCGCTATCCCAGTCGAGGAGCGGAAAATCGGTGACCCAGGTAAAGGAGAAGGGCACGTCGGCCATCATCCCCAGATCCTTTCCGATCTTGACCCGCAGGCGGCCAAGAGACTCGTTGACCGTTCCCGCCCGATCTGCGCCAAAAAAGAGGATATCGCCGGTCGCCACCCCGGTTGCCGATTCGATCGACGCCATCTCTTCCGGGGAGAAGAACTTGACGATCGGCGACTGCCACTCCCCATCCTGCCAGCGACCGTTGACCTTGATCCAGGCAAGCCCCTTGGCGCCGAAAAGGGAGACGAAATCGGTATATTCATCGATCTGCTTGCGGGTGAGGGAGGCCCCGCCGGGGATGCGCAGGGCCTTGACCATTCCCCGTTCCTCGCGCCGTCCGCGGTTCTGTCGAGCCGCCTGGGCAAAGACTTTGAAGCCGGTATTTTTCATGATCCCGGTGAGATCGACCAACTCCAGGGGGACTCTGAGGTCGGGGGCATCCCGGCCATACTTTTCCATCGCCTCGGCATAGGTGATTCGTGGCAGGGGGGAGGGGATTGCCACTCCCAGGGCATCGCGGAAGATGCGTCCCACCAATCCCTCCACCATCGCCATGACATCGTCGGCGTCGACGAAGGACATCTCCACATCGATCTGGGTGAACTCCGGCTGCCGGTCGGCCCGCAGGTCCTCGTCGCGGAAGCAGCGGGTAATCTGGTAGTACCGGTCGTAACCCGCGATCATGAGCAACTGCTTGAAGAGTTGCGGCGATTGCGGCAGGGCATAGAACTGCCCGGGATTGACCCGGGAAGGGACCAGGTAGTCCCGCGCCCCCTCGGGGGTCGAGCGGGTCAACATTGGTGTTTCGATATCGAGGAAGCCGGCCTCGTCCAGGAAGCCGCGAGCCGCACGGGTGACCCGGTGGCGAAACTGGAGGTTGCGCTGCATCCGCGGACGGCGCAGGTCGAGGAAGCGGTAGAGCAGCCGGTTCCCCTCCCCAACCTCATCCTCGTCCAACTGAAACGGCAGGGGTTGCGAAGCATTGAGGATGGTCAGGGTATCGACGAAGATCTCCACCATGCCGGTAGGGAGTTTCGGATTCTCGGTTTCGGCGGGGCGGCGCCGGACCTCTCCGACCACCTGGATTACGAACTCGCTCCGCAGGGATTGCGCCTGTCCGAGGACCCCGGGATGGCGCTCGGGGCTGAAGACGATCTGCACCAGACCGCTGCGGTCCCGAAGATCGATGAACAGAACCCCCCCATGGTCCCGCCGCCGGTTGACCCAGCCGCAGAGCTGCACCTGCCGACCGATCGCCTCCACACGAAGGTCGCCGCAGTAATGGCTCCGATTCATGGGTCAATCCCCCCTTTGTCCATCGACGATCGTGCCATCCTTGCCGCTTCCTTCCTGGCCCCCTTCGGTCTGCGACCGGCTTTCCCCGTCCTCTCCCTTGGCCCCATCCTCCTCGCTCATCGGCTGGTGGTTCCGCGCCCGTTCCAGCGCCTCACCCACCAGGGCGATCATGTAGGCCTTTTCCTGTTCGCGGAACTGGCCGCTCAACTCCTGGGCCCGCTCATAGGAGGCAATCGCCTGATCCCACTGGTCCACCGTGTGGTGGAGCAAACCCTCCAGGTAGTGGTTGAAGGGGTTTTGCGCTTCCCCCTCCATGGCGGTCTTGACCCAGGTCTCGGCGTTGTCGGGGTCGCCCTGATCCAGGTAAAAGGCGGCGAGTTTTTGGGCCACCTGCCACTTGGTTACCTTGCGGGGGTGATCGAACTCGTCCATCAGGAACTGTTCGGCATCTCCCATCCGTTCGGCCTCGACCAGCCACTCGGCATAGCGGGCGATCCAGAAATCGAAGAGGAGCATGCTCTCCTCGCGCCGACCGTCGAGGACTTCCTTGAGGAGTGGCAGCGCCGAGGCGAGGTCACCGGCATCGTGGAAGGCCGCCGCCATTTCGGTCTTGGCCAGGTCCGAGACCGCGGTCAGGGGGACCTCGCGGAGCGTCTCCAGCGGCAGTCGATGGATCAACTGGGCCACCGCCATGGAGCGGATGGCCGGTGTCGGGGCGCCGATCTTCCAGGCTGCCGCCCCTTCCTGCCCCAGGTGACAGACCTTGAATTTCTTTCCCGATCCGCAGGGGCAGACATCGTTGCGCCCGATCTTGGGGACCGGCGCCTGCCGCATCGGTCGCGATTGAAACCCTGTTGACGCCTGCGGCGCCATGTCGATCAGGCGCTCGGCCAGGTAGAGGTACCACTTCCGGAATGGATTGGCGGCAAGCTCCTCCTCGTCGGCCAACCATGCCGCCAGGGGCTCGGGGTCCCGATTCAGAGCGGCACGAACCAGCGCCTCGGCGTAGAGGCCAGGATTGTTGAGATCTTTCGGAGAAGCCACGGCAGACGCCTCCTTGCAGCGGTGACGAAACGGGTTTTTCACAAACGTAACAGTTTAATCGACCCATCCCTTTCGCGCCAGTCCTGGCAATGGAATTGGCCTTGCCAAATTCCGGGAGGTCCGTAAAACTGTCCCGGGCGGGGTAGGGTGGATCCTTCCGACAAGCCGGTCGGTTCCCGACCTCCGGTTCATTCTTCGGTCGGACCCCCGTCTCTCCGCCCGCGCTCCTCGGAAATCCGGCACCCATCGACCGTGCCCTTTACGGAAACTCTTCAGGATGACCGCCCCCATGACTTTGAGAACCCGCTTTGCCCCTTCCCCGACCGGTTTTCTTCACATCGGTGGCGCCCGAACCGCTCTCTTCTGCCATCTCCATGCCCGGCACAATCGCGGCCAGTGGCTCCTCCGGGTGGAAGATACCGATCGGGAACGCTCCTCCGAGGAGGCGGTTGCGGTCATCATCGAGGGATTGAGGTGGCTTGGACTGGTCGCCGACGAGGGTCCCTATTTTCAATCGCGTCGCACCGCCCGCCACCTGGAGGTGGCGCACCAGCTCCTCGATGCCGGTAAGGCCTATCGCTGTTATTGCACCAAGGAGGAGTTGGATGGGATGCGCGAGGAGCAGCGGGCGCGCCATGAAAAGCCGCGCTACGATGGACGCTGCCGGCGTCGCCAGGACCCACCTCCCCCCGGCAGGCCGGCGGTGATCCGTTTCATCACCCCCCAGGGGGGGGATCTCCACTTCAGCGATCGCATCCAGGGTGATATCCGCTACCCCAATGACGAACTTGACGATCTCATCCTGGTTCGCTCCGACGGCTCTCCCACCTACAATCTGGCGGTGGTGGTCGACGACCATGACATGGGGATCAATTTCGTCGTTCGCGGCGAGGACCATCTGAGCAATACCCCACGCCAGATCCACCTCTTCCAGGCCCTTGGTTGGGAGGTGCCGGTCTACGCCCACATGCCTCTCCTCCATGGCGCCGACGGCGCGAAACTCTCCAAGCGACATGGGGCGGTCTCGGTTCTCCACTATCGTGACGCCGGTTTTCTTCCCGAGGCGGTCAACAACTATCTCGTCCGCCTTGGCTGGTCCCACAAAGACCAGGAGGTCTTCACCATGGAGGAGATGATCCGCCTCTTCGAAATCGGTGAAGTCGGTCGCTCGGCGGCGATCTTCGATCTGGCCAAGCTGGAATGGCTGAACGGCCAGCATCTTCGGGCAGCGTCCCCGGAGCGGCTCGCTCCCCTCCTGGTCGAGGCCCTGCAACGGCAGGGGATCGCCAATCCCGACCCCGGCCTTGCCAAGGCGGTACTGCCGCAGTTCGTCGAACGGGCCAAGACCCTTGTCGAGATGGCGGAAAAGGCCCGGTTCTATTTTCTGGAGGCCCACCCCGAGTTCGATCCGGCGGCTGCGGCGAAACACCTGACCCCGCCCATGGCTCCCCCTCTGCAAGAGTTGCGCGCTCTCCTTGCCGATGCCGATCCTTGGGATGTGACCACGGTAGAGGCCCATTTCCGCACTGTACTCGAACGGCATCACTTGAAGACCGGACAATTGGCGCAACCGGTGCGGGTCGCCCTGACCGGGGGTACTGTCTCGCCGGGTATCTTCGAGGTGTTGCACTGCCTGGGGAGGGAGACCTCCCTGGCCCGACTCGACAAGGCCATCGCCTTTCTGTCCCGACCGGGGTAACCCGCTGCAACCCGCTTCGGGTGAACCTCGCGGTTGGAGATCGATCGGGTCGACGGCTTCGAGCGGCATTGGAGATCGATCGTGAATGGTTTTATTAGTCACCTTGGCAAGGGTGATCGGGCTCTCCGGTCTGAGTGGGAGACGCCATGACCAGGAAGTCCGGCTGGGGAGAAGCCCTGGCTGTCTATCGCCACCCGCGGGTCGTGGCCATCCTCTTTCTGGGCTTCTCCAGCGGGCTGCCGTTGGCGCTGACGGTGGGGACGCTCTCACTTTGGCTTGCCGAGGTGGGGGTCACCAACACGACCATCGGTCTCTTTGCCCTGGCGGGGACCCCCTATACTTTCAAGTTTCTCTGGTCGCCATTGGTCGACCGGATGCCGATCCCTTTTCTCACCCGGTGGTTTGGTCGACGCCGCGGGTGGGCGCTGGCGACACAGCTTGCCCTGGTGGCGGCAATTGTCGGTCTCGGCAACAGCGACCCGGCTGTCGCACCTATGACCACGGCCCTCTTCGCCCTGATCACCGCCTTCTGTTCCGCGAGCCAGGATATCGTTATCGATGCCTACCGGGTCGAGATCCTGGAGGAGCGTCAGTTCGGCGCCGGAGCGGCGATGATCGTCCTTGGCTATCGCCTGGGTATGCTCGTCTCCGGGGCTGGGGCGCTCTATCTGGCGACCGCAGCCGGCTGGCAGGTCACCTATCTGGTCATGGCAGCCTTGGTGGGGGTGGGCATCCTGGCGATTCTCCTCAACCCCGAACCGGAAGCCTCGGTTCGGGTGATGGGGAGGGCATCCGAAGCGGAACCCATCGGTATTGCCGCGACCCGCCCCGCCCCCTGGAGTCGGCGGCTGATGGCCTCCCTCAAGCTGGCGGTGATCGATCCCTTTGCCGAATTTCTTCGCCGTCCAGGCTGGGGGCTCGTGCTGCTGTTCATCCTGCTCTACAAGTTCGGGGATGCCTTGGCTGGGGTGATGAGCAATCCCTTCTATCTGGACCTTGGGTTCAGCAAGATCGAGATTGCCAACGTTTCCAAGGTATTCGGTCTGACGGCCACCATCGTCGGCAGCGCCCTCGGGGGAGTGCTGGTGAGCCGTATCGGCATCATGAGGAGCTTATGGTACGGGGGATTGTTGCAGATGGGGTCCAACCTCACCTTCGTTCTCCTGGCCGAAGGGGGACGGGATTTGACCTATCTGACCTTGGCGATCGCCATCGAAAACATCAGCGGCGGGTTGGGGACAGCCGCCTTTGTCGCCTACCTTTCGGCGTTGTGTCATGTGGCCTACACGGCGACCCAATATGCCCTTCTCTCCTCCTTCATGGCATTCGGGCGGACCCTGCTTGCCTCCGGGGGTGGGTGGCTCTCGGAGCAGATGCCTTGGTCGGATTTTTTCTGGACCACGGCGGCAGCGGCCCTGCCCGGATTATTGCTCCTCCTGTGGATGCGGCGACGCTACCCTCCGGATGCGGAATCGGTTTGACTTCCCGGGATACTCTCCAATGATGGACTCCCTCCTCATCAGTGCCGATCCCGATGACCTCGCCAGGGAGCGGCAGAAGGCCAAGATCCTCAAGCGTTCGCAGTGGTGGAAGGGACGCCTGGGGCAGGGCAAGTGCCACTATTGTGGCAGACGTTTTTCCCCGCGCGAACTGACCATGGATCACATGATTCCCTTGATCCGAGGGGGTGAGACGAGCCGCCGCAATTGTGTCCCGTCCTGTGTGGAATGCAATCGCCAGAAACAGAATCTCCCACCGGGGGAATGGAAGGGACGGTTGGAGCAGCTGCGGGAGATGACCGGAGAGGATTCCTCCTCGGGGCAGGCCTGCGTTCCCAGCCCGAAACCGCCCCGGCAACACGGGGAAGCCGAGGCAGGGAAAATGGAGGTCGCGAAATACAGCGGCAGCACTCAGCCTGAACCAGGTCACGCGAAGCGGGAGAGGCGCCCTCGAGAAGAGGAGGGGGGGGGCTCCGGAGAGAGTTCCGGAGGATCAGCCTGATCGGAGTGGGGGGCAGGCGCTCTTTCCCGGGACTGAAACAGGAGACACGGCTCCCCCGAGGCCTGCAGCACCTGTTGCGAGGGCATGAGGCGGCTCTTGAACCCCATGGCACGGCATCCCCGCGGATGATCCGGATCCCAGGTCACATGGAAGAAGCGGCAGGTGAGACAATCCCCCCCGCCCTTCCTGGTGGCATCGCTGTCCATGGGCGATGACCATGCAAAAAAGAGGCCGCTGCCGCAAAAACCCAACCGCAAGCGAGGAGACGCCCACGCCACCGCAAGCTGGGAGACGCCCATGCCATCGGGAGAGGCGGGTTCAACCTGCGGGCCACCGACCCGCAGGTTGAATCCCGGAGACCGCTGCCGTCATCATGCTGTGAGATCGATGATGGAGCGCACCCCGTTGCCCTTCTCGTTGCCACCGGAGGCACTCTCGCTGGCGGGGGCTCTGACCGCGGCACTGAGAAAGAACTGTGTGACCGCCTGCTGTGTCTGGCTCACCCGTTCCTGTCCGGCCTCGACGGCCTCCTTGAGCGGAGAGGGCTTGGCGGGGCCGAAACCCGACCTTGTCCCTTCCTTGGCTCTTGCCCGCTCTTTGCGTTCACGTGTCTCGGTGTTGTCCGCCCCCTCCTTGGACTCCTGGACATTCACCGATGACGCCTGTTCCCCGTTGTTGGTACGAATATTCTCTGCCACCCTGGCATGGCTCGACTGCTCTTGCAACGGGTTGGAAATCCCGAGCAGACCGGTTGCCGGCAAGGAATTGATCATGGCTCACCTCCGCAGCTTACACGTTACCCTGATCTCCTCATCGGCAGCACCTTCCCTGGGGTTGAGCCCTTTTCTCACCCCTGGGGCATTTTTTTCCCGAGGAGGCCGTGGCCCGCACGCATCCCCGTCGATCCGGACCGTAATGGGGAGATGCCCAACCAGACTGTGATAGGGAGAGGCCCAAGGCTGGGTGGGCCGAGTCGATTAATTGAATCCCTCCCGCGATTTCTTTATCCTTGCCGGGGGTGGCAGCGCATGGCCACCATTCCCCGATCGCCCCTGGCCCAACCTGACGGAACCCGCTTATGCCCTTGGCCCTGTTCGACCTGGACAACACCCTCATTGCCGGTGACAGCGACTACCTGTGGGGCCGTTTCCTCTCCCAACGGGATGGCAGGGACGGTCCCGCCTATGAAATCAGAAACCGACAATTCCTCCGGGAGTACGAACAAGGAAGCCTCGACATTCACGCCTACCTTGCCTTCCACCTGGGATATTTGGCCCGGAAAGAGATGACGCAGCTTCTCGAGTGGCGCCGGATCTTTTTGGAGGAGATCATCTCACCGCTGGTTCTGCCCAAGGGGGTAAGCCTGGTGGAGGAACATCGTCACCGGGGAGACACCCTGGTGATCATCACTGCCACCAACCGGTTCGTGACCGAGCCGATCGCCGCCCTCTTCGGCATCGAGACCCTTCTTGCCACCGAGGTCGAGATGGTCGATGGCCGCATCACCGGGGTCTCTCCGGGGGTGCCTTGTTTTCGTGAGGGCAAGGTGACCCGTCTCCGGGCCTGGATGCAGGCCGCTGGTCACGGGCTCAGCGGAAGCCATTTCTACAGTGACTCCCACAACGATCTCCCGCTCCTTGCCCTGGTGGAACGACCGGTGGTTGTCGACCCTGACCCGAAACTTGCCGATCACGCCAAACGTCGGGGCTGGCCGATTTTGAGCCTTCGTTGACCTCAGCCGCCGAAGGCTTTTTTGTGCAGTGCTTTGGCCAGAGCGTGGTTCATCTCCTTTTGTCGGACCAGAGCCTGGTTGGTCTCCTCCAGGCGACGCACGACAATCTCGATCAACTGTTGTTTGACCTTGACCTGGAGGACGGGATCCAGTCCCTCTCTTTCCATGGTCTGACCGTCTACCCGGAAGGTGGTTACCTCACCTTGGGCGACGATGTTTGTCGAACGCTGGCGATGGGTAAGAAAGGAAATTTCTCCCATGACGGCGCCCGGATCCAGGACGGCGATGACATTGTTGGGATGGCTCTCCTTGGTTACCGCCACCCGTCCCTGGATCAGGATGAAGAGGGCGTCGTCGGTGCTTCCCTCATGGATCAGGTATTCGCCATCCTTGAACGAGGCGAAAAAGCTGTCATTGTCCGCGAAGACCGCACGCTCTTCGGGGGTGAATTCCCAAAAAAAGGGGATCTCTTCCAGAAGCTTCAGGAGTAGCTTCATCTCGTATCTCTCCCCTCTGGGAATCACAAGCGAGGTGGCCGGGACTTGGCGAAGGCCGAGGTGACGTGACGAAAAGAAAACGCCACACGGGCCGGGGAGTCTACCCTTTCAATTGCCTGGGGATCAACCCGGAAGGATGGGGGAGGGGTGCCACCGGCGGATCCATCCTCCCCCGAGCATCCGCCTCTCACGATAGAAGACGCAGGCCTGACCGGGGGTGATCGCCCGTTCCCTCTTCTCGAAGCGGACCCGTGCGCACCCCTCCGCGCCTGGTTCGACCCAGGCGGGAACGGCTGGTGAAGCGTAGCGGACCCGTGCCTCGATGCGAATGGGAGCAACCAGGGGGGTGTCGTCGATCCAGTTGACACCCTCCAGCTCCAGCGATTCCCCCTGGAGTGCCTCCTCGGGGCCGACGATCAGGCGGTTTCCGATGGGATCGATCGCCACCACATAGAGGGGGTGGGGAGAGGCGATCCCCAGGCCGCGACGTTGACCGATGGTGTAGAGGCCGATCCCCCGGTGTTGTCCCAGGCGGCGTCCGCTCAGCTCTTCTATCGGTCCCGGTCGCATGGCGTGAGGCTGGTGGCGGGCAAAAAAATCCGCATAATCGCCCCCGGGGACAAAACAGAGATCCTGACTTTCGCGCTTTTCGGCCACTGGCAGCGCCAATCGGGCGGCCAGCCGGCGGGTCTCGTCCTTGGTCAGCTCCCCCACGGGAAAGTGGAGCCGGCGCATCTGGTTTGCCGTCAGGGTAAAGAGGAAATAGGACTGATCCTTGCGGGGATCAACCCCGCGGAGAAGCCGCGGAATCTCCCTCCCCGTTCGTTCGAGGATGGCGTAATGTCCGGTGGCCAGGGCCGTGGCGCCGAGGCTTTGTACCCTCTCCAGGAGGATGGTGAACTTGAGAAATTGATTGCAGCGGATGCAGGGGTTCGGGGTTTCCCCCTCCTGGTAACGGTCTATGAAATCGTCGACGACGTGGTGTCGAAAGGCCGCCTCCAAATCGATCACGGTAAAGGGGATGTCGAGGCAGTCGGCAACTCTCCGGGCATCTTCGAGATCGCGGCTCCCGCAGCAGGCACGATTCCCATCCGCACCGGAATCCGCCACGCTCCCGTCCCAGAGCCGCATCGTTACGCCAAAGACCTCGTAACCCTGGGCCTGGAGTCTGGCCGCGGCGACTGCGGAATCGACCCCACCCGATAGGGCCACGGCCACCCGTTCGGTGCTGCTCAACGGATCATCCTTCCCCTGACCAAATCGCGACTGTTCACCGAGATCCAGAACCAGCTAATTCGATCGGACTGATCGGTGTCACAACAAACAAGCATCGCAACGGCTCGTACTCATGGCGCGAACGGCGTCAAATCGAGGCCCGGATCTCGCCCTGTAACCAGATCGCGAATGATTTCACCGGTGATCGGCGCGAGGAGGATGCCGTTTCGGAAATGGCCGGTTGCGAAGAAGAGTCCCGCCAGCGGCCCCCGACCGAGGATCGGACGACCATCCCCGGTTGACGGGCGCAACCCTGCCCAGGCCTGATCCCAGCGCGCTTCCCCCAGGGCCGGGACCAGCTCCAGGCCCATGCCGACGATCCGGTTCAAACCGGCAGCGGTCACCGCCTTGTCGAATCCCCGATCTTCCAGGGTCGACCCCAACAGGACCCGACCATCGGCGCGGGGGACGACGTAGCCCTTGTAGCCGTAGACCACGTGCCGGAAGAGTGGCGGGCGGGTGATCCACTGCAGGATCTGCCCGGACATCGGCTTGACCCAGGTACGTAAGGGTGGCAGGCCGTCGAGCAGGGTACTCCAGGCGCCTCCGGCCACCACCACCACGTCCGCTCCCAGAGTCGCACCCCCCAGGCGAACCCCTTCGACCCGATCCGCCACCACCGCCACTCCCTGGACATGGCTTCCCGAGAGGAACTTTCCACCCAGGCGTGCGACCAGGGAAGCCTGGGCCCGGGAGAGGGCCACCGGGTCCACCTGGTGATCCTCCGGGTAGAAATTGGCCCCCACCATGGCGGTCGTCAGAGCCGGTTCCAGCCGGCGGGCCTCTTCCCGATCAAGGAGTTCGACCCGCAGGCCCCTGGCCAGCATCCATTCCGCCCGCCCCGCCGCGAGACGCCCTTCCGCCGGATTCAGGGCCACCTCCAGGACCCCCGAGGCCTCGTAGCCGACGGAGATATCGGTTGCCTCTTCCAGTTCCCTGGCGAACTGGCGGTAGCGTTCCCGGCTTGCGAGACACAATTCCAGAAACGGCCCGTCCTCCGAGACCTCGGACTGGGCCCCGAGGATTCCTGCCGCCGCTGCGCTCGATTCCGCCCCGGGCAGAGATCGCTCCAGGAGGGTCACTCGCCAACCCGCCTCCAGCAGGCGGTGGGCGACGGCACACCCCATTACCCCGGCGCCGATGATTATCGCGTGTTCAGGCAAGGCTCTTCTCCCTGGGCCGTTTCGGGTGGATCTCCGGCTCCGACCATGACTCTACTCAGCTCCCGGCGCATGCAGGTCACCTGACGGCGGCGTTCCGGATCGTAACGGTGCCACTTGGCATCAGGGACCTCGCCTCGGGAAACCGGTCGAAAACCGTGGCGTCGAAAAAAATCGACCACCCGCAGATGCGTGGTCACCGCAAAGAGATAGGACAGCCCCGAGCGGGCGCCATCCTCGACGATCCGCTTCAAGAGGTAGCCGCCGATCCCTTCGCCCTTGAACCGGGTCAAGGCATAGATCCCGGCGATCTCCCCGGCCCTCTCCTCCCGGTAGGGGGTGGTGAGGAGTGCCGCCAATCCGGCCAGGAAGCCGTCACCGATGAAGGCGCCGTACCCGGAGAGAATCAGTCGTGCTGAATCCTCCGGGCTTCGAGGCAGGAGAAACCCCTCCTTCTCGCCGCGGCGGATAAGGGCCATGACCGCCGGGGCGTCGTCCCATCCCAAGGGTCTGACCCGGCAATAGTGATGCCGGGAAAAGAAAGTGCCGCTCCCCTCGAAAGTGAAGAGTTCCCGACCGACCTCTCCCAACCGGCAGAGACTGACGGCCTCGACTCCCCCATCCAGCATTGCCCGGATCGATGTCAGGAACTCCTGTTGCCGCGCCGCGCCGTTCCCTGTTTCGGGTACCAGGGGTGAATCGGCCAGTTGGGCCGGGTTGAGATAACTGATGAACCTGCCCGAACCATTCGTGAGACCTCCGGTGGCCGCCAGGACGATCACCCGGGGCAGCCTCAGCGCAATGGCTGCTGCTGAGGCTGTTGCGAGAAAAGAGTTCGACGGTGCCCCAGCCAGGGTTACTGCATGAAGCATCGGCGAACCGTGCCTCCAAAGGACCGCCGCCAGGGCCGGATGGGAACTCTCGGGAAGAAGACGGATTGCAGCCCCAGGCAGCAGCGAGAACTTTTCCCCGACCCAGGAGATGACCCGAGCGTCGTCCGGATGCAGCACCAGCACCCGGACTCCCGCCTTGACCAGTTCGTCGACGACCGCCGCGAAGCCTTCCGACCCACTCTCTCCGAGACCGCTCTCCTCACCCAGGAAAAAGGTCAGGGTATGGCCGCGAAAGGCACGCAGGAAGAAGGATTTTTCCTCGAATGGGGTGACCATATCAAGTAGTCCAGAAGCGGCAGACGACCTGCGCTCGAAGGTGAGCGGTGAAGTGAACCGGGAAGGATGAAGGAGCCGTGCCAGGGGGGCAACCGCAGAGGGGAATGCGGCCGGTTTTGCGAAAGACAAAAAAGGAAACGCCCGAAACCGTGGTCCCGGGCGCCTCCCTTCGGCTACACCAGCTTTGCGTGATGCGTCAGTCGGCGATCATCACGTTCGCGGCCTGCAGCCCTTTCTGGCCACGCACCACCTCAAACGAGACCTTCTGTCCCTCGTCGAGGGACTTGAAACCCTCTGCCTGAATTGCGGAAAAGTGGACAAAAACGTCCTCACCGCCGTCATCCGGGGCAATGAACCCGAAGCCCTTGGAGTTGTTGAACCACTTTACCGTTCCGTGCATCTGCGACATTACGTTGACTCCTGCTCGTGGAAAGCCGTTACAAAGAGGCCCGGGAGCCTGATCTGGCCGACTCCCTCCCCCTAATGGTCAGGCACCATAATTTGGAACCAATCCGGAACGCAAGAAAAAAATTCACGCCCGCCCCTTTTTCCTGCACTTTTCGGGGGTCACCTCCCCCCCTCGGAGGGATTTCCCGTCTCTTCGGGAAGCTGCCAGTGGCGGATTTCCAGCTCCGGGTCGGCGAGCCCGGCCAGACTCTCGGCGTTGGAAACGATGCCGACACTGGCGCGGGCCGGGACCAGGTGACGAGCAGCGACCCGGCGCATGGATTCGACATCGACGCCGAGGACCCCATCGCGGAATCGTCGGCGAATTTCCGGACTCTTGCCGTGGTAGGCGTCGTGGAAGGCCCGCTTTGCCTCGCCAGCCGGAGACCCGGGACGATCCAGGGCGCCGATGACGCCGAGAATCGCCTCCTCCAGGGCCCGTTCGTCGTGACTGGTCGAGAAGAGCCAATCGAGTGAGCGGTCGAAATCCGCCAGCGTTTCGGCCAGGCGCGGATCGCGATAGGAATAGAAGCGGAAGGCGCCGGCATCGGCATCGAAGCCGGCGCCACTGCCATAGGCCCCGCCCTGCTCACGGACGGCCCGGTGCAGAAACCCGTTCCTGAGAAATTGAGCCAGAACCGTGAGGGAAGGGGCGTCTTCGTGGGTGAACGGGACGACCGGATAGGCCTTGGAGACAAAATGGACCTGGGTCGGGGTTACCCAGCCTGTATGGACACGTCGTATCTTGGCGGCAAACGCAAAGGGCGCGGGTGGGGAAGAGGTCCCACCATCCCCCCACGCCGCCGCCAGTCCCTCGCGGATATTCTCGAAGCTCTCCTCTTCTCCAACCACCAGGATCTGCGGAGTGATCCGTCCCAGGATATCGCGGAGTCTTTCCAATCGCGCCGCAAAGGTCGTCAAGGCCTCCGGGTTTTGCATCGATTGATCCAACAGTTTCAGAGATCTGAGGCCTGTCAGTCCCCCCCACCGCTCGTTCAGAGCCGCAGTCGGGCTCATGCCGCTCGAGGCCGTAGACATGGCCAGGACGTGGCCATTGTCGGTGACCCGCAATTCCGAGCTGGCCCGCATCTGCGCGATCAGCTCCCGGAGACGGGGAAGTTCGTCGAAACGGGCACTGCGGAAGGTCTCGGTCAGCAACTGGCTCAAGTGCTGGTGATTGCGCGTCAGCGCCTTGCCGGAAACGAGAAAGACTCCGCGAAACCGACCGACGTCGTCGACCCGGCTGCGAACGGATCCCCTGGCGATGACCCCGCCACTGACCAGGGATTGCCAGGCCTGGGTCTCCAGATAGCTGCGATTACCACAGCCCACTTCGGTCAGGCACGAGGCGAAGACCGGCAGAAGATCGGTCAATTCAGGGTCGAGCTCGGGCAGATCGATGAGGAGCTGGATGTAGACCAAGCCATTGGTCGGTTGGTTGTACCAGTGGGTGGGAAGCCCTGCCACCTCCTTCAATCTCCCCTGGGCGACCGGTGGGTGTTCCGGGATGTCAGTGATCCGGAGACGCGGGAGGATTTCGGGATCATCCACCTCTCCCTGGCGTCGTTTGAGCGCTCGGCTTCGAGCCAGAATTTCTTGCCGGTCGGCTTCCGAAAGTCCCTCGGCGATGGCTGCCAGGCGTGCGCTCTCCTTCTGTCGTTTCCGCACGGCGAGGCCGGGATCGGGCATCAGGACCAGCCGCACCCGGTGAGGATTGTCGAGAAACCAGCTCCGGACCAATCCCTGGATGAAGCCGGGCGACTGGATATCCTCCCGGAGCCGGACCAGAACCTCGTCCATTGCCAGGGCCGATACCGGGTCGCCGCCATGAAGGGCCGGGGTGAGGGCCGTCAACATCAGCTTCAGGCCATAGGGCATGCCATCACCGCCGATCTCCCGGCGGCTCATCTCCAGCTGGTGCAGCACTGCCTCCACCCGTTCCGGTTCCACCCCCTCGACCGCAACCTTTTCGAGGACCGCGAGGATCATCGCCTCCACCTGGTCGGCGTGCTCCGGTTCGGAGCCCTCGAGGCCGCAGGCGAAGACCATCTCCCGGGAGGAATCGTCGAGGCCAATGACCGGGGAGGGGGCACTCCCCAGTTCGGAGGTCTCCAGGGCCCGGAGGAGCGGCGAGGAGCTGTTGTCAAGAAGGATGCCCGTCAAGAGATGGGCCCGAAGGAGGGTGGTAAGGTCAGCGGACTTGCCGAGAAGCCAACTCAGTGTGATATAGCTCTTGGCCTGGGTCGCGCTCCCTTCGTCCACGGCGTAGGGGCGAGTTTCCCGGACGGGTGCGGCAAGGCGCCTCTCGTCGGGGACCGCGAGATCGAGCGCCAACGGTTGGAACCGGCTCAGGACCCGGGACTCGAAGACGGCCTGGTGTTCGGCAGCCCGGATCGAGCCATAGGTCAAGAAAACGGCATTCGACGGATGATAGTGGCGGCTGTGAAAGGCCTTGAGATCCTCCCAGCGCAGCTCCGGTATCTCCTCCGGATCGCCGCCGCTGTTGAACCGGTAGGTGGTGGTGGGGAAGAGGTGCCGGCTCAGTTCCTCCCAGAGGACCCGCGCCGGAGAACTCATCGCACCCTTCATTTCGTTGTAGACGACCCCACGCCAGACCAATCCCGAGCCCGGATCGTTGGGATCGGTGAATTCCACGCGGCATCCCTCCTGGGCGAAATCCAGGTAGTCCAGTCGCGGGAAAAAGGCCGCATCCAGGTAGACCTCGAGCAGATTGTCGAAATCCTTTCGTGACTGGCTGGCGAAGGGGTAGGCCGTCCAGTCGCTCGAGGTGAAGGCGTTCATGAAGGTGCAGAGCGAACGCCGGAGCATCATGAAGAATGGATCGCGAACCGGAAAGCGCTCGCTGCCGCAGAGAGCGGTGTGTTCCAGAACATGGGCGACCCCGCTTGAATTGGCGGGAACAGTCAAGAAGGCCACCAGGAAGGCGTTGTGATGATCCTCGGCCGCCAAGTGCAGATGCCTGGCCCCCGTCCGACGATGGCGGTAGGATTCCACCGTCAGGTTGAGGGCCTCCACTCGTTGCCGCTCGAGGCATTCAAAAGGGTCGTCGTGCATGGATGTCGCCTTGGCCGGTGGGGGTGGAAGGAGTAACCTGCCCGGTGCGGGGTGGCTGGCCCGCCTCGGAGGGGGAAGCGTTCCGGCGCGGGGGCACTCCGGCGCGGAAGAAAAGCCCCATGACGGGGGGAGAAGCCGACCTCCCCGTCTCGGAGGGGGAACCTCCCGCCTGGAAGAGAACGTTTTCCGAACGACACGTTCGCCCGGGTGAAAATAGCCAAGCCACCGCACCAAAGTAAACCGGGCGGACGGGTTTGCAAAATTTTTTATTGGTCGTTGAAAAATGGCCTGAGGGTACCTACAATCCAGCCAAAATCGAATTATCACGGCATCACAGCACTCTATCCCTTTCGTGAATGCCGTGTTTCTTTTGGGGTATTCGCCGTTGCCGGGCTTCCGGTCGGGGCGGCGCCCCTCGGTGGACAGTCGATCTTCATTCTGATCCTCAAACCCCCTCCGGAGGTGTATCATGGCGGATGGAAAAGCCACGGGCCAAACGATTCTGGTCGTGGGTGGCGGGTTGACGGGGCTGACAGCGGCGGTGGAATCCGCCGAGGTGGGCCATCACGTCATCCTTCTCGAAAAGGAACCCCAGTTGGGGGGCCGGGTCTCCCAGCACAACAAGTACTTCCCCAAGCTCTGCTCTCCGTCCTGCGGGTTGGAGATCAATTACCAGCGGATACGCAACAACCCGCGTATCACCGTCCATACCCTGGCGGAGGTCACGAAGATCGAGGGACAGGCCGGCAACTACCGGGTGAGCGTCCGCAAGGCTCCCCGATTCGTCAGCGACAAATGCACCGCCTGTGGCGACTGCTCCCGCGCCTGCTCCACCGAGGTGGAGGATCCCTTCAACCTGGGAACCGCCAAGGCCAAGGCGATCCGCAACGCCCACGCCTTCGCCTTTCCGAGCCACTACTTCATGGATCCAGGCTTCGCCGGGAGCGAGGAGGCGAGGAAACTCGTCGAGGTCTGCCCGGTGGGGGCCATCGAACTCGACCAGCAGGCCGAAACCTTGGAACTCTCCGTCGGCAGCATCGTTTGGGCCACAGGCTGGAAACCCTACGATGCCGAGAAGATCCGCCCCTATGGGTTCGGTCGTCACGCCAATGTCACGACCAACATGCGCTTCGAGCGTCTGGCGAGCCCATTCGGCCCCACTCAGGGCAAGCTGGTGCGTCCCTCGGACGGCAAAGAGGTCCGCAAGGTTGCCTTCGTTCAGTGCGCCGGTTCGCGGGATCACAATTACCTCGCTTTCTGCTCCCGCATCTGCTGCCTCGCCTCCATGAAGCAGGCCACCTACGTCCGGGAGCAGTATCCCGACTCCGAGGTGACCATCTACTACATCGACCTTCGGGCCATGGACCGCTACGAGGCCTTCCTCAAGAAGGTCGAGGCCGATTCCCAGATTCGCTGGACCAAATCGAAGCCGGCCCGGATCGACGAGGATCCGGCCACCAAAGACCCGGTTGTCGTCGGCGAGGACACCCTGACCGGGGTCCGCTATGCCGAACGGTACGATCTGGTGGTCCTGGCCACGGGCATGGAGCCCATGAGCAGCAGCGCCAAACCTCCCGCCGATGGCGTCACCCAGGATGCCTACGGCTTCGTCGTCAACGACGGCGGCCCGGTCATCGCCTGCGGTTGCAGCGCCGGACCGGTGGATGTGGCAAGCTCGGTTCAGACCGGCACGGCGGCGGCCCTGAAGGCGATTCAAACCGCGCTCAAGGCAGGGGGTAGATGACGATGGAAAAGAAGATCGGTTGTTACATCTGCAAGGGCTGCGGCATCGGCGACAATCTCGACGTGGGTGCCCTGGAGAGCGTGGCCAGGAAGGATCAAAAGATCCCGGTGGTCAGGAACCACGAGTTCCTCTGCGGCAGCGAGGGACTGGAGCTGATCCGCAAGGATATGGAGTCCGAGGGAGTCAACGCCCTGGTGATCGCGGGCTGCTCACCGCGGGCCAAGGTCGACGAATTCCGCCTGGGGGCGGCCCTCATGGATCGGGTCAACCTGCGTGAGCAGGTGTTATGGGTCCAGCCTGTGGCCGAAGGCGACGACACTGCCGAGGAAGACCGGCAGATGGCGGCAGTGGACTATCTGGCCATGGGATGCGTCAAAGTCAAGAAGATGGATGCCCCCATTCCCTTCGAGGATCCCGGCTTTTCGAAGGATATCCTGGTGGTTGGCGGTGGTGTCGCCGGTCTCACCGCGGCGAAGAACATTGCCGACACCGGCTATAAGGTCGTCCTCGTCGAGAAGAGCGATGACCTGGGCGGAATGCTGTCACGGATGCACAAGGTCTCCCCGACCAAGCCCCCCTACAAGGATCCCGAAGAGAATCCGATCGCCGGTTTGATCGCGGCGGTGAAGGGCAACGGGGCGATCAAGATCCATACGGGTGCCACCATCAAAAAGACCGCCGGCGCCCCGGGGCTTTTCGATATCACCATCGTCAAGGGCGGCAAGGAGTCCACCGAACGGGTGGGAGCCATCGTCGTCGCCACCGGCTTCGGGCTCTACGATGCCGGCAAGCTCCCGGCCCAGCTCGGCCATGGCTCCTCCCCGGATGTCATCACCAGCCTGCAATTCGAGGAGATGGCCAAGGCCGGAAAGATCGTCCGTCCCTCCGATGGCCAACCGGCCAAACGGGTGGCCTTCTCCCTCTGCGCCGGTCAGCGTTCCACCGAGCATCTGGAGTACTGCTCGGGCGCCTGCTGCGTCTATTCCCTGAAGCAGGCGCTCTACGTCAAGGAGCAGTATGCCGATGCTTCCACCTACCTGATCTATCAGGAGGTGCGGACCCCGGGACAGATGGAGGATTTCTATCGCAAGGTCCAGGATGAGGGCGGGGTCTTCATCAAGGGCGACGTCACCCAGGTCGCGAAGGGCGCGGGTGGCGGCCTTTCGGTCGAGGTCAACGACAAACTCCTCCGCGGCAAGGAGAAGCTCGAGGTCGATCTCCTGGTCCTGGCGGTGGGGATGACCCCCTCCCTCGACACGGTCGATCCCAACAAGGCATCACCAGTGGGGGCGGGAGAGTTCGATTATACCAAATCGGTACTCAATCTCGACTATCGCCAGGGGCCGAGTCTGCCGGAGCTGAAGTGGGGCTTCCCGGACTCCCATTTTATCTGCTTTCCCTACGAGACCCGGCGGACCGGCATCTACGTCGCCGGTCCGGCCAGGAGGCCGATGGGGATCGCCGCCAGCGTCAGTGATGCCACCGGCGCCGCCCTGAAGGCCATTCAGGTGGTGGAGTCGGTTGCCCGGGGGGCTGCGGTTCACCCGCGGGCGGGGGATCTCTCTTATCCCTCCTTTCGCAAGGAGGGATGTACCCAGTGCAAGCGCTGCACCGAGGAGTGTCCCTTCGGGGCCATCAACGAGGACGACAAGGGCAATCCGCTCTTCAATCCCACCCGCTGCCGGCGCTGCGGCACCTGCATGGGGGCCTGCCCGCAGAAGATCATCTCTTTCGCCAACTATTCGGTGGACATGATCGGTTCGATGCTCAAGGAGGTCGAAGTCCCCGAGGAGGACGAGGAGAAGCCGCGGATTCTTATCTTCGCCTGTGAGAACGACGCCTATCCGGCCATGGATCAGATGGCGCAGAATCGTGCCAAGATCAGCCCCTATGTTCGGGTCATTCCGTTGCGTTGCATGGGTTCGATGAACCTCGTCTGGGTCGCGGATGCGATGTCCTCGGGTTACGACGGCGTTCTTCTCATGGGTTGCCGGCACGGCGACCAGTACCAGTGCCACAACGTCCGCGGTTCGGCCCTGGCGGAGATCCGCCTGAGCAAGGTGTCGGAGACCCTCGACCGCCTGCAATTGGAATCGGCGCGGGTGCGCATGGTCGAGGTCAACATCATGGACGCCGACAAGCTTCCGGAAGTGATCAACGGCTTTGTCGACGACATCATGGAATTCGACCCGAACCCCTACAAGGCGTTCTGACGGCGCCACGGGAGTCGCGGGCCGGTCCCTTGTTTCCGTAGAGGATCGGGCCGGCCCGGGTTCCCCCAGACCAGGAGTATGACGCTATGGCTTATGACCTCTCTTTTGCTAGAGAAGTCTACAAGAATTCGGAAATGGGGCACTGGATCAAGATGTGCATGCAGTGCGGCGTTTGCGCCGGTTCCTGCCCCTTGGGTCCCCACTGGGAACACTCTCCTCGACAGCTCTTCCAGATGGTCCGTGCCGGGAAGAAGGAGGAGGTGTTGAAGAGCAGTTCCATGTGGATGTGCACCTCCTGCTACAATTGTATCGTCCGCTGTCCGCGGCACCTGCCCATCACCCACATCGTCCATGGCCTTGCCCGCTATGCGATGGAACAGGGGATGGCCAACCCGCAACAGCCGACCCACCGGTTCGCCTCCAAGGTCTTCTGGGAGAACATCGTTGCCACCGGTCGTGTCGGCGAGGCAGGGTTGACGATGAAGCTCTATTTCCTGGATGGCCTTGGCGCCGGTATCCGGATGGGGCTCGAGATGAAGGATGTCGCCCTGGGGATGGTCAAGACCGGTCGGCTCAATCCGATCCCCTTCCGGGGCAAGATCAAGGGTTATGCGGGGTTCCAGGCGATGCTGCAAAAGGCCGCCGCCATTGAGAGCAAGCACAAGGAGGCCAAGGCATGAAGGAGTACACTTTCTATCCGGGGTGCAGCTCGGAGAAGGGGGCCTCGGCCGCCAACATGGAGAACTCGGTCCATGCGATGTGCCAGATGCTCGGTATCAAGCTGCATGAAATCGACGACTGGAACTGTTGCAGCGCCTCCATCGGTTATGCCGGTGGCGGTGAGTTGCCACGCATGGCCCTGTCGGCGCGGAATTTTGCCCTGGCCAAGAAGCAGTTCGGCAATCGCGACCTGGTGGCGACCTGTGCCGCCTGCTGGCTTGGGATGCGGGAAACCCACGAGCGCCTGGAAGAGGACCAGCAGGTCAAGGCCGACCTCAACGAGGCCCTCCAGGCCGCCGGCCTCTCCTATGACGGCGGCATCAAGACCCGGCACATGGTCGAGGTCCTCATCGAGGATTTCGGTTTCGATGCCTTGAAGGCCAAGGTGACCAAGCCCCTGACCGGGATCAAGGTTGCGGGCTACGTCGGCTGTCAGACCAACCGTCCTTTCGGGGTGGCGGGGGATAATTTCGAGAATCCGCAATATCTCGACAAAATGACCGAGGCGTGCGGGGCGACGGCGGTTCCTTTCGAGAAGAAGGTGGCCTGTTGCGGCGGGGCCCTGGCCTTCTCGGAGAACGAGAAGTCCTGTGCCCTGATCCGGGACATCCTCCAATCGGCGGTGGACAACGGCGCCGATGTCATCTCCACACCGTGCCCGGTCTGCCAGTTGAATGTCGAGGTCTACCAGGACAAGGTCAACAAGATGTTCGGGACCCGCTTCCGGATCCCGGTGGTCTACTATTCCCAGCTCTTCGTCCTGGCCTGGGGGGGAGGTTGGCAGAAGGCGGCCCTGCACCAGCAGGTCGTCCCGGCGGATGTGCTGAAGAAGTTCGCCTGATCCGACCCGCGATCCGTCGCTTTGGTTCGGCGCCGCCCGCCTGTCGCGGGCGGCGCCTTTTTTGTGATACCGGATCCTTGTCGCTGCCGGATCCTCTTTGTCCCGAATGCCGATGATGGACCAAGTGGAGTCCCCCCCCATTCTGCGCTTTCCCGAACACCTGCCGATCGTGGCCAGACGGGGAGAGATTCGCGAGGCCATCGCCCGCCATCCGGTGGTGATCCTCTCGGGCGAGACCGGTTCGGGAAAGACCACGCAATTGCCCAAGATCTGCTTGGAGATGGGCCGGGGTACGGGGGGACTCATCGGCGTCACCCAACCCCGACGAATTGCCGTGAAGAGTCTTTCGGCCTTCATCGCCAGGGACCTGGGAAGTGCCCTGGGGGAGGCGGTCGGCTTCAAGATCCGCTTCCAGGATCGGTTGAGCGCAAAGACCCGCATCAAGTTCATGACCGACGGCATCCTCCTTGCCGAAATCCAGGGCGATCCACGCCTCACCGCCTACGATACCCTGATCATCGACGAGGCCCACGAGCGCAGTTTGAACGTCGATTTCATTCTCGGTCACCTCCACCGGATCCTCCCCCGGCGTCCGGATCTCAAGGTGATCATCAGCTCGGCAACCCTCGATCTCGAAAAATTCTCCCGCCATTTCAACGATGCCCCCATGATCGAGGTCACCGGTCGCAACCATCCGGTGGAGATTCGCTACCGTCCCCGGGAGCGGTCGTCGCGGGAGGGAGAGGAGTCCTCCCCGGAAGAGTCGGTCGGCAGGGGGGCGGAGGCAAAAAGGGGAGGGGAGGAGAAGGAACCCGTCGACCTCGAAAGCGCCGTCATCACCGCCGTCGACGAGTTGAGCCGGGAGGAGATCACGGGCGATATCCTGGTGTTTCTCCCCGGGGAACGGGAGATCCGCGAGATCGCCGGTCTTCTCCGGCAGCATCATCCCCCGGCGACCGAGATTCTGCCCCTGTATGCCCGGCTCTCGACTGCGGAGCAGGATCGGATCTTCTCGCCCACCGGTCGGCGCCGCATCATCCTGGCGACCAATGTCGCCGAGACTTCGATCACCGTCCCCGGCATTCGCCATGTCGTTGACTCGGGTCTTGCCCGGATCAGCCGTTTCAACGGTCGCAGCCAGATCCAACGCCTGCCGATCGAACCCATCTCCCGATCGGCCGCCGATCAGAGGGCGGGGCGTTGCGGGCGCCTGGGACCGGGGATCGCGATCCGCCTCTTTTCCGAGGAAGATTACCTCGCTCGACCGCGATTTACCGATCCGGAGGTGCGCCGAACCTCTCTGGCGGCGGTGATTCTTCACCTCAAGGCCTTCGGTCTGGGGGATGCGGAGAGTTTTCCCTTCGTCGATCCGCCCTCACCGCAATCGTTGCGCGAGGGGATGCGCCTCCTTCGGGAACTCACGGCGATCGGGGCCGATGGTGAAATCACTCCGTTGGGGCGGAAGATGGCCCGACTGCCGGTCGACCCGCGCTTTGCACGCATGCTTCTCGCAAGCGACCGCCTGGAGGCGCTGACGGAACTCCTGATCCTGGTCGCGGCCCTCAGCACCCAGGATCCCCGGGAGAGGCCGGAAGAGGCACGAGAGGCGGCGATGACCGCCCATCGGCAACATCGGGACAAGGTCTCGGATTTCACCTCGCTCCTGCGCCTGTGGGGATTCGTCCAGCAGGGACGTCTCAGTGCCGGGTCGAAGAATAAATATCGCAGGCTGCTCAAGGAGAATTTTCTCTCCTATTCCCGGGTGCGGGAATGGGAAGAGGTCCACGGGCAACTCCACCGCCTGGTGAAGGAGCTTGGCCTGAAGCCCAATGATCGGCCTGCCAGTTACGAGGCGATCCACGCAGCGCTTCTCCCGGGGCTCCTTGGTCAGGTCGGCATGAAGCTCGAACGTCGCGAGTTCCTGGGGGTGCGCGACACCCGCTTCGGCCTCTTTCCCGGTTCCGGACTCTTCCGTCGACCTCCCGCCTGGGTGGTATGCGGGGAGCTCGTGGAGACCTCGCGACTCTTCGGGCGCACAGCGGCTCGGGTCGAGCCGGAGTGGATCGAGACCGCAGCCAGCCACCTGGTCGGTCGTCACTATCTCGAACCCCACTGGGAAAAAAAAAGCGGTCGGGTAATGGCCTTCGAGAAGGTCACCTTCCAGGGGCTCACGCTCATCACCCGGCGCAAGGTCCACTACGGTCCCATCGATCCCGTCGAAGCGAGGAAGATCTTCCTCCAGTCCGCCCTGGTCGAGGGAGAGACAACCCTCGATGCCCCCTTTCTACGCCACAACCGTGCCCTCATCGAGGAGATCGAGGGACTCGAACACAAAACGCGGCGGCGGGATATCCTGATTGACGATAATGAGTTATTCGCCTTCTTCGACGAGAGGGTTCCCGAGAGTATTCATACCCAGAAGGGCTTCGATCATTGGCGCCGACATGTGGAGCGGCGCCGCCCCCGGATCCTTTTCCTGGATCGGGAAACCCTGATGCGTCATGACCTCTCGGGGTTCGATCCCGGGGGATTTCCGGGGCACCTGACCATCGGCGAGCGGGAAATCAGGCTCACCTACCACTTCGAGCCCGGCAGCCGTGAGGCCGACGGCGTCGATGCGACCATTCCCCTCTCCGAACTGGGAGAAGTCACCGCCCTGGCCTGGATCTTCGAATGGCTGGTCCCGGGTCTTCTGGAGGAAAAGATCATCCACCTCCTGAAGCTCCTGCCCAAACCCCTGCGCCGACCGCTGGTACCGGTCCCCCGGAGCGCCTCCGAGCTGACGCACCTGCTGCGTGCGGAGAACGACCCCCCGAAGCACGCCCTCTGTTCGGCTCTCGGTCGTGCCATCCACCGCCGCCTGGGGCTGGTGATCCCGATCGAAGCCTGGCGGGAGAGCGAGCTTCCGAACCATCTCAGGATGCACTTCTCCGTCGTGGAGGATCACTCCGGGCGGGTGGTGGCACAGGGAAGGGACCTTGCCGAACTCCACCAGCGCCTGGGGTTGCAGAACCGGGAATCCCTCACCCGGATCGTCCGGGCCCCTTTCGAGAGGGAGAACATCAAGGGTTGGGACTTCGGTCCCTGGCAGGAGCGCCTTACCTTGACCGAGGGCGGACAGGTGATGTTCGCCTATCCCGCCCTTGAAGATTGCGGCCACGCGGTTGCTCTTCGGCTCCTCGACACGGCCCCTGCCGCCCGGGAGATGACCCGGAAAGGGATGATCCGCCTCTTCCGCCTGCAACTTGCGCAGTTGGAGAAGGGGCTGGAGAGGGGGATCGGCATCGATGACGCGCTGTGTCTTATGCACCTGCCGCTCGGCGACTGCCGGACGTTGAAACGGGCCTTGACCGACCTTGCGGTGGAGCGGACCTTTCTTGCCGGAGGGGAGCTGCCGACCGACGCCGAGGCCTTTGCCGTTCGCCTGGGCCAGGAGCGGCATAAACTTCTCCCGGAGGCCGCCGCGATTTCACGCCTGGCACGGGAAATTCTCCAGGCCTTCCACGAGTTGCACAAGGGACTCAAGGGGGCGACCCTGCCGTCGCAGAAGCCGGTGGTGACCGAGATCCGGGAACAGCTGTCCCACCTTCTGGTGACCGACTTTTGGTCCCGCACGCCGTGGGAATGGCTGGTACACTTCCCCCGTTATCTCACCGCCGCCCGTCTCAGACTCGAGCGGAGCGCCCTGGCTCCCGTTCGGGATCGGGAACGCCAGGCCCAGCTCACCCCCCATTGGCGGCGCTGGTTGGAACGATCGGGCGGGAGCGGGCGGCAGGGACCGGAACTGGCAACCTACCGCTGGATGATCGAGGAATACCGGGTCTCCCTCTTCGCCCAGGAACTGAAGACGGTCCTCCCCGTCTCGGCCCCGAGATTGGAGAAGGCCTGGAACCAGGCGCTGCTCGGCACACCCGACTGAAGCGATCCCGTTCCCCGGGCCGGTCATCGCCCCCATCGCGGGGACGGCCCGGAAGGCAATCCCCCGGGAAGTTTCCCGAAGGGAGGGAGACCCCTTCGGGTGGAGAGGGCCAATCCCGGGGGATGGACGAGAGGGCTAACCCCGGGAGGGAAGAGTGGCCAAGGCGGCGCGTATCCTCCGATCTGCCTCGGTGGCGACCTCATCGACGGCCTTGTCGCTGATCATGGTGGCCATGGTCATGGGGGCGATGGCGGCGACCTCCACCCCGCCCTCTCCTTCCCGGACGACGACGTTACAGGGGAGGAGGACACTGATGTCCGGCGCCGCCACCAAGGCCTTGTGGGCCAGAGGCGGATTGCACGCCCCCAGGATCAGGGTGCGCGGGTGATCCACACCGAGCTTCTTCTTGAGGGTCGTGGAAACATCGATTTCGGTGAGAATGCCGAACCCCTGGGCCGCCAGGGCCTGGCGAACCAACTCCACCACCTGGGAAAACTCTCCGGCAACAGGTTGCACCAGAGCATAGGTCGAATGGGTATCACTCATGACTCGGGACCCGCCTTTCTGCGTATGATGGAATGCCGCACGAACCGCAGCTCGCTCGAGTTGCGCGAAGGGGTGAGCCGCCAGAACGCTGTCCGACAGTACCGCCGCCCGTCAGGATACGCCAAAACCGGTTCCGGTCTCCAGGAACGTCGGGGGACTCCGGGAGTTGTCCGACCCGGGGCGAGGGGAATTCGGATGGATTCGATGTGCCTGGCGAATTTCGGGGGGGGTCAAGGGCAGGGGGACTGCTCACAGTATCTTTCCCCCTCCCCCCCGGTATCCCATATCCCCGGAGCAGACCCAAGTGATGGCGCGGGATTCTCAGGAGGCCTCATCGGGACCGCCGCGGCTGTTCACCACCGGCAGGTAAAGCAGGATCCTGGCCAGGGATTCTTCGTCGATGTCGGCCGAGAGGGAGAGTCCCAACTGTTTTTCGAAGGAGATCAAGGCGCTCTTGGTTCGCACCCCGATGCGACCGTTGACCGGACCTGGGTCCAGACCGATGGCGGCAAGGCGATCCTGAAGGTCGCGGATGCGATCCTGGAAGCGCTCCCTGGGTCTGCCTGGGTCGCCCAAGGCCCGCCGGTTGGCCGCCTCGACGAAGGAAAGATAGGTATTCCGGGCATCGACGCTTTGGGGGTGTTCGGCTCCCAGCCGCTTTACCAGGATGATCAGTGCCTCTCTCTGGTTGCGGATGGCTTCGGAGAAACTCTCCTGACGATCCTGAACCGAAGCGAGCCCGATCAAGGCCCTGGCCAACTCCGGGGAGAGAGAGCCGGAGGGCTGAGCGCGTAAGATTTCGACTGCCCGGACAAACATGAGTTTGGCCGGGACATATTCTTTTTCAAGGAGAAATGCCTCTCCAAGCTCGGTGGTGGCGATGGCGGTGCCAGGGTGTTCCTTCCCCCGCACCCGCAGGGATATTTCGAGCGCCCGCGCCAGCCCAAGGCGCCCCTGAGAAGGCTGGCCCATGACCCTTTGGGAATGCCCCAATGCCGTCAGGAGGGGCATCAATTCCGGACTTTCCGTGCCGTATTCTGACTCGGTCAGGGCGATGGCCCACTGCAGATGGTCGATGGCACGAGCCTCCTCTCCCAGTCCCTGCTCCAACAGCGCCAGATCCCGGAGCAGGCTGACCCGGGCAGCATGGTAGGGGCCATCACTGGCCATGAGGAGTTCCAACGACCGGTGATAAAGAGAGATGGCCCGCCCCCAGTTCCCCTGTCGGCGGTAATGATCTCCCAGCCGCCTGAGTGCCATCGCCCTGGCGGGGGAGCCGGGGAGCTGTGCGTGGATTCTGGCCTTGAGATCGCGCAGAATTGCTTCGTTTCGGGCGTCACTCCCTTCGTCTCCGGCGGCACCCTCCGGGAGGGAGGCCTTACGTGCGGAGAGGAGCGCGAAGAGTGGTCCGCGATTGCCGAAACGTTCGGTCACGATGCTTTCGGCCCGGGCCAGCAGAGACCGAGCCTCATTTTGGGATCCCCGGCGGAGGAGGAGATCCGTCAGACGCAGAAGATGGGGAAGAAGGATGGGGTGGACGTTTCCCAATTCGGTTTCGATGATCTTGACTGCCTGTTCGATATGACGATAAGACTTCTGCGGATCTCCCCTGAGGTCTTCCAGATCGGCCAGGCGTATCAACCCAGAGACTTGGTCGAGAAGGCGGGAAGAGTTGTCGTTTGCTTCATCGGCAGGCTGGGACCCGTCTCCCGGGCCGCCCCGGGGAAGAGGGGGGGGAGGAGTGCGCCGGGAGAGGGGGGTGACCGCAGACGGGGCAGGGGGGCCGGCCTCGGTCGCCCCATATGCGTGCCCCCACCAGGCAGGAGCCCCAGCTGCCAGCACCGCGATAACCCAAGTCGCCCGCTGATTCCTGCCCATGGGCCGTACCCCTCCGGCTCCCCCTTTGCTGCCACTTCATCGGCAGTTATGCTACACCAGCCTGGGGCGGATCAGGAACCCTTTCCTCGCCCAAAACGACAACCACAATGGAATCCGGGAGGGGGATGAATACCCGCGTATTGGAGTGGTTGCGCAAAGGGGCGACGGCTGTCACCGTAAATCGTCGTTCCGCCCGCTTTCTGGCTACCGCCTATGGGCGCTGGCGGACCTCTCTCGGAGAGAAGGTCTGGCCATCCCCGGTTGTTCTTCCCTTTGCCGCCTGGGTCGAGGAGTGCTGGCAGTCTCTTCTTGACCGCCCCCCGGTCGATTCTCTCGATTCCTGGCCGACCCTCTTGAGCGACCTTCAGGAGCGGCTCGTCTGGGAACAGATCATCGTCGCTTCTCCTTCCGGCAAGGGTTTGCTGAACCCGGGGACGACCGCGCGTCTGGCGGCCAACGCCTGGCGTCTGCAGCGCCAGTGGTTCCCGGAACCGACCGAGGCGGAGTGGCAGGGCGAGGATTCCCTGACCTTCCGGCGATGGTCGCGGACATTCGCCAAGGCCTGCCATCGGAACCACTGGCTCGATCGGGCCGGGCTTCTCGATTTTCTGGCGACCCACGGCCACTCCCTGGTCTGGCCCCGCCATCTTCTTCTGGTTGGCTTCGACACCTTCTCTTCCCTGGAAGAGCGCTTTTTGCAGCAGCTGCGGGAGTGGGGGGTCTCCTGGGAGAAGGTTGACCATCCCGGCGCTGCGGGCCGCCCGGTCCGGCTCACCTTTGCCTCCGATCGGGATGAGCTTCGCGCCGCCGCCCTCTGGGCCGGGGAGCGGGTACGACAGGGAGATTCGGCCATTGGCGTCGTCATCCCCGATCTTTCCCGGCGTCTGCCGCAGGTGGTGCATCACTTCTCCGAGGTCTTTCTCCCGGGCACACCGAGCACCCCTCCCAGTCCGCCGGTCTCCCCCCCGGGCAGAGCCGGGAGGTCGGTCCCGCCTCCGGCGACCCCCTTTGCGGAGGCAGGCGCCAGGGTGGCCTTCGACATCTCCCTGGGAACACCTCTTTCTGCCCAGCCCCTGGTCGGCGATGCCCTGCTCTTTCTCTCCCTGAGCCAGGGCGAGGTGGCGGCCAATACCTGGAGCCGGATCTTGCGTTCTCCCTTTTGGGCAGGGGCCTCCCAGGAAGGGAGTGCCCGCGCTCGCCTCGATGCGGCGTTGCGGGAGGGGGGACTCCATCAGGCCTCCCTGGCCGAGATCGGCGCCTGGATCGGTCAGCGGGCGGACGCGGGAGGGGGGGGGGGCCGGATCGCGGCGAAGACTCTGACTCACTTGGCCGGGCTTCTGGAAAAGGAGGGGGAGGATCCCCGCCATCCCAGCCTCTGGGCGAGGCGCCTGGAACGCTGGCTGCGGGAAATGGGCTGGCCGGGCGAAAGAACCCTGGATTCGGTGGCCGCACAGGCGATGCAACATTTCCAGAATGGTCTGACGACCTTGGCCGGGCTGGATTCGGTGCTGGGAGCGGTTTCGCGCCCGCGGATACTGGGGCGTCTGGCCGAAATCATGGACGAGAGCATCTTTCAGTCGGAGAGCCCGGTCACCCCGGTCCACGTCCTCGGGAGCCTGGAGGCGACGGCGGAGCGGTTCGAACGTCTGTGGATCCTGGGTTTGAGTGATGATCTTTGGCCTCCACCGCCATCCCCGAACCCCTTTCTTCCCCTCTCCTGGCAGGTGCGGATGGCGTTGCCGAAGTCGTCGGCTGGACGGGAACTCGTCTTTGCCAGAAATGTTACCGAAAGATTATTGGGTTCGGCTAATGAAGTTATCGTAAGCTTCTCGGCCAGCGATGGCGACCGAGAGCGGCGCATCTCCCCCCTTGTCCAACATCTGCCCCAGGTCGAGACCTCGACCCTTGCCTTCCCGCAACCGCCGACCTATCGGCTCCTGGTCCACCGGGCGGCCCCCAAACTTCTGCGCCTCGACGACCCCAGAGGCCCGGCGCCGGTGATCACTCAGGATCCGGTCAAGGGCGGCGCCGGTCTGATCCGGGCCCAGGCGCAATGTCCCTTCCAGGCCTTCGCCCGCTATCGCCTGGGGGCCAAATCCCTGGTCGAACCCAGGCCGGAGGCCGACGCCGCTTGGCGCGGAACCCTGGTCCATGCGGCGCTTCGCCGCCTCTTCGAGGAGGTCACCACGGGAGAGAAACTTCGGGCGCTCTCCCCGGAGGCCCGCCACACCCTGGCGGCGATGACAAGCGAGCGCACACTCCGTGAAGTGAACCGTCCCTTCCCGGCTCCACACCTGCCACCTCTCCTCATCCCCCTCGAACGATTGCGCCTGACACGGCTGCTCCTTGGGTGGATGGAGGTGGAAAGCAGGCGAGAAGAGCCGTTCGAGGTCATGGAACGGGAAACGGAGAAGATCCTTACCGTCGGAGGAGTGGTGGTTCGCCTCCGCATTGATCGAATCGATCGACTGCCGGGAGTGGGGCTGGTGGTGGTGGATTACAAGACCTCGCAGCCGAGGGTGGGCGACTGGTTCGGAACTCCACCCGCCGAGCCGCAGATGCCGTTGTACCTCCTGGCCTTGGGGGCGGAGCAGGTGGCGGCTCTGGCCTACGCGGAGCTGCGTCCCGGGTCCCTCCGGCATCTGGGAATTTCGGCTCGGGGCGATCTCCTGCCGAATGTCCAGGGGCCCGGGGTGTGGCAATCGGAGGTCCTCTCTCCGGGAGAGTCGGGGGGGCGTTCCCCCTGGGAGGAGCTGGGGCAGCGGTGGCAGGCCTCGATCGAGGGCCTGGTGCGGGGGTTCCTCCAGGGAGAGGCCTCCGTGCAGCCTCTGCCCCGGGCCTGCGATCATTGCGACCTGGTGCCTCTCTGCCGAAAGTGGGCCGATTCCGACGCAGACAGCGCCGATGCGGACGGTCCCGAGGGGGGCGACGACAGCGCCGAACCGGGGGAGAGATCGCCATGACGGGAGTGCCTGCGGATGCCGCGGTTCGCGAGAGCGCCATCGACCCCAACCGTTCCTTCATCGTCCAGGCCCCGGCGGGATCGGGCAAGACCGGTCTCTTGACCCAGCGATTCCTGGTCCTCCTCACCCGGGTCAGGGTTCCGGAGGAGGTGGTGGCCATCACCTTCACCCGCAAGGCCGCCGCCGAGATGAAGGGGCGGATCCTCAAGGCCCTGATCGCCGCCGCCGAGGGGGGCGAACCTGCGAAGGATCCCTTTTCGCGTCGCCTCCACGAGTTGGCGCTGGCGGTGCTGGCCTGCGACCGCGAACACCAGTGGAACCTTCTCGAAAATCCGGGGCGCCTCAGGCTCATGACCATGGATGCCCTGAATCTGGCCATCGCCTCACGATTGCCGGTGGTCTCCGGATTCGGTGGTTTCCCCCGCGTGGGGGACGAACAGGAGATTCTCCCCCTCTACCAGCAGGCCGCCCGTGCCGCCCTCGCCACGGCGATCACCGATAGCCGCTGGGCCCCCGCCGCCGAGCGCCTCCTCGACCACCTGGACAACGACCTTGCCCGGGTCCAGTCGCTCCTGGCGGAGCTGCTGCCCCGCCGGGATCTCTGGCTTCCGCACGTCGTCCCGCAGGAGGGAGGAGGGGGGGCCAGGGAGAAGATCGAGGCGACCTTGGCCGCCATTC
The DNA here is from genome assembly GCA_015229005.1 of Magnetococcales bacterium. Lineage (GTDB taxonomy): Bacteria > Pseudomonadota > Magnetococcia > Magnetococcales > JADGCL01 > JADGCL01. Next base: position 77,754 of record JADGCL010000001.1, read on the forward strand.
GTGGTCGTGCCCTGACCGAGGCCAGTGCAGCGTTTCCCGAGGACTACAAGTCCATGGTGCTGCGCCTGGCCAAACTGGCCGCTCTCCATCTGCAGGCGGAGAGTGCGGGTGAAGCGTCGACCGGTGGCGCTTCGCGGCGGCCATCCTGCCTGGAATCCTGGTTGGAGGTCTCCCGTTTTCCTGGTCGCCGCCCGGAGGATTTCGAACATTGGCTGGGGCTGGCCAAATGGCTTCTGACCCGGGAGGGAGGCTGGCGCAAGCGGGTGGATCGGCGCCAGGGATTCCTTCCCCCGTCCGAGGGCCGCTCCGGCCAGGAGAAAGCGATGTTCCGCCAGGTCAGGGAAGATATGCTCGACCTCCTGGCCAGCCTTGCCCACTATCCGCGGTGCCGTGAGCGCCTTGCGGCCCTGAGAGAGCTGCCCCCGGCCACCTATGATGAGGATTCCTGGTCGATTCTCTCGGCGCTCGTCGGGATTCTGCCGATGGCGGCGGCGGAGTTGGATCTCCTCTTCGCGGCCCGGGGGATCGTCGACCACCCGCGCCTGGCCATGGCCGCCCGCTTCGCCCTCGGTCCTCCGGAGGCCCCGACCGATCTGGCCCTGGCGCTCGATCATCGACTGCAACACCTCCTGGTCGACGAGTTCCAGGACACCTCCAAGGGGCAGTGGCAACTCCTGGAACGGTTGACGGCAGGGTGGGATGGGAGCGATGGCCGGACCCTCTTTCTGGTCGGGGATCCGATGCAGTCGATCTATCGCTTTCGGGAGGCGGAGGTCGGCCTGTTTCTCCAGGCACGGCGGACGGGTCTGGGGACCATCCCGCTCGGGCCCCTCTCGTTGAGTGTCAACTTCCGTTCCGACGGGGGGCTCATCGACTGGATCAATCAGGCCTTCGTTCCCCTCTTCCCCGGGGAGGAGGATGCCTTCACCGGCGCGGTTCCCTATTCCCCTTCCGAGGCGTTTCACGCGGCGGTGGTCGAGGTTCCGGTGACGCTTCATTCGCTGGTGGGGGACGGGGATTCGACCAGAGAGGCGGAATCGGTCCTGGAGGTGGTGACCGAGGCCCTGGCCCGGGAAGGGGAGAGCATCGCCATTCTGGTCCGTTCGCGCAGCCATCTGGCACAGATCGTCCCGACCCTGACCCGGGCGGGGATCCCCTTTCAGGCGGTGGAAATCGATTCCCTGGGGCAACGCCCCGAGGTCAGGGATCTCCTGGCCCTGACCCGGGCCTTGCTTCACCCCGCCGACCGGCTGAGCTGGCTTGCCATTCTCCGCGCCCCCTGGTGCGGCCTCACCTTGAACGAACTCCATGCCCTCGCCGGGCAGGATCACGAGGCGGTCATCGCCGATCTCTGGCGCTCGCCCCATTGGCTGCGGGGAATGAGCCTTTCCGGGCGTCAGCGCCTTGAGCGGGTGCGAACGATCATCACTGCCGCCCTCGAATCCCACCGACGGGTGCTCCACCCTCGCGGCGGGCGGATCCTGCGTCCCTGGATCGAGGGGGTCTGGATCGCCCTGGGGGGGCCGGCCTCGCTCGCCACCCCCAAGGAATTGGAAAATGCCGAAACCTTCCTCGACCTCCTGGACCAACTGGATGATGGCGGTGAGGTGACCGATTTTCAACGCCTGGAAGCAGGGGTCGAGCGTCTCTTTGCTACCCCCGAGGCCACTCCCGAGGCGAGTCGCCTCAAGCTCATGACCATTCACAAGGCCAAGGGACTCGAATTCCACACCGTCCTTCTTCCCGGTCTGGGAAGGAGCCCCAGGGGCGAGAGCAGGGAACTCCTCTCCTGGCTGGAGCCGGTCGAGGCCGATTCCTCGCAATCACCGCTCCTCGCCCCCATTCCCCGGACCGGGGACAAGGAACCCGAACCGATTGGTGCATTCATCCGGAGTGTTCATAAACGCCGCGCCGCCCACGAATCGGCCCGGCTCTTCTACGTGGCTGCCACCCGTGCCCGCCGCCACCTCCACCTCTTCGGCAATATCAAAAGCCCGGGTTCCCCCCCCAGGGCGGGTTCGCTTCTGGCGGAGATCTGGAGTGCGGTGGAGGCCGATTTCCGCCCACTCGATCCCGGAGCCGGATCGGATTGGAATGCGGCGCTCCAGACGGATGGCCGTGAGGAATCGGCAGCCGACGCACTGCTACGCCCCCAACCCGCTACCCCACCCCGACCGCTCCTGCGCCTGCCCAACGGCTATCGGTTACCGCCACCGCCACCGCCTCTCCTTGTGGGCCGGGAGACGGTTGCCATCGGCGAACCCACGGAATCGGTGGTCTTCGACTGGGCCGGGGAGGAGGTCCGCCTCGTGGGGATTGTCGTCCACCGCTTCCTCAAGATCATTGCCGAGGAGGGGATCGACCAGTGGACCCCCAAACGGATCGAAGCTGCGCACGGGCTTTTTCGGGCGCAGCTGACCCATCTCGGGCTTGCCGACGTTCGGGCGGAGGCGAGGGGCGAGGCCCGCTCTTCTCTGGGGAATGCCGTTCTGAAGGTTGCACGGGCGCTGCAACTGACCCTGGAAGATCCCAGGGGGAGCTGGATTCTCGATGATCGTCATCAGGATTGCCACAACGAGTACCCCTTGACTGCGGCCACGCCTGGGGGAATCTCCCGAGTGGTGGTGGATCGGACATTTATCGATACTGACGGAGTGCGATGGGTGATCGACTACAAAACCGGAATCCACGACGCACGAGAGCGGGAGGCCTTTCTCGACAATGAATTTTTGCGCTATCGGCAACAACTCACCCGCTACGGTGAGTGGATCCGCCACCTGGAACCGCGGCGGCGCCTCCGCCTGGGGCTCTACTTTCCCATGCTCCAGGGGTGGCGCGAGTGGGCTTTGGAGTAGACAATATTATAATACTAGATAATATTAAAAGTGGTTGAGGGAGTCCGATGGGGGGGCGGGGGCGAACCCCCTGAAATAAATGGAATGATATCCATGCCCCTTGAACGGTTATAAAAAGTCTATAGGTGGTTTTTTCGGCCTCCTGATAAAGCTTCGGACAGGAACGACATCAGGCCATCTCCACGATGGGCGGCAAAGCCAAAAGTGCTTCCAGTCCACTCTTGAATGCCTGAAAGCTGGAGGAAATGTTATTGCTTGGAACCATGTTTGCGGAAATATTCCTGGCTACATCGTGTTTTGGGAAATGGTCTTTGAAATATCCTGCCTTTTTCATTTCCCGATGCAGGGCTTCCCAGGTCCCACCCCGTATCGCATCGGGATCCTGGTATTTTTTATTGTTGCCAAATGTTGCAGGTATGCGCGGATAGCCCTTCCGGACAGCGTCGATATCACCGAAAAACCAGGCCTCCAATTCCTCGACAACAACCCGGTTGACCACCAGAAAATGGCCGTGATAGTCCGGCCTCTTTTTTGTAGCCAGCCCCTTATTGGATGCCATCCGTTCCAGTTTTTCTTTGAGCTCATGGCAGTCTTCTCTATCCCGATCCACCAGGATCAGTATTCCCAAATCCTTGGTCCGAGCCATGTCTTTGTATCCTTCCAACCGCTGCGAGATGTTCTTCAGGAGTTGGCTTTTTGACCCATGATTGATGATTTTCCATTTCGCTCTGTTATCGATTATGCGTGGCAGCAGAGACTGCAACGCTAAGTCCATGGAATGCTCTTCCACATGGCAGAAAATGGTGCGCATGATCCGACCTCCTGGCAGCCTGTTGAAAAAGCCCATCCATGGACTTTTTCAACCCGGGAAGGCAAAACGCGGTTTCGCCTTCCCTCCAAAATTCAAAGGGTTACACCATCCCGTTGAATTTGGCCGGCCATCCCTGGAAGGCTCTGCCCGTTTATCAACGGGCTGCTAGCGTGGATCGCCCATGTCGAAGTAGCCCTCCATCCACAGATCGCCCAATTTGGCCCCTTTCCGCATCATCTCCCGGATACCAGGCATGTCCGCCGCTCTTTCAACCCGGGTGTAGCCATTCACGCCACGTCCCAACGCCCAGACCTGTTCCGGTTGCATCCCATTGATGAAGAAAGGCGAATGGGTGGTGATCAGCATCTGAGATTGTCCCGATGTTTGATTGCACTCCTCGGCAAGTTCGATGAGCAACTTGGGATGCAGATAGTTTTCCGGCTCCTCCAGGCCGATCAGCGGTGACGGGTTCGGATCGTTGAGCAGCACCAAATAGGCCAGCATCTTGAGGGTGCCATCGGAAAGGTATTTAGCCTGGACGCCGGTGGAAAACGGCGCATCCCTGACCTTCAGGAGCAGGTGTCCTGATTCGAGCATGTCCGCATCGATTCCCTCCAGGCGTGGCACACGGCGGCGCAAGGTTTCCGTGATCGTATTTAGCCTGTCCGAATGTTGTTCCTTGAGGAACTGGATAACGTTGGCCAAGTTGTCGCCGGTTTGCGAGAGCTTTTCCACGGGTCCGGCGTCCGGGATGATACGAGCGGAGTTGGCCGAGAGGTAGGAGAGATGCCAACCGGTGATGAATTTCTTGAGAGCCATTACCCGGGGATTTTCCCTCAGGTTGCCCAAGGTTCCAACGGCCAGCAGATCTTGCGACCCCAACGATTTTTCAATCCGGCTATCCTTGAACTCCGGCTTCTCCCCGGAAATGACCTGCCCTTTGCCTTCCTTGAAATTCAGGAAATGAAAGGGTGCTGCCGGTTGCTGGCGTTTCCAGCGCATCCACTCGTGTGCAACGACAGGCCGCGCCCCTTCCTCCCGTATCTCCAGATGGTAGGTGATCCTGGGATGTTTGATGCCGGAAAAATCCGCATGTTCCCGATAGGCCAGTTCGATGACGATGTTGCCATCCTGATCCCGACTGCGCAACTCCTTGAAACGACCGCGCTTGTCCCAGGCCCGACGCAAACCTCCCTCCTGGAAGCATTCGGAAAGAAAGGCAAACACATCGAACACGGTGGATTTGCCACTGCCATTGGCGCCGAGCAAGACGGTCAGGGAGGGTAGACTTTTGAAAGTCACATCTCGCAGGGCACGATAATTTTTCACCGTCATCCGCTCGATGCGGGATGGAGACTGGTCGTTCTGTTGATTCATCGGGCATTCTCCACTGCCACTCGGGCGTCCCGGACCCGGATCTCACCGGTGATCAGCCTGCGGTGCAATCGGAAACAGCCGGGATGAACGGAAGGGATGGTCGGCTTGGGGAGGGGGTCGATCACGGGTCGAAACAGGAACGCTGGCCGAGGTCTCACTGCTCCGCCCCTTCGGGGGTTCCTGTCCCGGTCGCGGCCCCGCCCCCGACCGCCCCGGCCCCGGGAAAGACGAACTTTTCACCCCCCATGGAGGGGGTCTTCACAGGGGATTCACCATCAGGGGCGGATCCCTCGGGGAGGGTCCCGGCAACCGGGGCCTTTTTCGCGGCGCCGGGCACATCCTCGACCTCGGTTGCAGGCACCGACCGGTCACCCTCGACGACGGCCAACCAGGTGATCCGGGCCGATTTGATGCGGTTGCCGCCGGGAGAGCTCACAACCAAAGAAAAGCCCGACGCATCGACCTGTTCCGCCGCCACCGGGACGAGATGGGATCCTTCTTTTTCCAACTCCAGGGAACCGATGCTGAGCAGAATCTTCGGAATTCCCGGCATGGGTCGGGAAAAGGTCACCTGTTTGCGAATCGTGATATTCGCGGCGAACAGATCCGTCATCTTGAGGGAAAGATCACCTTTGCCGATGACAACCCGCCCCATGCGCAGGAAGGGACCAGTCCGGGCCAAGGAGGCCTCAAGCGCATTCAGGCGTTGTTGCCATTCGGCGAGATCGCTCGTCCTGCTTTCGATCAGGGCGGCGAGCCTCAGTTCCTGCTCCTGAAGCCGCTGTTCCACGAGTTCCAGGCGTTCCCTCGCCTGGTCCAACCGCTCCGCCGAGGATTCACCCGCGACCGTCGACTGGGAGCCGTTGTCACCCGCAATGGAGGAGTTCTCTCTGCCGGGGGAAGGCTCGGGCGACGACGCTCCCCCCACACCCCTCGTCAGAGGCCAGGGACCGATCCCTGGGACCCCCGGCAAGCCGAACCACAACACCAGCCCGGCAGTCAGCAACGCCAACAGCAACAACAGTGGAACACGACGCATTCCCCATCCCCCATGATTTCTTCTGATCATTCGGGCTGATCCCAAGCCCCCGCGACGGCCTCACCGAATTTTCTGGATCGTAGGCATGTTCCGAAACAAGGAACCAGGATTCTCGATCGGATTGACCGATATCAAAACGAGAATCGACAAACACCTCTCCCGCTCAGGCGCCCTCCCAGGACCACAGGCGACGCCAGAAGGGTGGTTTGTTGGCCTGAATCAGGGTGTCGACGAACTGATCCCATTCCAGGGACATCCGCTCTCCCAGGGAAACAGCCCGTCTGCGGCAGGATTCAAGGTCACGCCATCCCGTTCGCCGTCCGAAGGCCAGGGCGATTTCATTGCGGGTGTGGGGAACGGGAAGACGCAGCCAGGAACGGGGAAACACGGCATCGAGGGAGGTCAGCACCTGCGAGCGAAGGGCCTTATTACTTTTCCCCAGGTTGATGCCGATAACTCCCCCGGTTTCAAGCAGGGCGTGACACCCGGAAATCATCGATCTCCCATAGACCGGGGCAACCATACCGGCCTCGTCAAAGGCATCGATCAGCACCAGGTCGTAGGGCCAGGCGGGCCGTTTCTGTGCCGCACGAATGAAATGGCACCCATCATCTTTGTGAATGGATAACCTCTCCGTCCGGGGCAAATAAAAAAACTCGTGGCTCGTCCAGATGACCTGGGGATCGGGCTCCACTACGTCGAGACCCAACGCCGGAAGGTGGTGCAGCAGGTACTTCGCCACGGATCCCCCACCCAATCCGATCATCAATGCCCGGGTCGGGGAAGGTAGAAACAGGAGCGATGCCATGAGAAAACGGGTATAGGGGAGGACAAGCGCCAGAGGATCATCCAAGGCCATGCGACTTTGGACGCTGTGGCGGTCGAAATGAAGCGAGCGGAACCCATCGTGGTCGATGACCTCGATGGGGTGTCTGCCCGTCTCCCTTCGATAGATCACTTGGTTCGAGGGGGGGGCCATACCGGACCACTCACATCTTCGGGCGGCTGTTCCCGTCGTGGCCGGGGCGAAGCGCTCTGCCCGCGCCTTTGCGCGGATGCCGTCTTACCTCGGAATCTCCGCCCGCCACCGGTCTTGTTTTCACCGCTTCCCCATTGCCGGCGACGTCCACCCGGGGAGGCCGCCTCCCCCCCGGTTGTCTCCACCGACACGGCCTGACGCGAGGGCGGCGGAGTGGAAAAGGGAGCCTCACGGCTACTCTCTCTTCCACCACGCACCCAATGGCGCCGACCCCGCCGATTCCGTTCCCAACAGGGGTCGCAGAGGCGAAAGGCGTGTCCCTCGGTCAGGGGCTCACCGCAGGTTTCACAGCGACGGTCTCCCTGAGGTTTCTGGCGCAACTGGCGGTTGATGCGACGATTGATCTCCCGCCGGTTCGCCTCGGCGGCCTCGAGGTCGGGAAAGATGGCCGGAAAACGATAATGCAGCCAGCTGTAAAGGTTGACGATCCGCATCGCTGTTTCCAGCCACTCCAACGGCCAGTTCGCCTCTTCGGGGGGAGAGGGAAGCAGAGAGTCGAGCTTCAGCGCGGCCTCCGTTGCGACCGCCACCACCATCCGCTCGTATGCCCGGACCACCGGCAGGACCCGCAATGAAACCGGTGCTGCCGAAAGGGCGAAACGGGTGCCGAGATCCAGCTTGGGGTGGCGATCGGTGATACGGGCAAGGATCGTCTGCTCTTCGAGATCGGCGATCCGGTAGATCCGGGGATCGGGCTTGACGGTCTTGACGAAGAGATCCAACAAATGCGCAAGTGCCGGTTTCTTCCGTTCACGCAGGGCCGCGATGGCCAGCAGGTGATCCAGGTTGGGGGCCAGTGGCGCTCGTCGCACCGAGTCCGGGGTCGCCTCCAACGCCTCGCGGATACGGGTCACCGGAATCCGAAAGGTGCCGACGAACCCGATCTCGTTCTTACCGTAGCGACCCGCCCGTCCGGCGATCTGTCTCACCTCCAGAGGCGTCAGGGGGTGTTCCCGGCGGTCGATCGACTTGCTGTCCTGAGCAAAGAGGAGGGTGCGGATCGGCAGGTTGAGCCCCATGCCGATGGCATCGGTCGCGACCAGAAAGGGGGCTTCGCCGCTGGCAAAGAGATAGGCCTGATCGCGACGCACCTCCGGGGGCAAGGCGCCGTACAGCACCGCCACCCGCTGCCCGGTCTCCCGCTCCAGGCTCTCCTTGAGGGTCAGGACCCCGGAACGGGAAAAGCAGATGATGGCCGTTCCCGGTTCCAGTTGGTGAAAATGGCGCACCGACCGCTCCAGGGGTTCCAACGGCGCCAAGCGCTCCAGGGTCGTCACGGTGTAGGGATCGCCGGTCAGGGCCAGGAGCTTTTCCACCGCCGGCAAGGCCTCCGGCGCCCCGACGACGCAAACCTCATCGGCCTGCACCCCCAGAATCGCCTGGGTCCAGGCCCACCCCCGGTCGGGATCTCCCAACATCTGCGCCTCGTCGATCACCGAGACCTGGTGCCGATGGCCCAGGGCCAACATCTCGATGGTACTCGCCGTATGCCTCGCCCCGGGGACTTCCAGCCGTTCCTCCCCGGTCACCATGTGACAGGGGACCCCCCAACTGTTGAGGGTATCGGCCACCTCCAGGGCGAGGAGCCGGAGCGGCGCCAGATAGGTTCCCGATTCAGCCTGGGCCAGCTTCTGCAAGGCCTGGTAGGTCTTGCCCGAGTTGGTCGGGCCCAGAAACAGATGAAATTGCCGCCGCTGCTCGCGGGCACGAAACAGGGTATGAAAATGGCGGATCTGGGTGACATCGGCCACCTCCCGCTCAAAGCGGGCGGCGTCCAGCGCCTTCATGAAGCGACCGAAATATTGCCAGTAGGTCACCAGATGGTAGGGATCGGCGCGTTCCTCCTGGCGAATCATCGCCCGGTCGACCGTCTCTGCCAGGCGCAAGACCACGGGGTCGACGGGTGCGGAAGCGAGAGTTTCGGTCGTCCCGGTGCCCTCTCCCTCTGCCCAAGACGACTCCGCAAGCCCGGCCTCCACCAGGATCAGGCCGAAGCGATGTTCCCGAAAGAGTCTTACTGCCTCTCTCCACGTCTCTTCCTCAAGGGTCGGGAACAACTCAAGCTCTGCGACGCCGCCGGCCCGACTCGCCATGTCCTGCCAGCGATCCACCAGCTCCTCTCGCTCCTCCAGGAGCTTCATCAAAGCATTTTCCGCCTCCGGTCCGTCCAAGGCCGACAGCCGTTCGCGCCAGGAGTCGAGGGCGGCCATCAAGGTGAGCCAGCGCTCTTTCCAGGCCTGGCGGAGTTCGGCCCGCCAGCTCTCCTCGCTGATCGTCTGGCTCGCAGCAAAGAGCCGGGTCGTCGTCCCCCGTTCATCCACTTCGGTCCGAATCGGGCGACATCCTTGAGGGACCCGCCGCCCGACCTTGCGCCAGGCCTTGGCGCTCTTCAGAATCTCGGCATCCTTTCCGCCCCGGGCGACAAGGGGCGCACTCTCTTCGGGCGCACCTTCTTCCCGGGTAACAAGGGGGGGGGGGCGCACACTCCGGAGGTCGGCTCCGTTTGGTCGTCGTTGGTCATCAGGTCAGGAAATCCCATCCGGGCTGTCTTGAAGCCGACTTGAGCGATCCCGACGGGGGATCGGCAACAACCGTCGGGGTGGAAATCGATCCGGTCCCAGCATACCATCGTTTCGCCCCGGGAGGGAGTCGGGAATCACCCCGGTGGGGCCGGATCGGTCGCAGAGATCCCTTCCCGAAGCGGGGGGAGGGGGCTGCGTCTGTTGTCGTTAAACGGGAGGCAACCATCGAGGGGCCGGCTTCGTCCGTACCGGTCGGGAGGTTGTGCATGATGCGTCCATGGCGTCTTGGCATCGATCTCGGTGGAACGAAGATCGAGGCGGCCATCCTCGACGGCAATGGCCGGATACGGGTACGCCGGCGGGTGCCGACGCCCCAGGGGGATTATGGCGCCACCGTCCGGGCCGTGGCTGACCTCGTCCGCACGGTCGAATCGGAGTTGACCGGAAGGGAAGGGGAAACAGGAGCGGAAAGGGGGGCGCTCCCCGTGGGCGTCGGCATCCCCGGGACGATTTCCCCGGCAACGGGGTTGGTTAAAAACGCCAACTCCGTCTGCATGATCGGGCACCCCCTCGACCGGGATCTTGCCGAGGCCCTCGGACGACCGGTGCGGTTGGCCAATGATGCCGATTGTTTCACCCTGTCCGAAGCGACCGACGGCGCTGCCCAGGGGGGACGGGTCGTCTTTGGGGTGATCCTCGGGACAGGGGTCGGCGGCGGGATCGTCATCGACGGGCACCTGGTCAACGGTCCCAACGCCATCACCGGGGAGTGGGGGCACAACCCCCTGCCATCGCCATGGGGGGAGGAGGTCCCCGGTCCGAACTGCTATTGCGGGCGGTCGGGCTGTATCGAGACCTTCTGCTCCGGCCCGGGGATCACGCGGAGCTACGGGGAGAGGACAGGGCTGACCCTCTCCGTCGAGGAGATCGTCCGTCGGGCCGAGACCGGGGAGGAAACGGCGCAGGAGACGCTCCGTCGGCACACCGACCGCCTGGCCCGCTCCCTCGCGACGGTGATCAACATCCTCGACCCTCATGTGGTGGTCCTGGGTGGAGGCGTTTCGCACCTGCCGGGACTGGTCGCGGGGATCCGCGCCTGTTGGCGCCGGTACATCTTTTCGGATCGGGTGGCGACCGAGCTGGTCCTGGCGCAATATGGTGATTCCAGCGGCGTTCGTGGCGCCGCATGGCTCTGGCCGGCAAACGAACTCGGGAGGATCCGGGACGAAGGGATGCGGGACGAAGGGGGAACGACGGCATGAAACTGACGGTTCTCGGCAGCGGCACGGGGATCCCCTCGGCGGCACGGAACGCCCCGGGATATCTCCTGGAGGTTTCGGGGCACTCCTTCCTGATCGATTGCGGCAGCGGTATCCTGCGCCAACTCGAACGGGCGGGGCGTCATTTCGAGGAATTGACGGGGATCTTTCTCACCCACACCCATCCCGACCACATCGGCGATGTCGTCCCCCTGGTCCATGCCTGTCGTCTGCCGGGGGTGACCCGGAGCCGACCGCTGCCGATCTTTGGTCCGACCGGGATCGACCATTTCTTTGCCACCTTCGTGACCCCGCTGACGGGGCTTCCGAGCGCTTTCCCCCTGGAGATCGCCGCGGCTGCCGCGGAAGAGTGCCTCGGTCCCGTCCGCGTCGTCTCCGCGCCGACGGTGCATTCCGACGCCATGGCGAGCCTCGCCTACCGCTTCGAGGCGGGGGGCCGCGCCGTTGTTCTCTCAGGGGATTGCGACTGGGATCCGGGGATCGTCAACCTGGCCGAAGGGGCCGACCTTGTCGTCCTCGACTGCTCGACCCTGGCCGCAGGCAAGGTCCGGGGACACCTCTCCGCCGAGGAGTGTGGCCGGGTTGGCGCCGCAGCCGGGGCGAAGAGACTTCTCCTATCGCATCTCTACCCGGTGGCTGCGGACGACGCGGATGAGGCCAGACTCCAGGAGTGTCGAACCCTATTCGCAGGCGACATCGCCATCGCCCGGGATTTTCAGGAAATCGAGATTTAGCCGCATTGCCCCGATCGGCAAAGGGACCGACAGGCAGTGATGGCATCGGAAGCGGTTTGGGTGAGCCTAAAGGGGAAGGCTCTCGCCTGCCCCCTTGGTCGTGAAGAAACTTCAGGGCGAAGACCCTGAAAAATAAGCGAAAGATGTCCCTTTCCAGCCCCCCGGGCGGGTTGCCGGGGGGCTGGCAGTGGAGTCGTCAGCAGCTGTAGTACATGGCCATTTCGACCGGGTGGGGCGAATGCTCCCAGCGATAGACCTCTTCCATCTTGAGGTTGATCCAGGCATCGATCAGGTCATCGCTGAAGACATCACCCTTCTTCAGGAACTCCCGATTGGCCGACATCGTCGCCAACGCCTCGCGCAGCGAGCCGCAGACCGTGGGAATCTGCTTCAACTCCTCTGGAGGCAGATCATAGAGGTTCTTGTCGATGGGGGCGCCCGGATCGATCTTGTTCTCGATGCCGTCGAGTCCTGCCATCAGAAGGGCCGAAAAGGCCAGGTAGGGATTGGCGGAAGGATCGGGGAAGCGAATCTCGCAACGCTTGCCCTTGGGCGTGGTCGTCGCCGGGATGCGAATGGAGGCGGAACGGTTGCGGGCCGAATGGGCCAACAGCACTGGCGCCTCGAACCCCGGGATCAACCGCTTGTAGGAGTTGGTCGAGGGATTGGTGAAGGCATTCAGCGCCCGCGCATGCTTCTTGATCCCGCCGATGAAGTACAGAGCTGACTCGGAAAGATCGGCGTACTTGTTGCCGAAGAAGGTCGGCTTGCCATCCTTCCAGATCGACATGTGGACGTGCATGCCGGAGCCGTTATCACCCGACATCGGCTTGGGCATGAAGGTCGCGGTCTTGCCGTTCTGGTGGCAGACGTTGTGAACGACGTATTTGTACTTCTGGATGTTGTCGGCCATCGTCAGGAGATCGTTGAATCGCATGTCGATCTCGCATTGGCCGGCGGTCGCCACCTCGTGATGGTGGAACTCGATGATGATCCCCATCTCATCCATGACCAGCGCCATCTCCGAGCGCAGATCCTGGAGGGAATCGATCGGCGGTACCGGGAAATAGCCCCCCTTGACGCCGGGACGGTGGCCCAGATTGTTACCATCCTGGTGGGCCATGGAGTTCCAGATGCCCTCGTTGGAGTCCAGGTGGTAGGCGACGTGGTTCATGTCCGTGGCGAAGCGCACGGAGTCGAAAACGAAGAATTCCGCCTCGGGTCCGAGGTAGATCGTGTCGCCGATACCGGTGTACTTGAGGTAGTTCATCGCCCGTTTGGCCACCGCACGGGGATCGCGGCTGTAGGGCTCACCGGTGAAGGGATCCACCACGTCGCAGATGAAGATCAGGGTGGCCGCCTCGGCGAAGGGATCCATGACCGCCGAAGCCGGATCCGGGAGGAAGACCATGTCGGATTGATTGATCTCGCACCAGCCGGCGATGGAGGAGCCGTCGAAACCGAAGCCGGATTCGAAAACCTCCGCGCTGATCATCCGGGCCGGAGCCGAGAGATGTTGCCACTTGCCGCGAAAATCGGTGAAGCGAAAATCGACGAACTTGACGTTATGGGTCTCGATCATCGACAAGGCCCTGTTCACAGCCTCTTGGTCAGCCATGTGTCTCCTCACTTGTTCCAGGTATCTGGTGGTCTAAAAATCCGTATCCGTGTGGTCAGAAAATCCGTATCTCCGTGTCGGCGATCCGGCGGGCGGAGCTCCGAAAACCGCCCCCCCACGCCATTCCGCCCTTGCAACAAACGCCGCTCCGAGCCTTTCTGCGGGCCGATTCAACCGGACCGATTCAACCGGTGAAAAGCCAAGCCGGACGCTGCGTCCCCGACCGGAGCCAACAGGCTGCGCCCGCCCCGTCGACCGCGCCCGGCCTACCCGACCGACAGCCCTTGCCGGGGCTACAGGACGAGGCCGGCGCCCCATCTCCCCGATGATCACCCATAACCCGTTGAAAATGCAAGGATTGGGAAACACACCTCCGCTGCAGCGGTCGGGGAGGGGATGGGCACGACCCTCCCCGACCGCTGCCAGTATGAATCAGGATCGACCGAAATCAAGGTTGTATCCCCGTTCGTCATAGCCGGCCAGGTCGAGACCCTCCGATTCGTGATCGACCGGGACGCGCAGTCCGACCAGGATATCCAGCCCTTTGAAGATGAGGTAGCTCCAACCGCCGCACCAGAGCATGGTGGCCACCACCCCGATGAGTTGGACCCAGAGCTGGTGGAGGAGGGAATAGCTGCTTGGATCGGAAAATCCTCCGAAGGCGGGGGCGGCGAAGATTGCGGTCAGGAGCGTGCCGATGATTCCCCCCACGCCGTGAACCGGGAAGACATCCAGGGAGTCATCGATGTGCCACTTCTGTTTGACGATCTGGGTGGCCCGGTAACAGACGACCCCGGCGATCAGGCCGATTGCCACTCCCCCCAGCGGGCCGATGAAGCCCGAGGCGGGGGTTACCGTTCCCAACCCGGCCACCATCCCGGTGATGATTCCGAGGATGCTCGGCTTGCCGTGGCGAATCCACTCCATTCCCATCCAGGCCAGCGAGCCGGCGGCGGCCCCCATGTGGGTGACCAGGATCGCCATGCCCGCCGAGCCGTTCGCCGCCAGGGCGCTGCCGCCGTTGAAGCCGAACCATCCCACCCAGAGCATGGCCGCGCCGCTGAAGGCCATCGTCATGTTGTGGGGCAGCATCAGGGTCGTTGGGAATCCCTTGCGCTTGCCGATGACCAGCGCCGCCACGAGGGAGGCGATGCCGGCGTTGATGTGAACGACACTGCCTCCGGCAAAATCCATGAACCCGAGGGAGGCGAGCCAGCCGCCTCCCCAGACCCAGTGACAGACCGGGGCATAGACCAGAAACGACCACAGCAGAGTGAAAAGCAGCACTGCCGAAAAACGGGTCCGCTCGGCGAACCCGCCGATCACCAGGGCCGGGGTGATGATGGCAAAGGTGAGCTGGAACATGGAAAAGACGCTCTCGGGGATGCTCCCCTTGAGGGTATCGACGCCCACGGCGGTGTGGAAGAGGCGGTCGAGCCCGCCGATGCCAGCCTGCCAGTTCCCGCCGTCACCGAAGGCAAGGCTGTAGAGGAGCGCCACCCAAAGGATCGATACCAGACAAGCGATGGCAAAACACTGCATCAGCAACGACAGAACGTTCTTGGTGCGGACCAAACCCCCGTAGAACAGGGCCAGCCCCGGCATTGTCATGAAGAGGACAAGGGCCGTCGCCGTCAGGAGCCAGGCCGTATCGGCGGCCGAAAAGTGCGGGTCGACGGTCGCCGCTCCTGCTGCCGACGCCCCGAAAAGGATCAAGATCCCTCCCAGACCAGCGACCAAACCCCTGCCGATTGCCATCACCACGAGTCTTTTCTCCCTGTTCAGGACCACTCCGGGACCGCCGCAGTTGAGAGATCACCACCGGGTCGTCGTCCCCATCCCAATCCACACCCGAATCCGTCCGGGTACTCCGTGCCACACACATGGTGCCAGGCGCTGTCAGCAATTCCCGGGCCGTGCGATTATTTCGATCATTATCAAGGAAATCAATCCGGTATCCCGGACCGGGCAACGAATGAGAAGCTGCCATGGTGAACAATAATTGGTCAGCATGCCCGCTCATTGGGCAATGCTGGCATGGAATGCCCAATAAATCGCCACCCACCGAAGCGGTGGTACCGGTGTCGTAGCCGTGGAAGCCATTGCACCGGAGTTGTTCTCCGTTTATAGTGCCGGGTCCCGAGGGGAGGGTCATCAGCGGCGCATCTTCTCCGGTCGGGTCGTCGTGGTCCGGTTCGCCGGTTTTCGTCGGATCTGGCCTCGATCACCGCTGTTTACTCCCCTTCCCCTCCACTATGTCGGGATACCCTGGGCCTTTCCCGTCCGAGGCCGGACGGGCTTGTCGTCGGCCCTTGTCAGCCCTCAGGTTTCAGGAGTCGCCATGTCGGACGTAATGATCGAGATGACGGAGATCAGCCGCTTCTTCGGTCCCACCCGGGCCCTGGCGGGGGTCAACCTCCAGGTTAAACGCGGCGAGGTGGTCGGCTTTCTCGGCCCCAACGGCGCCGGCAAGACCACCGCCATGCGCATCCTGGCCGGGATCCTCGCCCCCACCTCCGGCGGCGCCCGGGTCGCCGGGATCGACCTTCTCTCTGATCCGGTCGAGGCGAAGGCCAAGGTCGGCTATCTCCCGGAGAGTCCTCCGATCTATGCCGACATGTCCGTCCGCGAATATCTTGCCTATCTGGCCTCTCTGCGCCGCGTCCCGCGCAAGCGCCGGCGGGATGCCGTCGACCGGGCCATGACCCGGTGCGGCCTGGATCACGTCGCCGATCGTCTCCTGGGCAATCTCTCCAAGGGTTACCGGCAACGGGCCGGGATCGCCCAGGCCATTGTCCACGACCCGCAGGTGGTGATCCTCGATGAACCTACTGTCGGCCTCGATCCCATCCAGATTCGGGAAATCCGTGAGCTGATTCGCAATCTCGGGGGGGAGCACTCGGTCCTCCTCTCCACCCATATTCTCCCCGAGGTGCAGATGACCTGCCATCGGGCCGTCCTGATCCACAACGGCACCATCGTCTCCGACGACACCCTGGAGGGGCTGGAAAACCGTGCCAAGAGCGGTCATGAGCTCTTCGTCCGGCTGGCTCGCCCGCCCGAGGTCTCGGTTCTCAAGTCCCTTCCGGGCATCCGCCAGGTGGAGGCCCTCCGGGGGGGGTGGCGGATCCTCGTCGAGGCCGGCGCCAATCCGGCCGAGGCGCTGGTCAAGCGATCGGTCGAGGAGAACTGGGGGTTGAGCGAGTTGACCCCGGCCTCCCACTCCCTCGAAGAAGTCTTCGTCAATCTCACGACCCGCGAGCCGCAGGCGGTCGCTGTCCAGGAGAGTGCCCAATGAAACCGATCGTTGCCATCGCCCTCCGCGAATGGCGGAGCATGTTCCTGTCGCCGTTGGCCTGGACCCTCCTGGCCGTTCTTTTCGCCATCACCTCCTGGATGTTCAGCGCCGCGACGCGCCTGTACCAGATTCAGCAGATGCAGTTTCAGGCCTTCGGCGGCGGCGGGGCCTCCCTGACCGACTCGACGGTGGCGCCGATGTTGGGCAATGCCGCGGTGCTTCTCCTCCTGATCAGCCCCCTCCTGACGATGCGCCTCATCGCCGAGGAGAAGCGGCGCGAGACCTGGCCGGCGGTCGCCTCGTCGCCGCTTTCGCCGATGCAGATTCTATTGGGCAAGTATTTCGGCCTCCTGCTCTTTCTGGCCGTTACGGTGGGACTCCTCGCCATCCCGCCGCTCCTCCTCTTCGCGTATGGTTCCCCGGATGGCGGCCAGATCTTCTCCGGCCTCCTCGGTCTCTTCCTGGTCGCCGCGACCTTCGGCGCCGTCGGTCTTGCCGCTTCCGCCGCTACCGACAACCCCATCGTGGCCGCCGTCATCAGCTTCGGCGTCCTCCTCTCCCTCTGGATCGCCTCCTGGATGGGCGAGGCGGGGGGCACGGACACCGTCGACCAGGTGTTGGCCTACATCTCCCTGACCGGCCACTACGAGAAATTCCTGACCGGGGTCATCTCCAGCGCCGATCTGGCCTATTTCGTCATCGTCTCCCTTCTGGCCCTGGTCGCTGCGCGCTACCGGCTGATGGCCGAACGGGTCCGGGGTTGAGCATTTTTTGCGACTGGGGAGATATCGTCCATGGAAATGAATCGTTCCACGCGCCTGAACTTCAGGACCCAGAACCTCGTTCTGGGGTTGTTACTGGCCGCCATCCTGGGGGTCGCGGCCTATGCCACCCACCGTTACCAGGTCCGCTGGGATCTGACCGCCAACAATCGCCACAGCCTCGCGGAACAGTCGGTCAAGGCGGTTCAGGCCTTCCCGGAGGGGGTGGCGCTCACCGTCTACGTCCAGGACAAGGGCGAACAGAAACAGGGAATCCTCGAACTCCTGGAACGCTATCGGGTGGAAAACACCAAGTTGACCATCCGGTTCGTCGATCCTGACCTCGACCCGGCTGCGGCCCGCCGCGAGGATGTCGCCGTCTACGGGACGGTGGTCCTGAGAAACGGCGAAAAGTCCGAAAAGGTGACGGAGGTCACCGAGGAAAACATCACCAACGCCCTGATCCGTCTCTCCAAGGGGTCGGCAAAGGTGGTCAGGATGGTCTCCGGCCACGGCGAACACCCGTTCGAGGAGTCCGCCCCCGCTCCCGGCATGCCTGGCCAGCAGGCCAGCCGACAGAGCTACAACACGGTCGTCACCCTCCTCAAGGGGGAGGGGTATCGTGTCGAGAAGCTCAACCTGGCCGAAGTGGAGGCCGTTCCGGAGGAGACGGGGCTGGTGGTCCTGGCCGGGGCTCAGGGGCCTCTGTTTCCCGTCGAGGTGGAGAGGCTCACCCAGTGGTTCGGCAAGGATGGACGCCTCCTCCTGCTCCTCGAACCCGGGATCAACACTGGCCTGGAGCCCTTCCTCGCCGACCAGGGAATCACGCCGCTCGCCGGCACGGTCATCGACCCGACCGCCCGCCTCTTCGGCGCCGGGGTCACCACCCCCCTGATCACCCGATATGACGCCAGCCATCCGATCACCAAGGGGATGAGCGATGCCTCGTTCTTCCCGGAGGCCGTGGCCCTGGAGCTGCAACCGTCGGATTCCCGGAAGGAGGGTTCGCCGCAGCGGACGCGCCTCCTGACCGGGGCTGATCGCGGCTGGTTGGAGGTCGGTTCCCTGGCGGGGGGTTCGGTCGAGTTCAACGCGGGGGAGGACAAGCAGGGGCCTCTGCTCCTGGGGGTCGCCACCGAGGCTGAGAAGCGGCGTCTGGTGGTGATCGGTGACTCCGATTTCGCCGCCGATGCCTATGTCGACTTTTCCGGCAACAGCCGGCTCGTCCTCAACGCGGTCCGCTGGCTGGCCGCCGACGAAAATTTCATCGCCATCAAGCCGAAGCCGGTCACCGACGGTGGCCTCGTCCTCTCCGGTATCGACGCCATCATCCTCTCCTGGGGGCTTGTGGCGGTGATCCCTCTCCTCCTCGTCGGGACGGGGCTCACGCTCTGGCTGCGGCGGAAGCGTCGCTGAACGGCATCGGCTGAAGGAGGCATGCGCCATGGTCAAAGGCTGGTGGGTCAATCTCTTCCTTCTCGCGGTTCTGCTTGCGGGGGGCGGGGGTCTGTGGTGGGCCGATCGTGAAGAGGCGGCACGCCAGGAGGCCGATACGGCCTTCCGCAAGGTCTCTTCCTGGCCGGTCGAGGCCCCGGTTCGGATGGAGTTTCGCGACGAGAAGGATGCCATTGCCGTCCTGATCCGGGAGGGTGGCTCCTGGCGCCTGGCCGAGCCGGTCGCGGCCCCTGCGGACGAGGGGGCCGGGAAGCGGCTGGTCGAGGTTTTGCAGGCCACCTACGAACGGGTGGCGGCGCCGGCGCCGGTGGCGGACGTCGCCCCCTTCGGGCTGAATCCCCCGAAGGCCAAACTTTCCCTGGTCGACGACAAGAGTCAGGAACTCGTCCTTCTCCTCGGCGAGAAGAGTCCGACCGGGGGCAAGCGCTACCTGCGCATCGGCGAGGAGGGGCCGGTCGTGCTGGTCGACGAGACGAGTGTCGCCGGCATGACCCAATCCCTGGACGAACTGCGTGACAAGCGGCTCCTGCCGGGCCTGACCGCCGATCGTGTTGCCGGCGTCACCCTGATCCGCGGGGAGGGTGTCCTGACCCTGGAGAAGGCGCAGGAGGGCGGGGGGTGGCAGCTTCTTTCGCCGTGGACCACGCCCGCCTCCGCGACCCGGGTCTCCGCCTGGATCGGCGGTCTGGTCGAGACCCGGGGATCCAGTTTCGAGGCCGTTTCCCCGCCGGCCAACCCTGATTGGCGCCTTGCCCTGACCGATTCGGCCAAGGCGATCCGCACCCTCGATCTCTGGCGGCGGGGGGAGCAGATCCTGGCCCGGGGGAGTGATTCTCCCGATGCCATGGTGCTTTATTCCTATCTTGGTCGCGATCTCGACAAGAAGGCGCTGGAGTTGGTCTCTCTGGCTCCCTGGGAGACTCCGGACAAGGATCCAGAGTCCCTGGCTGTGACCCTGAAGGAAGAGACCCTGAAGAGTGACCCCAAGGAGGCCTCCTGGCAACAGCCGGGGTGGCAGGCGCTGCGTGATTTCCTCAAGCAGGAGGGACAGCAGGGGGTCGAACCCGAGGATCGGGGTCCCCCGTGGGTGAAGGTGGGCCTCGAGGGCTCCCGGGAACTCTCCCTCTGGAAGAGTGGGAAGGGGGATGAGGCGACCGCCTGGCTTGCGGTGAGTGACCGGCCTTACCACATTCAGTTGAGCCGGGCCCAGCTCATGGCCCTGGAGGAGGCCGTGACCCGCCTCTTTCCCTCTGCCGGGGGGGAGACGCCGCCCGTGTCCGACGGGGCCTCTGCCGCTGAGGAGCCGACCAGCGGCGAATCGCCGGCGACGACGGAGAGCGGCGCTCTCCCCGGGGAGGGGGAGAGGCTCCAGGTTGAGGAGATCCCGCCCGTCTCCTCCGGGGCCGATACGGCATCTCCCACTTCCCAATAGGGGCTGGGGGGGCCGGGGGGAGGCTCTGCCGCCCCCTCGGGCTCCCCCAACCACCATTAATATTACTTTTCTTTGTTGATTTTTGTTCGGTCTCGGCCAATCCGATCAAGAGTTCCGGTTTTGTACTTCGGTAACCGCTTGTCTTTTCTGGAGATAGTTCAGGGCGGGGAGACCTCCGGCGTCACCAGCGGTCCCACCTTGTCGAAAAGCGTGACCACGCCGTCGTCCCAGCCATCCCAGAGGAAATCGTCGGCGATGCCGTCGGCAATCAAGCGGAAGGCGTAGCGGGTCTGTTCCTCGTAGAAGGCACAAAAGGCCCCGGGACGATCCATTCCCCCGTTCATTTCGTGGGCCTCCGCCGGGCAGGGTGATCCACAGAAATGGCGGATGGCGCATCGCCGGCAGGGGTCGATGGTCTCTACCGTCCGACCCGTGACCCGGTGAAAGGCTGGACTGGTCAAGGCTGCATCCAGACCTCCGGCAAAGAGGTTGCCACCGCGAAAGGAGTCCAGACCGATAAATTCACTGCAGGGAAAAAGGTCGCCGTTGGCCGCCAGGGCGAAGAAGGCCCGACCACCACCACAGGGGGAGATGTCGCACATCAGCCTTCTCGCGGTGGGGGCCAGGATCGCGAGGAGGATGTTGGCAAAATTGGCGACCACCAGTTTGCGTCCGCTCTGCCGGAAGAGTTCATGACTCCTCTCCAGTGCGGCGATGAACGGAGTTGCCGCCTCTTCGTCGGCCAGACGCACCTCCCGAGCCGCCGGCAGGGTGCATCGGGTCATGTTGAGCAGGCAGTTGGGAACCTGGCGTTCGTGGAGAAACTCCACCATTTGCGGCAATTCGCTGGCATTTTCCCGGGTCACGGTTACGATAACGCTGTAGTAAGGGTAGCCAGCGAGGCGCTCCATTGCCTCCAGAACCTTTGCATGGACGTTGAGGTTTCCTGCCCAGGATTTTCGGGTTCGATGGGTCGTCTCGGCCCGAATACCATCCAGGGAGAGTCCGATGCTGACCCCCCGGGAGGTGAGAAAATCCACCGCCTCGCCATCCAGGAGGGTCGCATTGGTCTGGACGCCGAAATCGAACTCGTTGTTGTAAGCGGCAATGCCCGCAAAGAGCGCCTCCTTGTTGAGGAGGGGTTCGGCGCCGTGGAAGATGACCCTTGGCCGACGCGAGGGCGGCAGGGTCTTGGCAAAGTGGCCTTGCAGAAGACGCAACGCCTCCAACAGCTTCTCTCGACTCATCTCCGTTCCGTGCCTGCGCATGGTTTGCGGGATGTAGCAGTAGGAACAGTCGAGATTGCATCGGTCCGTCGGATTGAAATAGACCGCAGAGGGCTGGAGGCCGAACCTCAGGGTTTGCATCTCTTCCTGGAACGATGCCCGCTTCTGGTGAAAGGAAGTCAGGAGTTCCCCTCCTTCCAGGGCGTCCGCCAGGCGATCCTTGTGAACCAGGGCCCAGAAGGCCGTATCGGGATCCACCAGTCCCATATAAGCTGGGTGACCGATGTCCAACGGCAACAGGGTCGGTCCCTCACCGGTGTTGAGATGTGATCCGCTTGGCCGGTTTCCCGCATCCCGGGAGGCGTGCGTCACGGCCATCAGTGCCCCTTTCGCTCGGTCAGGATGTAATGGGAGAGCCCCACGCCGTCGGCGGCGCAGCTCTTACGGGTGGCGATGACCTGGTCCTTCCGGGGGGCACGATGTTCCGGTGAGGGATTTTTGAGCATTGTTTTTTCAGGGGAAACAGGGTTCATGACATCCTCCGTGGTTGGGTGTTGCGCAAAAAAAAAGGCCCCAGAGGAGCGGTGATGACACACCCACTCCCCTGGGACCTTTTTCCATGGGGTCCCGGAAACGGCGTCCTTGCAACGTCTTCTGACTTTCCGGATCAACCGCAGGTCCCGCGCCTTCCCGCCGGATTTTCTCCGGCAGTGGCTGACTCGCGTCACGCGGACTGCGTCCCCGGTCACAGCGGCGGGACCGTCACGGATTGGCACCGTGTTCCGTTCTGCAAGGACCCCTGACCGGCCCCGATTATCCGCACAAACGGGGCATCAAGGCAATCCTTTTTCGCGATTGATGCTCTTGTCGTGGGGTCGCCCGAGCCGGCCAGGGATGCTCCGGGGCTTTGCCTCCGACTCGATGGGCCGGGGAATGGCTTTTTTCTTGGCGTGATCGAGACTGATGGAGGATAGCCTCCTTCCACTGGGAACGGTGGTAGAGTAGCATGTCCCCTCTTTTCCTGGCGTTTTTGGGCAGTGAATCGGCCTGCGGATAGGTGTTATGACGAACTTGGGCGATTTGGAACATACCGTTCGCTATTTCCGGCAGATCCTGCTTTGGCCATTGCAACTCTTGCCCATGGCGGAGGAGGATGGTCGGCGTCATTGGCAGGTCCTGGAAGAGACCCAGGAGCGATCCGTGTGGCAACGGGTGGTCAATGAATTTGCCGACGCCAGCCGGGTCTCCCAGGAACAGTATTATAAAGAATTCGTGGTGTTCTTGCCGTATGTGCGGCGGTTTCTCTATGGTGAGAGCCGAGGTCCCTGGATCCATGATGAGAAGGATCCGGCCGGGGAGTCGGCGCTGAAGGTCTTTCGCCGCCGGGATGTCGCTGCCCTGCGCCTGGTATTGCGCACAGGAACGGCGCCGATCCTGCTGTCCGTCGATGGGGTCGAGTTGATCTTCTTCGACGACATCGATCTGGTCTTTCTCAAGGTCGAGATCAGCGCCACCGATCTTCTTCTGACAACCGTTCGGGAGATGCTCTACCGCTTCGGACGGGCCTATCCGACGAGTTGGAACGAGGCGGGCCAGGGAATCCATAATGTCCTCTCCGCAGAATGGTTGGGGACAGGGGGACAGGCGCTGGCGGCCTCGGATTCGGACAACCGGATGAAATTCCTGGCCTTCAGTTGCCAGCATCGGGCCCCTTGCACCTCGGCCCACTGGAGCTTTCTGCTTCAGCCCCTGGTCCCGGCGCCGGCAGTGGAAAAGGGATTGATCCGGTTTCATCAGGTGGAGTATCACCGGATACCGATGATGGCCTATCTGGCGGTCGACGACCCCAGGAGCATCACCCGGGATACCTGGTTGCGGTTGGGCATGATCGCCTCGCTGCATCCCGACGAGCCGATCCCCCGGAATGACCCCGATGTTTTCGGATTCGAGTCGCATTACTGTTATGATCGCTATTGGACCGATACCGAGGCCGGTCCGAACAGTCGGTTCCTCTGCAGCGGTCGGGTGCTGCTTGTGGTGGGGGATGCGCGGGAGAGTTATTTCATCAATGCCTACCGCGGGATGCTGGCCAAGTTTCGCCACCAGTATTTCATCGTCTTTCTCATCGCTCACCTCCATCGGGCTTCCCTCCTGATTTTTTCGGACCGCCTGGTGGACGCCATCCACGACCTGGATATTCGGCAGGGCAACTCCGTTCGGACCTTCCGCCATCGGATCCATTTGAGTTTCGAGACCTTTCTGCGGTTTACCCATCGCTATTGGTTCCACAAGATTTCGGAGCGGGATGATATTCAGTCCCTCCTTGGGCTCTGCGGGAAATGGCTGGGCAATGACAGTCTGTACGAAGAGGTCAAGGAAGAGTTGTGGGACATGAGCCAGTATCTGGACAGCGACATGCAGCGGCGGCAGTCGAAAACAGTTGTGCAGTTGACGGTGGTCACCGCTTTCAGTCTGATCGGAACGATCGCCACCGGCATTTTGGGGATGAACATCATCGACGAAACGGGCGCACCCTTTTGGGTTCGCTGGGGCTACTTCTTCCTGACGGTGGTAGTCTCGGCAACGATCATGCTCCTCACGGTGACCAAATCACGGTGGCTGTGGGACATGATGGAGATCATCTCGGACAATCGGCTGTCGATGCGGGCACGACTTCGGCAAATCTTCCAGACCAAGGAAAACCCCGGGAAAACGCACTAGACCGGCGGGTTCTTGCAGGATGGGCACCCTTCACTGAAGATGGCATCAGGAGAGGCCTGGGGAGTCCGAGGGGGAGGCTCCGTCTCTCCCCCCTGCGGGGGGATTCGGGGACGAAGCCCCTAAAACAACGGGATAGCATCCTTCACCCCAACGGGATGACGAAGCCAAGCAGAGAGCCTCTGTCATCCCGCCGGGAGGGGGAGCGATACCAAGGGTTCGACGCGTCGTGTCCCGAAACGGGACGCGACGCGCCTTGGCGCGGCCGCGCTGCTTGAATCAGCCGCGTTCCTTGATCCAAGCGGCGATCCCGGGGGGGACCTCCTTCTTGGAGCGACCACTGGTGAAGAGTCCGATGTGCCCGCCGCCGAAGGAGAGTTCCGAATAATCCTTGGAACCGATGAGATCCTTCAGCTTGAGGGTGGAGGAGGGGGGAACCAGGTGGTCCTTGGTGGCATAGACGTTGAGAACCGGCATCGTGATCCGGGAAGGATCCACCGTCTTGCCGCCGATCTTGAGGCCGCCCTTGACCAGACCATTCTGCTGGTAGAAAAACTTGACGAACTGCCGGAAGGCTTCACCGGCCTGGTCCGGACTGTCCGCGACCCATTTCTCCATGCGCAGGAAGTTCAGGAGGGTCTTCTGGTCCTCGAGGAAGTCGATCATCTTCATGTACTTGTGACCGTCCGAGAAGACCGAGCGCATGGAAGCGAAGGCGGTATTCAGCATGGTACCAGGCACATTGCCGACGGCATCCACCAGGGCGTCCACATCCATGCCCTTGGCCCACTTGCCGAAGAGATTCTCACCGGCATGGAAGTCGATGGGGGTGACGGTCAGCACGAGATTCCGGATCCGATCGGGATTGATCGAGGTGTAGCAGGTACTCAGGGTTCCGCCCTGACAGATCCCGAGCAGGTTGATCCGATAGAGCCCGTGACGCTCGCAGATTTCTTCCACGCAGTGGTGGATGTAGCTGTTGATGTAATCGTCGAGTTCCAGGAAACGATCTGCCCGATCCGGGTATCCCCAGTCGACGAGATAGACCTCGAGCCCTTCTTCCAGGAGGCCGCGGATGAGCGAGCGATCGGGTTGGAGATCGGCCACGTAGGGACGATTGACCAGGGCGTAGACCACCAGGACTGGAATCCGGTGGGGGGTCTCGACGAGCGGGCTGTACCGATAGAGGGTCATCTTGTCCTCATGGTAGACCGCGTCCTTCTTGCAGAGGCCGACATCGACCTCGCCGAGCTTTTCCAGCGCCTGAATACCCTTGGCGAACTTCTGATTGAATTGGACCAGCTCCTGCGCTGCCTGGTCCGGTCTGATGGCGATAGGATTCATCGCTGTCTCCCCTTATTCCTTGCCCTTGACTTTGATGGTTTTCCGGACGAGCCCCGCACTCTTCCCACCTTCACCGAGCTCAGCGGGATCCACCAGCTGGGCCTTCAGGAACTCGACTTCCTCCTGCAGGGCTTTGATCTGGGAGTCATAATCCACGCCGCCTTCCTTGGGCTGACTCTTCAGGGCGGCGAGCCCCTTCTTCAGTTCGGTTACCCCCAGTTGCTCCATATCATCGCGCAGGGAGCGCAACTGGTCCGACACGCGACCGAGACTCCGCACCTCCCGCTCCAGGGAGGTCATCCGCCGCCTGAGACCGTGGGCCACCTTGTGGGCGGCGTCCAGCTCCGAGCGATTGGGAAGGTTCATCGACCCAAGATACTCGTCGATCATCGCCAGATTCTGGGCCTTGAGGCGATTCATCGAGTTCGAGAGCTTGGCGTTGGCCTCGGTGTACTCCTCGCCGGCGATGGTCTTGGCGTGGGCCGAATCGGCACAGGAGACCCACAGATCGATCACCTTCTGCATGGTATCCAGCGGCTCGCCCTTTTCCGCGGCCTGGTTCAGACGCTTCTGCAGGGTCTCCAGGGCCAGCACCATCTCTTTGCCCTGCACCACCATCAACGCCTGCATCGCCTGCTGATACTCCATCGTCAGGCGGCTGATCTCCTTCATCCGGGTATTCATCTGGTTCACGGATGGAGGGGAGACGATGCTGAGAAAACGATTGACTCCGGCCATGGCCGGAACATCCTGCATGAACGGCTGCGTCAGGGTGGACATCGCCTGCAAGAACTCGCCGCCCGGAAAGGCCGGCATCGACGGCATTCCCATCCCGGAGAGTCCGGGCATCATCCCCGGCACCATCTTCGTCCAGTTCGAGAGCATCTCCTGATAGATCTTGGGGATTCCCGTCATGCCACCGAACATCGAGCCGTCTCCGCTCCACATGGACTTGGCCTGATCGATGAATTGGTTCAACCCCTTGGTCCAGTCTCCGGAGAGTTGACCGGCCTGCTGCATGGTCTGGAAGGCTTTCATCATGGTCTCGCCCATCCGCATGAAGCCTTCGCCGGCGCCGAACATGTTCCGGAATATTGCCTGCTCTGGGGATTGGGCCGCCTGCCCCGGAGAAAGCAGGTTCATCCACTGGTTCATCCCGTCACGCCAGAGATTTCCGGGCAGGGCCGTCCCGGACGTGCCCTCCATGGCCTTTCTGGCCACGGTCGCCCAGGTATTCCAGGCATTTTGCTGAACGTCAGCCAAGCTGTTCAACCAATTCATGGTCATTTGTTGCGGGCTCTCAGCCATGTCGCCTCCCTCAGGTTGCCGGTGGCTTGCCGGTCACTCCTTTCCCGCTTTACTCATCGCGAGAAACGCTTTCAGGTTTTTTTCCACCAACTCGTTCAGTTCCAACTTGCTCTGGGTGAGCGTTTCCATGGCCTGTTTCGCGTGGCCAATCATCAGTTCCCCCAGTTCCGAGGCCATATCCGCCTGATCGACCATGGCCTCCTTGACGTCCTTGGCGCCACTGATCTTGCGGATTTGTTTGACCCCGGCACTCATGCAGCTCCCGGCCACTTCAAGCTGTTGCTTGGCCAGGTTCTGCACCGTTCGGTCGTTGATCTCCTGGAGCCGGAGCATGGAGTCCAGCACCTTTTTGGTCACATCGGTCATCTGCTCGGCCAGCTTGCTGTCCATGGGGCAACTCCCTCAGAGTGAACATACCGGGATTCGGCGGAACGCTTGTTCAGATGGTCGAAAGCGGTCCATCCGTGGACCCTCTCAGCCCGAGAGAGGCAAAACCCAGTTCTGCCCCTCCTTCCAAATTCAGCAGGCCATGCCGCCTCGTTGAATTTGACCGGCCATCCCAGGCCGGTGCAGCCCGCTCATCAACGGCCTGCTGTGCTGCGCTGCAATATATTGCATTGCAGCATAAGGTAGTGCTACCCGACTGTCAAAGCTTTTTTCCGGATCCCTCACTCAGGGCTGGAACTTCCTTTCTGGTTGCCTTCCGGAAAGAGGCTTTCCTGCCAAGTCTTCCAAAGGGCGAAGTGGCGTTCGGCCATTTCGTGGATGATGGCCAGTGGGGTGGCTGCGGTGGCGGCCAGGGGAGCCTGCAACTGCTTGCGAAAGACCGCCTGCTGGTCGACGAAGAGCAGGAGACTTTTTTCCAGATAGTCGGTCAGGCTCGATTGAAGGGCGTCCCCCTGGAAATGGATGAGTCCCGACAGAAGGGCATTGCTGAACAGCGGCATGCCTTTCTCCTCCTGCTCACTGATGATCTGGAGCAGGATGCCCCGGGTGATGTCCTCGCCGGTCTGATTGTCCACCACCTGGAAGGGGGTCTGGGCCAGGACCAGGGCCCTCACTCCCTCCAAGGTGATATACTGACTCGTGGCCGTGTCGTAGAGGCGCCGGTTGGGGTATTTCTTGATGATCCGCGGCTCTTCCATTCCCATCCCTTGGTCACATGACGACGGCCGAGGGCCGAGGTCCCCACTTCCGATACGTTCCTGAAATTTCTTTCCGCAATTTGTTCCTGCGATCCAGCCCCGGCACGACGAACCCCCGTCCCGGCTGCAGAAGACCCGTTTTGCAGGGCGTCCAGGAGATCCGACGGACCCCCCACGCCGGGGCAGGAGGCGGACAATTCCTCGACTGACCGCCCCCTGCCTGATGTTCCGGAGTCACCGACGACCCCGTCCCCCCGGTCTCGTTCTCCGACCGGAGCAACCGAACGGACGGGGGTGATGCCGGATCAGTGGTGCATCCACATCCCGCCGTTCACGTCGAGATTGACGCCGGTGATATAGGCGGCATCATCGGAAGCGAGGAACTTGACTGCGGCAGCGATCTCGCGGGGTTCGGCCAGGCGCTGCATCGGGATCCCCTTCTTGATGCCTTCCATCACCTTTTCCGGGATGGCGAGCATCATTTCGGTCGCCGTATAGCCGGGGGAGATGCAGTTGGCGGTAACCGCGTTACGGGCGCCTTCCTGGGCGATGGACATCGTGAAGCCGTGCATGCCGCCTTTGGTGGCCGCATAGTTGCTCTGACCGAACATGCCCTTCTGCCCGTTCATGGAGGCGATGTTGATGATCCGGCCCCAATTACGATCCAGCATACCGGGGAAGAACTGACGGGTGACGTTGAAGACGCTGTTCAGGTTCACCTGGATGACCAGATTCCAGTTCTCGACCGGCATCTTCTTCAGGGTCGAGTCCCGGGTGATGCCGGCGCAATTGACGAGGATGTCCACGG
This sequence comes from Magnetococcales bacterium, assembly GCA_015229005.1. GTDB lineage: Bacteria > Pseudomonadota > Magnetococcia > Magnetococcales > JADGCL01 > JADGCL01. Next base: position 106,524 of record JADGCL010000001.1, read on the forward strand.
GCCCCATCTTCTCTTCGACGGCCTTGGCCATCTTTTCGCAGGAGGCGAAGTCGGAGACGTCGGCCTCGAAGAGTTGGACATCCAGCCCTTCGGCCTTGAGCGGCTTCTGCCAGCCGTCGATCTTGTTTGCCTCGAAGGAGGCATAGGTGCTACCGGTCTTGTACCCGGCCTTGGCCAAAGTGTGGACGATCTCGGTGCCAATACCGCCAACGCCGCCCGTCACCAACGCTACACGCTGTCCCATCTCGTTCTCTCCCTTGTAATCCATTTGGCTTTGATTCAGACCGCTTCAAACTCGACCTTCCGAGAAGATCCGCTTCAGATCCGCTCGACCGCCAGAGCCACGCCCATGCCGCCGCCGATGCAGAGGGTGGCCAGACCGCGATTGGCCTTCCGGCGTTGCATCTCGTAGAGGAGGGTCACCAGGATTCTGGCGCCCGAGGCGCCCACCGGATGGCCGAGGGCGATGGCGCCGCCGTTGACGTTCACCTTCGACATGTCGAGGCCCAGCTCGTTGCGGCAGGCGCAGGCCTGGGCGGCGAAGGCCTCGTTGGCCTCGATGAGGTCCAGGTCGCTCAGCTTCCAGCCCGCCTTCTCCAGACACTTGCGGGTCGAGGGGACCGGTCCCATGCCCATGATCTCGGGTTCCAGACCGGCGTTGGCATAAGCCACCACCCGTGCCAGCGGCTTCAGCCCCAATTCCTTGGCGCGGCTGGCCGAGGCCACCAGGACGGCGGCGGCGCCATCGTTCATTCCGGAGGCGTTGCCGGCGGTGACCGTTCCATCCTTCTCGAAGGCGGGACGGATCTTGCCGAGGGCCGCCGCCGTCACCCCATGGCGGGGGAACTCGTCCTGGGAGAAGACGATCGGCGGTTTGTTGCGCTGGGGGATCTCGATCGGGACGATCTCGTCGGTGAACCGACCCGCCTTCTGCGCGGCCTCGCACCGATTCTGCGATTCGGCGGCGAAGGCATCCTGCTCTTCGCGGGTGATGTTGTACTTGCGGCGCACGTTCTCGGCGGTGACGCCCATATGATAGTTCTTGAAGGTGTCGAACAGGCCGTCGGCCAGAAGGCTGTCCTGCAGTTCCCAGGCGCCCATCTTGACGCCATTGCGGGAGCCGACCAGGATGTGCGGGGCGCGGGTCATGCTCTCCTGACCACCGGCCAGGATCATCCTGGCATCGCCGCACTTGATCGCCTGGGTGGCCAGATGCACTGCCTTCAGGCCGCTGCCGCAGAGCTTATCGATCCGCAGCGCCGGGACCTCCGGGGGAATCCCGGCCCGGATGGCGGCCTGACGCGCCGGGTGTTGACCCTCGCCCGCTCCCAGGATCTGCCCCATGATGACCTCATCCAACTGGTCGGGCTTGATACCGGTCCGCTCCAGGAGGGCCTTCATGACGATGGTTCCAAGCTCACTCGCCTTGAAACCGGAGAGGGCCCCCATGAAGCTCCCGATCGGGGTCCTGACGCCACCACAGATTACGACATCTTCCATCGTTCAACCTCCATTCGACCACGGTTAGCCGGAATCGCCGACCTTTCTCGGCAATGACCTTTGCACTCGGCCTGCGCTTGCTGCCCGAAAGGGGTGTGCGCCGCAACCTTGCCAACGCGATCCGGAACTGCGCCAGCGCAGGACGGCTGAAGACCACCATCCGTCCCCCCCCTCTCCTGGCGGGCAATCATTGGCCAACACGGAGCAAATTTCAAGGCAAGACAAGAAAATTCCCGGGATATCCACAAGAAATGAGCGTTATTTGAGAAAGAAATGACGTTTCCCCGTTCGCAATGCACCGTCTCCGAACACTTTTTCGGACGAAGGGAAGGAAACGCCCCGGTTATCCCAACGCCTGGAGAATCGGTCGGACATCGGGGAGAACGCCCGGGCGGGGAATTCCTCCCCACTCAGTTTTCGTAGCGGCGGATCAGCATGTCGGTTATGTGCAACCCGCTGGCCATGCGATCCCTGGCGGCAACCGCCTCGGCGGGACTCTCGAAGAGACCGGCGGTGACCCGTGTCGCTGGCTGTCCGGCGAGGTCGACCTGCTGGAGGAATACGGGTATTCCCAATTTTCTTACCCCCTCCATGAAGGCATCAAGTCGCCCCACCTCGCGGAACAGGGCGACGTAAACCATATATCGTTCGTGAGCCAACTTGAGCCCGCGCAGGGCGGCGCTGTTGACCGGGTCGACGGCCAGGACCCTGCGAAACATCTCCCTGGCTTTTTCTCCCGACTCCAGATTGGGGCTTGTCCGGGTACGTGGGGATTGCAACCAGCCGTACCCTTCTGCCAACCAACGCGAGATTTCAGGCTGTTCAACTTCTTCCCCGGGTTGGACTGCCCCTCCCGCCCTTTCGCTCCCCTCTGCCTCAGTGGCATTGTTGCCGTCTGCGGCCTGTTCGGGAGGGTGCCCGGCGGAGCCTTCCTCCTCCTCGGACGACTCCGTCCCGGGCAAGGCGGCCTTGGATATTGCAGCCCAGGTTGCGGCCACGGACGATTGATCCGCTGTCTTCCCCCCGGTCTCCCGGGGAGCTTTGGCTGCATCGTCATCGGGCGCGACTTTGGTTGCATCGCCCGCTGGGGTAACCTTGGCCGTATTGGCGGCGGACGCGACTTTGGCCGAATCGGTGGCCCTGGGGGCGGGCTTGGACTCCTCGGGGGAGGAAGCGCTCTCTTGGGGGCTCGCCGGACCCGGAGATTCCTCCATGGGGAGTGGGGCAGCCACTGGCCCGGGGGGAGGAAGGTCGAGGCCGAGGGAGGGGGTGGCGCCTGCGGCAAAGGGCTCCGAGGGCATGGCCTCGCGGCCATCGGAGGGAGCCGCTGAATCGGGGGAGGAAGGAGGACCTGAAACCGACTCTTCCGCTTTCGAGAGCGCCGGTGACGGGGCATCTTCGGTCTTGGCTGCGATGTCCGAACCCTCCGGGGGAGTCGCAGGTTCCGGGCTATCTTTGGTCGGGGTGGGGACCCCTTTGGTGGAGGGGGGCGTTGAGCTCTCCTCCCCGGAGGCCAGCAACACCACCTTGCCGCCCCAGTCGCGGTCGACGATGTCGATATAGCCGATCTCCTCCCGGAAGCCGGGGTGGGACACCTTCACCGGATAGCGACCGGGAGGAAGCTCCATGCCCCGTCGGTAGGGCTCCGGGTAGGTGAGGAGGCTGACCTCGGCCTCCTCCGGCACTGTGATGATCGTGAGATGGAATCGGGGCGAATCGCTTCCGCCGGGGTGGGCATCTCCCGTTTGCTCCGGCGTGACGGCGAGACGATCCAGGGCGAGATGAAGCTCGCTGACCCGGTTCTCGTGGATCCGAACGATCTTCTCCAGAGGCTGGTATCCCGGAAGGCTGGCACGGACTCTGACGCGTCCGGCCGGAACCCCGTCCAGTGTCAGCGGGGCCTTGCCCAGGGGTCTGTCGTCGACGTGGATCTCTGCCGCATCCGGGAGGGTGGTGACCGCGAGGCCGCCGGTGAGGCCCGGGCCGACCCCAGCGGGATCTGCCATTTCCCCACTCCGGAAGAGGAAAATGCCGCAGAGGGCGATGACCGCGACCAAGAGCGCCGTCAGGGGGAGAACAAAGCTGCGCAATCGGGGGGGGAAGTCCGGAAACATGGTGTCTGGGATCCCATCATTCTGATGCCAGGGCCGCGGGAAGGGCGATGGCGACCGCGTTCGGCTGGATGGCGACCGGGGACGGTCTCCGCCGGGAGCCTCCGAATCCTTACCGTAGAACCGACCCTGAAATCGAAAATCCCATCACCGGCCAGCGCATCATCCTCGCATCCCCGCATCCTAACTCCATCCCTTTCCGGAGGAAAGGGGGTATGCCAGAGGGGGGGGGTGGCGAGGGGACCGAGGTCGATGTATCCCCGGACAAACTCATGGCCGGCCATTGCTGGCCGGCCATGAGAGGGTTGGCGAAGGACCCGATGAAAAAAGGAGAGACTGCAGCGGATCGTGGCGGGGCTTCAGGGGTAGTAGCCACGCTCGTCATGGAGGGCCAGATCCAACCCCATGGTTTCTTGCTCGTCATCGACTCGGAGGCCGATCAGCAGTTGGACGATCTTGAGCAGGATGAAGGTCATGATGGCACCGTAGGCGATCGTCACCAGGGTCCCAATGGTTTGGGTCCAGACCTGCCCACCGAGGGTGACCCCCTCCGCGAAGCCGGTACCGCCCAGATCAGCGCTGACGAAGACCCCGGTCAGGATGGCGCCGACGATGCCACCGATGCCGTGGACTCCAAAGGCATCCAGGGAATCGTCGTAGCCCATTTTCCGTTTCAGGGTGGTGGCGCCGAAGAAGCAGACGACCCCGGCCACCAGGCCTATGACCAACGCCCCCATGGGACCAACGAAACCCGATGCCGGGGTGATGGCCACGAGACCGGCGACCGCACCCGTGACCAGTCCGAGAGCACTCGGCTTGCCGTGCGACATCCACTCCACCGACATCCAGGCGAGGGCAGCGGCAGCGGTGGCGAGTTGCGTGACGACCATGGCCATGCCGGCGGTATTGTCGGCGGCCAGGGCGCTGCCAGCGTTGAAGCCGAACCAGCCGACCCAGAGCATCCCCGCCCCGATTACCGTAAGGGGCAGACTGTGGGGCGGCATGTGGGTGGTGGGAAACCCTTTGCGGCGTCCCAGTACCAGGGCCGCCATCAGGCCCGCGACACCGGCGTTGATATGGACCACCGTGCCTCCGGCATAGTCAAGAACGCCCATGCTGGCCAGCCAGCCGCCGCCCCAAACCCAGTGACAGACCGGCGCATAGACCAGGCTCAACCACAAACCCATGAAGAGAAGCATGGCGGAAAACTTCATCCGCTCGGCGAAGGCGCCGACAATGAGAGCTGGGGTGATGATCGCGAAGGTCATCTGAAACGTCATGAAGACCGATTCCGGGATTGACCCCTTCATCGCGTCCACCGTGACTCCGGACAAGAAGATTTTGGCAAAGCCGCCCAGATAGGCATTCCACGACCCCGTGTCATCGAAGGCCAGGGAGTAGCCGAACAGCGACCAGAGCACCGTCATCAGGGCGGTGATGGCAAAGCACTGGGTCAGGACCGAAAGCACATTCTTCGAGCGGACCATTCCGGCATAGAACAGAGAGAGCCCGGGAATGGTCATGAAGAGGACCAGGGCAGTCGAGGTCAACATCCATGCCGTATTTCCGGAGTTCAATCCGTCGGCGGCCTCGACCGAACCGGGAGTGAGCAGCCATAAGCCTGGCAAAGCCCCTGTCAGGGCGGGTATCGGCAGTCGTTTCATGATCCTTTTCCTTGTGGCAAGTCCGTAAGCTGATCGACAGGCGGTATGGGCAGGCCGCAGAAGCGGAATGGGGAATTGCGTCCCCTTCAGAGAACCGATTCGCCGGACTCGCCCGTTCTCACCCGAATGGCCTGCTGGAGATCCAAGACGAAGATCTTGCCGTCGCCGATCTTGCCGGTTCGGGCCGTTTTCTGGATCGCCTCCACCACCTCTGTCAGCAATGCATCACTGACCGCCAGCTCGATCTTCAGCTTCGGCAGGAAGTCGACCTGATATTCCGCTCCCCGATAGAGTTCCGTGTGACCTTTCTGGCGTCCGAATCCCCGGACCTCGGTCATGGTGATCCCCTGGACCCCGAGGGTTGTCAGGGCTTCCCTCACTTCGTCCTGCTTGAATGGTTTGATGATGGCGATCACCCACTTCATGTCTGAACTCCTTTCCCGAATACCCTTCCGAGGTACGGCACCATGGCACGGAGGCGATTCCACACACCCCGAACCAATCCTGCGACTGATCCTTCCGGGGCGGACAACAGCCGGCGGTAACGAGCTGCTTTGTGTTTGCCTGGTGTTAGAAGTGGCACTTGTCGTGCCAAGAGACTACTGATTGATATTGAAGGGAATTTTTAGAAAGCCCGGAGATAAGGAGCATCCCGGACGCCCAAGGAATAGGCGTTTGATACACCTGCCGGGCAAACATCAGTCGGTATGCACAATAATCGGGCAATCCGGCTCGGACGTGAGGGAAAGGGGCGGCTGCTTCGAGGAGACCGGGAAATCTCGTTGGCTTCGGGCAGCCGGAAGTTCATCCTTTTTGCGCGAAGAGGTGCACGAACTCGTCCGCCGGACAGGGACGTCCGAAATAGTAGCCCTGGGCCATATGGCAGCCGCGCTCGGTCAGAAACTCTGCCTGGTCGCGATTTTCCACCCCCTCGCCGATGATCTGCCGGCCCAGACTCTTGGCCATGGACATGATCGCCTCGACCAGGACCCGCGACTCGGGATCGGTGGTGACATCGGGGACGAAGGTCCGGTCGATCTTGATGCCGTTGACGGGAAGGCGTTTGAGGATGCTCAACGACGAGTAGCCGGTGCCGAAATCGTCCAGCCAGAGGACCACCCCCAATCGCCTGAGGTGGTTCAGCATCGACATCGCCCGCTCCTCATCCTCCATGAGGATGTTTTCGGTGATCTCCAGGACCAGACCCGTCGGGGGGAGACCGGACTTTCGCAATATTCCCGGGATCTTGTCGTCCGTCGACAGCTCCCGGCAACGAGTGCAGGAGAGGTTGGCGGTGACGAAGAAATCTTTCGGGGCCGGTCCCTGCCGCCAGATTTCGGCCTGGGCACAGGCGGTGTGCAAGGCCCACTCGGTGATTTCGGCGATGAGGCCGATCTCTTCGGCCAACGGTACGAACAGCTCCGGGGAGACCCAGCCGCGCTGCGAGTGGTGCCAGCGCAGGAAACTCTCGGCCCCGACCAGGGCCCGGGTCTTGAGGTCGATGATGGGCTGATAGTGGATGATCAACTCTCCCCGGTCCATGGCCCGATGGAGATCCTTTTCCAGGGCCATGCGTTCCAGGGCCTCCGCGTGCATGTCGGGGGTGAAGAAGCGATAGGCATTGCGCCCGTCGTTTTTGGCCCGGTACATGGCGCTGTCGGCATTTTTCAGGAGTTCGGCGAGGTCTCCGGCGTCGTCCGGGAAGACGGTGACCCCGATGGAGCCGGAGATGAAGGCCTCCTGACCTTCGAGGATGAAGGGGGTCGCCAACTGTTCGAGGATTTGCCCGGCCACCCGTTCGGCGAAGGGGCCCTTGGCCATATCCGGAAGGATCGCGGTAAACTCGTCACCGCCGAGACGGGCCACTGTGTCGGATTTCCGCAGACAGGTGGAGAGACGACCGGCGACCTCCTTGAGCAACTGATCGCCGGCGGCGTGCCCCATCGTGTCGTTGACCCACTTGAAACGGTCGAGGTCGATGAACATGAGGGCGACCCGGCTGCGGGTCCGCTCGGCCCGGATCAGTTCCTGTTTCAGACGCTCCAGGAAGAGGGTCCGGTTGGGCAAACCGGTCAGAGTGTCGTAGTTGGCCTGCCGGCGAATGGCCTCGTCGAGGCGCTTCCTCTGGGAAATGTCGTGCAGGGTGGTGAAGAGCACCGTCGTCCCCTTGAGGGCCAGACGACCGGTGATCGCCTCGACGATGGCCTGTCGTCCATCCCGGCAGGACAGGGTGGCCTCAAGAGCCCCGAACTCCTTGTCACCCTTCAAGATATCCACTGCCACGGCCTGGAAGTGGCCATGGGAATCCGGGTCGAAAAGAGAGTTGACCGGGGCCCCGATCAACTCCTGCGGAAGGGCTCCGATCAGCTTTCCGGTCGCCTCGTTGGCGTAGACGATCCTCTCCGTTTCGTGAATGACGATGCCATTCGGGAGAGAATCCAGGAGCCTCCGGAAGTCGTCCAACGCCAGGTCGGACAAGGCCGGTAGGCCGGAATCAGGTGTCTCGGGCATGGGAGGTCCGCTCAAAGAAAAACCATTGAGGAATCGGAAGGCCCAATCATAATGAAGGACGGTCCCGAATGGGAGTGGAAAAGGAGCCTCCTCCCCGGTCGGTGTCTCCCCCGGGCAGTCCGGCAACTGGATGATCGGTCAACCAGATGAAACGTATCGGTGTCATTTCTCTCGGTTTCGCCCTGTTGCTGCTGTTGCTTCCGTTCGTCGGCACCTTCCTGACCCCGCTGGTGGCCGGTCTGGCCCTTTGGGGATGTTCGCGGGGGGGAAACGCCGGGCTTTGGGCCATGGTCATCAATCTGCTGAATCTGACCCCGATCTTTTCTCCCATCCAGGGGATGAACGTCGCTGGGGCCTTTCAAAAAGGGATCTACTGGCCGTTGGCCGTCCACCTGCTCCTGGTGGGGATTCAGGTGGCCGGGATCGTCCTCTTTTGGAAGTGCCGCAAGAAGGCGCGTTTGCAAGCCCATTCCCAGGGGGACGATTGAAGTCCCCGGGCAACTCTCAGGAGGGACAGTTGGAGCCCCCGGCCAACTTCCCAGGGGTTCCCTTGCTTCCGGTGCTTCCCTTGCCACCGCACGCCTGGCTGGGTTCCCCCGCAGTTGCGAGGAGGGGCGCGAGGCCCCCCCAGACCACCGCTTCTACCTTTCGATAACCGATGGCGTTGGGGTGAAGTCCGTCCCCGAGGGTCAATTCGGGATGCCCTTCCACGCCCTCCAGGAGAAAGGGGACGAGGGGAACTTCGTGGATCCGGGCAAGTTCCCCGAACAATTCCTCAAAGGCCTGGGAGTGAGGATCGTTGAACTCCGGGGGAAGGCGCATCCCGGCGAGGAGGAGGGGGACCCTTGCTCTCTTAAAGGTTACGATAATAGAGTCAAGCTGGTCGCGGATCCTCCGAGGGTACTCCCCCTCCAGGAGATCGTTGATCCCCAGGGCGACGATCGCCAGCGACGGCGGGGGACCCTGCAACAGGCCGGGCAAGCGCTCCCGGGCACCTGCCGTTGTTTCTCCAGGAAGCCCGGCGTTGACCACCCGATGGGGAAGCCCCATCCCGCGCAGTCGCTGTTGCAGGAGGGCCGGATAACTCTCCTCGGGAAGGACCCCGTAACCGTAGGTCAAGCTGTCACCGAGGCAAAGGATAACGGGTCGCGTGTCGTTGCCGATCAACATCGAAAGCCCCCAGGTCCCGGCCAGGAGGAACAGGACCCCTGGGAAGACCCTTAGAATCCGCACCGGTCTCAGCTGGGACTGGCCTTGCGCATGAGGATGCTGCCCTCGTAGGTATCGAAGATCACCTTCCGACTCTGCTCGCCGCCGACATCCGAGGCGATGATCGGAATTCCTTCGGCCCCGAGCAGGTCTCGGGCGGCCTGGATGTTGCGCTCGCCGACGTTGAGGATGCCGCTGGCGCTTTTGATCACTGCCGCGCCGCCGAAGACCTTGGCCTTGAGGCTCGACTGGAGACACCCCATGTCGAGGAGGGCCTCCAGCAGCTTGGTGATGGCGATGTTGCCGAACTTCGGGGAGGGCAGACCGTCGCCGTTCCACAGGGGCAACTTGTAGTGGTTCATGCCCCCGACCCGCTTGACCGGATCCCACAGGCAGACGGCGATGCACGATCCGAGAACGGTGGTGATCACATAGCGCCCGTTCTTCGCGAAGATCGCCCCGGGCAGGAGGAAAGGCTGATTGGATTCCTTCCCGTTAGTCATCGTCCCATGGCCTCAGAAGGACTCGATCTTTTCGTCGTCGAAGAAGAACTCGTTGCCGTCGACCGAGAAGGCATCCGCCTCGACGTCGACCTGGACCTCCGGGATGGTAACGGTGAAGGTACAACCTTGCCCGCCGCTGCAGTCGACAGCCACGATCCCCTCCATGAGATCCGAGATTGCCTTGGTGATGCTGAGCCCCAGGCCGTGGCCCTTGTGGCTCTTCCGCCGCCCCGATTCCAACTGGTGGAAGCGATCGAAGATGCGGTGAATCTGATCGGTACTGATGCCGATGCCGCTATCCTTGACGGAGATGGTGAGGGCGCTGTCGGCAACCATGACGCTGATCACGACCTCTCCGCCCTCGTTGTTGAACTCCACCGCGTTGGAGATGAGGTTGGCGAGGACCAGTTGCAGCTTCTCCGAGTCGGTCTTGAACAGCAGGGGGACCCCCTCGGCGAGGCTGTCGAAATTGACGCTGACGGACAGGGATTTGTCTTCCATCAGATGGCTGAAGAGTTCCACGGTTTCCCGGACCAGGGTGTCGACCTCGACGATACTGACATGGAGATCGGTCTCGCCCGATTCGAGTTCGGCGGCGGCGAAGATATTGCGCAACTGAAAGTCCAGGCCGAAGGCCTCGGAGTGGATCATCCTGGCGACGGAACTCACGAGTTCGGGGTCGTTGCCGATCCCGGAGATGAGTTGCTGTGAGAGTCCCAGGATCGACGAGAGCGGGTTGTTGATTTCGTTCTTCATATGGGAAACGAAATTACTCTTTACCTGCTCCGAAGCCTCGAGTTTCTTGTTGACCTCCTCAAGCTTGCGGGTGATCATCTTTACGTCATAGAGGGCCTGCTTGGTATGGTCGAACCTTTTTTTCAGTTCGGCGATCAGTTCATCATCGCTCAAAGTGGTCACGACAAGTCCCCGCGAAGGCTGACGTTGATACGATTTTCGGCGGGGAGTCTACCCCATCTCCCTGCCGCAAGCCAGCAACCATCGCCCGGCAGGTGGATGGGGGGCGCAAACTTTTTGTCACCTGCCCGCAAGACGCCAAAATACCTTCGTCGCTGCAGGGGTGATGACGGGGCGGGGGGGGC
>JADGCL010000020.1 GCA_015229005.1 Magnetococcales bacterium
ACCGTCAGGGGGATGAAGACCTGTTCGGCAGTACTGCGGACAACCGCCAGGATCGTGTCACGCTCTTCGTGGGAGGCAGTGATATCGAGAAAGGTCAATTCGTCGGCGCCCTCTTCATCATACCGACGGGCAGCCTCGACCGGATCACCGGCATCCACCAACCCCTCGAACTGGATCCCCTTGACCACCCGTCCCCCCCGGACGTCAAGACAGGGAATGATGCGTTTGGCCAACATGGCGCTCTTCCTCCCTCCGACCGGCGGTCGTCCCCTCGATCAATGCTCCCCCCGGGCCAATCTCAAGGCCACGGCGAAATCGAGGCGACCGTCATAGATCGCCTTGCCGGTGATGATACCGCTCAGGCGGTTGCCGTTGGCCAGGGGACCGGCCTGCTCCCTGGCAGCGACGATGTCCTGGGGACCGGAGACCCCACCGGAGACGATGACCGGAATGGTGATGCTCTCGGCAAGGGCCCGGGTCGCGGCAATGTTCGGCCCGGTGAGGGCCCCATCCCGGTGGATGTCGGTGAAGATGATCTCCGCCACACCCGCATCCTCGAAACGCCTGGCCAGATCCACCGCCCGGATATCGGTCCGTTCGGCCCAACCGGAGACGGCCACCAGACCATCCCGGGCATCGATCCCCACCGATACCCGCCCGGGAAAGAGACGACAAGCCTCCCTGACCAGATCGGGGTCACGACAGGCAACCGTCCCCAGGATCACCCGACGAATGCCCATCTCCAGGGTGGAGGCAACATCGTCCAGCGTCCGGATCCCTCCCCCAAGCTGCACCGGGATGGCAAGCGCCGCCAGGATGGCCCGGATCGCCGCGGAATTGACCCGGCGCCCGGCAAAGGCGCCGTTGAGATCAACCACATGCAGGCGCTCGGCCCCAAGCCCCTGCCAACGCACCGCGACCGCGCCAGGATCATCGGAATAGACGGTGTCCCGCGCCATCTCCCCCTGGAAGAGGCGCACGCACCGACCATCCTTGAGATCGATCGCGGGAATGACGAGAAACCGCTCTGGAGAGTCTGCTTCCAAGATCCCTTACCTCACGAACTGACGCGCCAATCCCGCTGTTCAGGCGGTGAGCACCACCCGACCTTCTCTGACCTCGGCCGGAACCAGCACCATCCCGGGTTTGCCTTCGGCATCCGGGCCAAGGCATCGACCGCTGGCCAGGTCGAAGACCCAGTTGTGAACCCGGCACTCGACCCGATCACCGTGGTCCACCCCCTTGCAGAGGGTCGCCTTGGAGTGAGGACACCTGGCCAGATAGACCCGTACTGTCCGCTCACCCGTGCGAAAAACGATGAGATCGCCCTCGGGACGGTTGACACAATGCATCTTCCCCAAGGGAAACTCCTCGATCGGTCCCAGTTCCGGCGAAGAATGGAGCGGGGCAACAGCGTCTCCGGGAAGAGGGGGCAGCAATTCCAGATCGTTCAGGATGTCGATGGCGTCCAGGACCTTGTTGAGGCCGGCGGCGGGGAAGGCCATCAACACAGCGTCCATGATCTCCTCCCGACTGGCCCCGGCCTTGAGGGCCTTCGGGGCGTACTGACGGAGGCCGCGCTCGGTCCCAACGACCACCTTGGTCACGATCTGGATCAGATGGTAGCTCTTGGGGTCCAGAGCCTTGACGCTCTGTTTGTAAAACCCGAGAAGATGTGTAGCTGCCTCCGGGCGAACGCCGGCGAGATAGCGGAGAGCCTTGGACATGGGATCGATATCCTTGACGAGGAGAGGATTGGCGAAAGAAAACGGGATGGGCTGACGACCGGCGCCCGCCGGAAGAAGTGGACGATACCCACCCGCAGCGGGTGGATGCTACACCATCCGTCGCCGGAAGCAAACCTCGAATGCAGTCCGGGAAATGCAAGATTCCTTGACAAGGAGGAAAAAACCATTACCCTTCGCCGATGGGGTTTAGATGGGGTTTACCCCGGGGTTTGGGGCTCGGGTGTCAGTGGATTGTGTGCAGGTCGGTTTGGTCAGCGTGGTTTTCAGGTTGGTCGGGTCGACCGGGCCAGTCAGGCCGATCGGGCAGGTAGGTAGGTCGGGCAGGCAGGTCAGGCAGATAGGTAGGTCGGGCAGGCAGGTCGGGCAGATAGGTAGGTCGGGCAGGCAGGTCGGGCAGGCAAGTCGGTTGGCGCCGGGCCAGGTCCCGACCGGAGACCCAACTGGATTCGGGATCTTTCTCCGCCGTCCGAGCGTACCGGGGATCCATGGCACGTTTCACCGAAAGTTTCCTTGACGATGTGCGCACTCGCGTCGATCTCCTGGAACTGGTGGGTCGTTCCGTCGCTCTGAAGAAAAGCGGTAGCAACTGGACGGGGCTCTGCCCCTTTCACACCGAGAAGACGCCTTCCTTTTCGGTCAATCCCGAGAAGGGATTTTTCAAGTGCTTCGGTTGCGGTGCTGGCGGGGATGTGTTTGCTTTCGTCATGCGCCGCCAAGGGTTGGCCTTCCACGAGGCAGTTTCCTCCCTGGCCGGTCAGGCCGGTCTGGAGATCCCTCGGGATCGTGACCCCCTGGCGGAGCAGCGGCGTCAGGTCAGGGATCGCATATTGGAGGTCAATTCCCGAGCGGAGCGCTATTTCAGGGACCGCTTGGCTGCGCCAGAGGGTCGCGCCGCCAGGGAATACCTCGACCAGCGCGGCCTTTCGACGGAGACCGTGGCCCGGTTTCATTTGGGCTACGCCCCCCCGGGGTGGCGCAACCTGCTGGACCATTTCGGCGGCGGCGACGCAGCGGCAACTCTGCTGCGCGAAGCCGGGCTGGTCCTGGCCAAGGAGGATAGCGGACGGCACTACGACCGATTCCGCGACCGGATCATTTTCCCCATCCATGATCGCCGCGGCTTGTGCCTGGGCTTCGGCGGTCGGGTCATGGGAGACGAGAAACCGAAGTATATCAACTCCCCGGAGACCCCCGTCTACCGGAAGGGCGAGGTCCTTTTTGGGCTTGATTTGGCCCTGGAGTCAATCCGGGAAGAGGGGTCGGTCATCGTAGTCGAGGGCTATCTCGACCTGATCGCCTTGGCCTCCCGGGGGGTTGGGCATGTGGTGGCTACCTTGGGGACTGCCCTGACCCATCGGCATCTGGCCATCCTCTGGCAGCACACCCCGGAGATTCGTTTCTGCTTCGACGGGGACCAGGCCGGGCAAAAAGCGGCCTGGCGGGCCATGGAGCTCGCCCTGGAATATCTGCGATCGGATCGGCGCGCCTTTTTCCTGTTTCTGCCCGGGAGCGCCGACCCGGACGATATCGTCCGTCTCGAGGGTGGAGATGCCTTCCGCCAACGAGTCCGGGATGCTTGGCCTTTGGCGGAGTTCCTGTTTCGCGGGGTTACCGCCGGCATCACCCTGGAAGGTCCCGACGGCAAGGCGGCTGCGGTCTCCAGAGCCCGCCCCCTGCTGCAGAAGGTGGGTGACCCCCTGCTCCGGGAATTGCACGCGGAGCACCTTGCCGGGCGACTGGGAGTCACCACCGGGCACCTGTTGGTCGATACGACCCCTGCCCCCGCCCCCTCCGGCGGGGAGTACCGTGCGGCACTTTCACGACCGGCGGCAGTGTCAAGACGGGCAGTGACACCAGTTGCACCACAGATTCCGCTGGGAGGAGCGGTCAGCGGGGGCTTCGACCAGGAGAGACACATCCTGCAAATGATCCTGCGCCACCCGCAACTGGTTGAGCAACACGAGGAGGCCCTCGGGAGGCAAAAGATCGAAGATCCCCTCCTCGCGGAACTTTTGACGGAACTCCTTGTCCTTGCCTCCACTGGGAGAGTATCCGACACCGGGTGGCCGCTGACCGACCTGACCCTGCAGTCGCAGGAGGTTGCCCGGCATCTCTGCCTGGATGAGGTTCCGGAGTTCACCGACCCGGACCAGCAGCTTTCGGGTTGCCTGGAGAGTCGCCAAGCAGGCTCGGTTCAGGGAGAAATCGACCGGGCCATCACCCAGGAGACCGAAGGTGGTCAGGGAGGGGCCGGCTTTTGGGCGCGGTTCACCGCATTGCGGCGTGAAAAGGAATCCAGCCGCAATGCCAGACGCCACCACGAGGTCGCTCGTTGAGATCACCCGTCGTGGGAATGCGGGCGGCGGGCGGAGCGAACGATTCCAGTTGGCATGATTCGGACACTGCGAACACGAGACCCGTATGACTGATGACGTCAAAGCGAATCACATGCGCAACCTCATCGAGCGCGGCAAAGAGCGCGGCTTCCTGACCTTCGATGAGGTCAATGATGTTTTGCCTGCCAATGTCAACTCCGCCGAAGAGATCGAAGACGTCGTCAGCGCCCTGGACGATATGGGCATCAATCTTGTGGACGAGTCGGAGAGTGAAGAGTCCTCGAAACCGGACAACCTCGGTGAAATGGACCTCAGCGATCCTCTCCTCGAGGAGGAGATCGACCTCGAGGGCAAGAGCGGCAGCTCCGAAAACGCCATCGACGACATCGACCTGGGCAAGACCGACGATCCCGTTCGCATGTACCTCCGGGAGATGGGTTCGGTCGATCTCCTTACCCGCGAGGGTGAGATCGTCATTGCCAAGCGAATCGAAGGGGGTCGCAACGAGGTGATCAGCGCCATTTGCGACGCGCCGATCACCTTCCAGGAGATCATCCGACTCTCCGAGAAATTGCGCAGCGGCGAGATCTCCTTGCGCGATGTCCTCGATATCGCCCCTCCACACGAACCCGGGGAAAAGGATGAACTCGACGGGGAAGAGGAGGAAGAGGAAGAGGAAGAGCCCCTCCTCGACTCCGACTCCGAAGACGCGGATGGGGGCGAAACAGAGGCGGCAGCGGTCGATGCAACAGGAGAACAGGGGTTAGGGGCGGTGGTCAAGGAAGATGCCAGGATGATGGAACTCCTGGAATCGACCTTGCGGGATTTTGAGTTGATCGCCCTGGAAAGCACGGTGCTGCGTGAACTCATGAACGAGAAGGCCCTTGCTCGCCAGTCTGGCGAGGAGAGGGTCCTGGCAGAAGTTCAAAAGCGCTACGAAAAACAAAAAGAGAAGATCATTCAGCTGGTTGGTGCCGTCAAATTTTCGCAGAAACAACTGGATCGACTTGTCGACCGGCTCAAGGGCCAGATGGAGCGTGTCCGGGAATTGGAGAGCGAACTGCTCAAGATTTCCGAGTGGGCGGGGGTCCCCAAAAAAAGCTTCCTCAAGGAGTACACCAACCACGAGGGACGAGCGGATTGGTTGGAGAAACTGCGCGGTCGCCAGGTCCGCTACTGGGATCGGTTCCTGGAGCGCGGCAATGAAATTTCCGAGCGGCAAAGCCGTCTGCATGCCATTGAAGAAGAGACCGGACAGTCAGTCACCGAGTTGAAGAACACCGCCCGAATGGTTCAGAACGGCGAGCGCAAGGCGAGCTTGGCAAAAAAGGAGATGGTGGAGGCCAACCTGCGTCTGGTCATCTCCATCGCCAAGAAATACACCAACCGTGGCCTGCAATTTCTCGATCTGATCCAGGAGGGCAACATCGGCCTCATGAAGGCAGTGGACAAATTCGAATGGCGCCGCGGGTATAAATTTTCGACCTACGCCACCTGGTGGATTCGACAAGCGATCACCCGCTCGATTGCCGACCAGGCCCGGACGATCCGGATCCCTGTCCATATGATCGAAACGATCAATAAGCTCGTCCGGACAAGTCGGCAGATGTTGCAGGAGATGGGGCGTGAGCCGACTCCGGAGGAGATTGCGGTACGAATGGAGATGTCGCTCGACAAGGTGCGCAAGGTCCTGAAAATAGCCAAGGAACCGATCTCGCTGGAAACCCCGGTAGGTGACGAAGAGGATTCCCACCTGGGAGATTTCATCGAAGACAAGTCAATGCTCTCACCCTCAGAGTTGGCGATCATGTCCAACCTTCGCGATACCACAGGGCGAGTCTTGAAAACCTTGACTGATCGGGAGGAGAACGTCCTGAGAATGCGCTTTGGCATCGGCTTGGCGACAGATCACACCCTGGAGGAGGTCGGAAAGCAGTTTCACGTCACCCGCGAGCGTATCCGTCAGATTGAGGCCAAGGCGCTGCGCAAGTTGCGTCACCCGACGCGATCGCGCAAGCTGCGGAGTTTTCTCGAGTCCTGACCTCGTGGCGGAATCGGGGACATCGCGATTCGGAGTCCAAAGAAGTCGAACCTCGTCGCGACAGCGGCTCCGGGTTCGGGCCCATAGCTCAGCGGTCAGAGCCGCCGGCTCATAACCGGTCGGTCCCAGGTTCGAATCCTGGTGGGCCTACCAAATCAAAGTCCGGAAACATCCAATTCTCGGCATATGGTGATGGAACGTAAGCGCCCATTTTTTCTCCAGGGTTCCATTGGGTTTTGATCAGGTTCACTCTTTCTGAATCCATTTTCAGAAGGGCAAACCATGGAAAAGACGCAAGGAGGGGGAAAATGACTGCCGCCAGGGCATTACGGTTCAGGTGCCACAAAATGTTTTGTACACTCGCTGCGCGGACTCGGGAAGCCGAGTGTAAGGCTCCAGCGAGGGCTGATCCTCATAAGGGTGGGCCAGCGCCGCAAGAAGATCATGGAGAGGAGTCAATTCCTCTGCCAAAACGGCGGCGTTGATCGCCTCCTCCACCTTGTGATTGCGGGGGATCACAGCAGGGTTAACGTCGAGCATATGGGCACGCCCCGCTTTCCGGCCGCCTGGGTTGGCCTCCAACCGCTGCAACCAGCGCCTTTGCCACGCCAGAAATGGCGCATCCCGGAACAGGGAATCATCCGGCAATGTCTCTGCCGCAA
The DNA here is from genome assembly GCA_015229005.1 of Magnetococcales bacterium. Taxonomy (GTDB): domain Bacteria; phylum Pseudomonadota; class Magnetococcia; order Magnetococcales; family JADGCL01; genus JADGCL01. The sequence continues at coordinate 6,788 of JADGCL010000020.1, forward strand.
GGGAGCGAAATGTCCGAGTATAGTCGGCGGAGCGCTCCTCCATCCAATCCAGCAAATCCCCGATCAGACCTGCGTCCCCTGCCTCTTCTCCTGCCAATCCAAGTTTCGCCCGCATCATCGAAAGCCATCGGGTTTGCAGCAAGCTGGCAAGGCCATCGATGGCTTCCTGGGCCATGCCGGCCGCCATGACGGGATCCGGGTGCAGCAGGGGAAGCAGGGATTCGGCGAAACGGGCGCAATTCCACTGCGTGATCCCCGGCTGATTGGCAAAAGCATAGCGGCCGGTTTGATCGATGGAACTGAAGACCGTTCCCCGCTGGAAGACATCCATGAAAGCGCAGGGGCCGAAGTCAATCGATTCGCCGGAGATCGCCATGTTGTCGGTGTTCATCACCCCATGGACGAAACCAACCCGCAGCCACTCGATCACCAGGGCCGCCTGCCGCTCCATTACCCCCGAGAGAAGGGCCATGGCGGCGTTTCCACCACGCGAGGACGGATAGTGCCGCTCAAGGGCGTAATCCACCAGTCGGTTCAGCACCCCGGTTTCTCTGCGCATGGCCAGATACTGGAAGGTCCCTACCCGCAAATGGCTGGAGGCCACCCGGGTGAGAATGGCCCCGGCAAGGGGCGTCCCTCGGAACACCCATTCCCCGGTGGTGACCACCGCCAAACTGCGAGTTGTGGGAATACCCAAAGCGTGCAACGCCTCGCTGATGATGTACTCGCGAAGCATCGGGCCCAGGGCTGCACGGCCATCGCCATTGCGGGAATAGGGGGTGCGACCGGACCCCTTGAATTGGATGTCGAAACGTTTCCCATCCGGTGCCATCTGTTCACCAAGGACGATGGCCCGGCCATCCCCCAGCATGGTGAAGTGACCGAACTGATGTCCGGCATACGCCTGCGCCAGAGGATCGGCCCCCGTGGGAAGCCGGTTGCCGGCGAACAGTTCCGCCAATGCCTGGCTGCTCATGGAGGAAAAGTTCAGGCCCAGCCGTTGGCCCAGGGGCTCGTTGAGGATCACCAGTCGAGGGTCGCGAACCGGTGATGGCGCCAGACGTGTAAACAGAACCTCCGGTAACCGCGCGTAACTATTATCGAACGACCAACCACATGGAATCATGTCAGCTCGCGCTGCTACCGGAAAGAAGAGATATTTGGCAGTTCCAAGCCCTCAACCAACTTTTCTTTCTTCGACCTTACCTGTAAGCATCATGGTTCCACGAGTGATCGGAAAAATTCGCACCCCCCCTTGAATCGAAAAAAACTCTTCCCATCTCATTGCGCAAGGAGGCCGCCAACGCGGCTAACAATATCCAGTCTCGTTAACAGCCCGTCGATAACCGGGCTGCGCCGGCCAGGGATGGCCGACCAAATTCAACGGGACGGTGTAACCCATTGAATTTGGAAGGAAAGGAAAAACTTTCTATTGCCTTTCCGGGTTGAAAAGTCCATGAATGGACTTTTCAACAGGCTGCTTTCCCTTCCTTCAGGGCTGGCTGCTCAATGTGAGCAATAATCCAAGCCATACAGCCGGAGGAAGGTACCCTGCGGTCTTTTTCGACGCTTGCAGTCCAAATGCGTGCGGCAGACGGAAACCGACCGCCTCGCGTGATTGCCGACTGCCGGCAAAACAGCTACAATCAGGAGGCTCGGAATGGTGACCACATAGAGGATTGCCCCCATGTCGCCCGATCTTCCCCCTGATCCTCCCAAGGGACCGAAGCCCCAAGACCTGCCACCCAGAGGAGAGAGACGCATCCCCTTTGAGACCCGGCTGGTCTTCGATGCCGAAAAGGGCTCCGTTCACACTGGTCTGACCAAGGACGTCAGCCTTAGCGGCGCCTTCCTGATCACCGATCACAGACCCGAGGGAGTCCTGGTCGGTGACGTGGGAGTGGCGACACTGACACGCCATCGGGGGGGAAGGGAGTTCAGTATGTCCTTTCCTTGCGTCGTGGCCAGGGTCACAGCAACGGGACTGGGACTCGATTTCGAAAGCCCGGAAGAGGCAGAAGCAGATCCCGAAGAGGATGACGATCGGGAGGGGCTCTGCCCTATTTGACTTCCTCCTCCGCCCGCACCAGGCGCAGGCCCGTCGCCTCACCGGCGGATGCAAGCGAAACCCGATTGCGGTGCGCCACCCGGCAAATACTGGCCGTACTCCGCCAGCACCCGCCCCGCCGAACCCGGATCTCGCCAAAAGGGGCGCCGCGGGGATTTTTCCTCGGGGAACGGGCGTAGTAGCTCTCACTGTACCAGTCGTCCGTCCACTCCCAAACATTGCCGATCATGTCATGAAGGCCCCAGGCGTTGGGCTCCTTTTCGCCTACCGGATGGGTCCGACCATCGGAGTTGTCCCGGTACCAGGCCCATTTGCCCAACTGCCTGCTATCGTCGCCGAAGGGAAAGGAAGCGGTGGTACCAGCCCTGGCAGCGAACTCCCACTCAGCCTCGGTGGGCAGCCGCAGGCGGTTGCGGGTCCCGATGAGGCGTATGTATTGGCGCAAGAATTTCTGCGCCTCTTCCCAGATCGCCCGCTCCACTGGATGATTGGCATGGGCGGCATCGGGCACCTCGCCCTCGGGATAACACTTCATCACCTTGTGCCACTGGGCCCAGGTAACCGGATATTTGGCCATCCAGAAACCGTCAAGCTCCACCTCGTGGGCAGGATGCTCGTCGGCCCGGCGCCCGGACTCATTTTTTCCGGACCCCATCATGAAAACCCCACCCGGAATCCAGAGAAATTCCATCTTCGTGAAGGGCTCGACCCAGATATCGCCCCTCCTCGGGGCCCGAGGTTTTGCTGCCGCAACCGGGGTCGCGACCACAACCGGGGGAGCGATGGAGCGACCCGCTCCCTCGGGCGGGGGCGATCCACCCCCGACCTTCGCTGCCGCAGGCGGGGAAGCAACCGCCCCAGAGGGGGTCCCCCGACCGATCGCCGGCTTGGAGACCACCGCCTGGGCAGCAGCCACGGGAGGGGAAGCTGCCTGAGGGCCGGAAGCAGCAACCGCAGCCTCCTCACCTGCGTCCGGCTCGGACCCGAAATCGTTGAGAGAGGCGATGAAGGAACGCCAACTGCTCTTCTTCCTCTTGGTGGCGGGAAGGGGAGACTGGGAAACTCCGGTCACGGTCACCCCAGCAGGCTGCCCAGCAAGTACCGTCGGTGATGCCGCATCCTCCTCGCCCAGCAACTGGAGCCGCCACTCCCCAACAGACTGCGGACGTTCGGTCTCCAGGACCATCAACGCCATGTCAATGGCCTTCAGGAAACGCACGGAATAACGCCCCCGCCCCAACTCCTCGGCCGACTTCATGGGATCGCGTTCGTTGCGTAACCGCGCCGAAATGCGAATCGCCGCATCCAAGGGCTTCTGACCGGTGATCGCTCGGTAGAGAACCCCGCCCAAGGCATAAATGTCCGACCAGGGACCCTGCCTGTTCCCGGTGGTATCGTACTGCTCGAAGGGAGAGTACCCAAGGCTCAGAAGGCTCGTCATTTGATCGGACTGCCCGGCGATCGCCTGGCGAGCAGAACCGAAATCGAGGATAACCGGGGTGCCATTCTTGCGAATGAGGATGTTGGGAGGTTTGATATCCCGGTGGATGAAATCGGCCCGATGCAGGACCTCCAGCCCGGAAAGAAGGGAGGGCAGGAAGGCAAGGATCTCCTCTTCCGGCAGCACCTTGCGCCGCTTCAGGATGTCATCCAGACCCTCCCCCTCCTCGTACTCCATGACCATGTAGGCGGTATTGCTATCACGGAAGAAACTGACCACTCGCACGATCGCGGGGTGCTTGAACCGGGCCAGGGTCTGAGCCTCCAGGAGGAACCGGTCCAGTCCCCACTCGAAGGTCTTGGCATCGTTGGGGGTGTTGGGTCGGACCCCATGCCCCCGCTGGCGACTGGCAAACCCCGAAGGAAGGTACTCCTTGATGGCAACCCACTGATCCAGATTGGAATCCCGGCCCAGATAGGTGATGCCGAACCCCCCTTTGCCGAGAACCTTGCGGATCTCGTACCAGAGGAGAGTCGACCCAGGGGGAAGGGCATCAGGATACTCTTGTGGAGTCACGAAACGGCACCAACCTTCAGATAGTCAGTATTGATAACAACTCCCCCAGCCGGGCAGGCCACTTCCGAGCGGGCCAAGCCCAGCAAACCAGCAACCCCCTCAGCCCAAGCGCAGGCCACTCCCTCCCCCTCGGTCAAGCCCTACCGCCGGTCTTCTCCAGACGGGCACGCAAGGCCGCCGCCTGGTCATCGAGTTCCTCCCTGGGAAGGCCCTCCTCCTCCTCTTCCAGAGCGGCCACCTTGGCCGATTCGATGTCACCCGCAAGCGCCCTTCCGACTCCCCCAGCGACCCAATCCGCAGCGGCGACCCGCTCCCTGCCCCCCGGAAACTCCCGGGAATCCCCGAAGCCGGTCAAGCCCGCCCCTCCATCCCGTAACCTCTTCCGGGAGGAGAAGAGGGCATGCCAACCTGCCCCCAGCCAAGCCAGAATCCGACTCCCCCCACCACGCAACACCAGAACCGAACCCGCCAGAAGGAAGACCCCGGCCCTGGCCAACTCCCGTATCAACCCACCGAAGGAGGACGAGACACGGCCACGTGCGTGCCCCCTCCTGGCGAGTACCGAATTCTCCACCTCCGGGACCGGCGCCGGCTTCTTGCGCACCCGGGAATGGACCTTCTGGTTGGAGAGGAAGGATTTCATCTCCTTCAACCGGGAGGAATCCGCCGCAGACGACGTGCGCGTGGAACCGGTTCGTTTCGGTTTGGTCTGGGTCACGATCCACCATCCACTGCGTCCATGACCGGCTCAGCCTTCCCTGACTGCCCGACGGGAACAGACAACCCCGCAGGAGAGGCACCTGCCTGCCCCCCCACTCCCCCCCTATAATATCATCGAGATTCTCCGAGTCCAGCCACCCTCCTCTCTCGACGGCCTGTTGAATCAATCCTCCCGTAGGCCTCTCCAACCCGGGAAAGCAAAACACGGCTTTGACTTCACTAAAAAATTCAACAGGTTACGCCGTCACGCCGAGTTTGACCGGCCACCCCTGGAAAGCCCTGACCGTTTCTCGGCGAGCTTGAACCTCCGATCCCCGTCACCCCCCTGACACCGAAGAACCCTCCGTATACACATGCCCCCCACTCGTGATAGCGTCGACATGTGATTATGGATGATTGGCCCAAGGGAGCAGCAATATCCGGGCCGTCGCGCCACTGGCGCGGTCATTCTTCCTGACCTTCCTTGAGGTGTCTTCATGCTGCCGTCCGCCCCCCACAGCCCCGTCCACCCCAATCTCCGCCAGGTCGATCCCGAAGAGGCCTTCCGGCTGGTCCAGGACCGCGAGGTGGTGTTTCTCGACATCCGTTCGGAAATCGAACACTTTTTTGTCGGCAGCCCACGCGGGGTCATCAATATACCCTGGCAGGACGCCCCCGATTTCGAGCTCAATCCGCATTTTCTGGAAGAGGTCGGTCGTATGGCCAGGAAAGATCAGAAAATCGTCCTGATCTGCCGTTCCGGGCATCGTTCGATCGATGCCGGCAATCTCCTCTGCGAGGCCGGCTACGAGGCCGTCTATAACGTCAAGGAGGGCTTCGAAGGGGACCGGGACGAAAACCACCACCGTTCCAGCGTCAACGGCTGGCGTTTTCGGGGACTCCCCTGGGTCCAGTGCTGACCATTATCCACCCCCTATCCCGCTTCAACCTACTCCGTTTCCGCAGCGCGACGCAGGCGAAAGAGGCGCTCCTTGCCGTATCCCTTGGCCAGCTCCACTTCCCCGACGAGATCGCAGGCGTGGTCTCCCCCCCCCGAGGCGGCCAACAACCAGACCGTCCGCTCGTCGAGATAGACCGCGCCAACCGCAGTCACCGGTTCGATACGGGCTGCAATGGTAATATGAGTCCCAAAGCAGCTTGGTCGATCGATGACCCGGTCGTGTCCAAGAAAGACCGGCCCGGCATGAAGGGCGATGCGGAGCCCGGTTTCCGCCGGCAACCCGACCTCGGTCCAGTCCTGCCTGCTTCCCTCGTCCCGCAGGCAGAGCGCCGTCGCCGCCGCATCGGTGACCCGGTCGAAGACCACGAACAGACCATCCCCCCAGGTATTGCTAAAGAAAGGCGGGACCGGAGCTGCATCGATGGCCCTTTTCGCCATGGCCTGGAAACGACTGTAAAAGGCCGGGGCATCTCTCTCCGGAATGCGGGAGAAACCGGAGACATCGGCGAACAACATCGTCTTCACATCCCGAAGGGGAGTGTCCCACCGACCAGCCTCCATCTCCCAGCCGCGCCCGCTTCCAGGAACGGGTGATCCGTCCGTCTCGATCACTGCCGGCGGCGATTTAACCGCCGGGTCGCAGCCACTTTTCGTACTGGTCTCCCCGGACCCGGTCGGTGCCACCCAGCCGGAGAGATCGATGATGTGTGCCGGCAACCCCAGGGAGCGCCAATGATCGATGGACTCTTCGGTCCCCCCGGGAAGGTGGGCCCCCTCCCGAGCCAAGAGGGCCAGGAGCAGGGGTGATTCCCCCAAAGAGGCTGCATGGGTGACAGCCGCCCCGGCAAGAAGACGGGCCGCGTAGGTGAAAGGGGTGGGGTCATCACCCCCGGGATCCCGCATGCCGTAGGTGACCGACGTCGCCCGTCTCAGCGCCTTTTGGAACCGCTCGACCCACACCTGGCCTGCCGAGGCAACGCTGACACGGATAAAATCCTCATCCCGAAAAGGCAATACGACGTGCAAAGTGCCGCCCCTGGCCAACAGCGCTTCGGCAAAAAGGAGATCCCCGCCATTCGCCAGACCGGAGCAGCCGATGCCGATATTCAACCTTGCCAACGCCGCCTCGATGCGGGCCGCCGCTTCCCCCACGGCCTCGGGCGGAAAGCGTGGCGGCTGACGCCCGGGCGAATCGATGCGGTTACCCGCAAAAAAGGCCACTTGCGGCAGCGACAGAATCGATCGCAGATGGGCGGCAACGGGCAATAGCGGCTCCAGAAGAAAGAGCTGCCGACGCATGCTGGCGATTTCCCCATGGCTTCCACCCGCCAGAGCGAGGGCCTCCCGGTAACAACGTTCCGCCTCCTGGTCATCGCCGAGGTGCATCGCCGCTTCGCCCAGGGTTGCCGCACGCCACTGATGACCACCGGCTGCACCAGGATCGGCGAGACATCGCCCCCGAACTTCCAGTGCCAGACTCCGGGCAAGTCCCGCCTCTCCGACCAGGCGGACCATGGTCGCGGCGTTGATACCCGGAAAGGGATTGCCATCCACCCGGAAGGCCCGCAGGTAATGGAGGGCCGCTTCGGCGGCGGCCTCCCAACGGCGTTCCGGGTCACGGGTCCGGTGACAGCGCTCCTTGGCCAGGCGTCCGGCCAGGCTGGCCACCTCGACGATCATGCCCGCTCCCAGATCGGTCCGACCCAGGAGCGGTGCGAGAAATGCCCCGGCCCGGGTCAGGGAACCAGCATTGGCCAGTGCCAGCGCGGCTCGATGGATCAGGCCCGGATGGCCCGGAAAACGCCGCAGTCCCTCGGCAAAGAGGTCAAACGCCAACGCCGGGAGCCCCAACGCCAAGGTCCGATTACCACTGGCAAGGTAATGGTCGGGATGGCTCTCGCCGGCACCGATACCACTCTCCCTCGGGAAACAGTCCGAATCGACCAACGGGCTTAAAGGCAACTCCATGGGACCAGAATCCCCTTTCATGGCGTCATGGAAGAGCCTGTCGCAGAGTGCGCCAAACTCTGCGGCGCAGAAGCACGCCACCGGAATCAGTCCGCATAACAGATTGATTCCGTAAGGAAAAAGAGACCTTGTTTGCGTCTTCCGTCAGACAAAATGGCCATTGACGGCCATTTTGCGACAGGCTCGGAAGGACGATGAACCGCCGGAGACAGTCATCAGGAGCCGCAGGAGCCGCAGGAGCCATCGATCCCCGGAAAATTCTCCCAACGCCTCCGGGCCGTCTTCTGCATGGAGCTTGACCGGGAGAAGAGTTCCCGGAAAACCGACTCTCCCAGCACCAGGCACTGCGTCGGCTCCGCCGCCCGTATCGACGCTGTCCTCGAAACCTGGTAGCGAATGCCGATTTCACCAAAATAGTCGGAATCCCGCATGGTTCCCACCACCCTTTCTTCCCCGGTTCTACGGTCGCGGCGGATAACCTCGACTCTTCCGGTAACGATAATGAAAAATTTGGTGGCCGGATCCCCCTCCCGGAAAATGTATTCGCCACCTCTGAAGCTCTCGGTTCCGAACTGACTCACGATGGTTCTCAGAAGGTGACCGGGAACATCGGCCAAGAAAGGCAACTGTAAAAACCATCCAACGTTGACCATGGGAACATGATCATCGTAAACGACAGGAACCTGCTGATTGAACAAATTGGCGTAAACCCCACCCTGATTCATCAAGGTTCCATGATCTCCCTGTTCCACGATTTCACCACGATCGAAAACGAATATTTTATCGGCATCGACGACTGACCTCAAATGATGGGTCACAAGGATAACGATCCGTCCCTTGCGGAACCGCGATATGTTCTCATCGATCTCTCTCTCGACGACCGAGTCCAGCTTGGAAGTGGCTTCATCGAGAATGAGAACATCCGGTCGTTGCAGAAAAGATCTGGCCAGGGCCACCCGCTGGGCCTGGCCCCCGGAAAGACCGGTGCCACCTTCACCAATGACCGTTCCATACCCATCCGGAAGAGCCATGATATCGTCATGAATCATGGCGCTTCTAGCCGCATCCTGCACCTCTTCGTCGGTCGCCCGAAGGTTACCCAACCGAATATTGTCCCGGATGGAAAGATTGAAGAGAAAGACATCCTGGGCCATGTATCCAATCCGGGAACAGAACGATTTTCTTTCTATCATTCTATGGTCAATTCCATCGATAAAAATCGCTCCCTGGTTCTGTTCGTAGTAATTCATGATCAGCTTGGCCGCCGTACTTTTTCCAGAGCCACTGGCACCCACAAAAGCAACAAATTCACCCATTTTGATGCCGATTGCGACATCCCTCAGCGTGTAATTTGCGGAATCATAGCCGAATGAAACATGATCCATTTCAATGCCATGGATAATTTTCTCCAACCCAACACCGCTTTCCTTATAGCACTTGTCGATATCAAGAATTCTCTGGATCCTGTTCATACTGACAGACGCATTGATCATGTAAGGGATCATCCAGGTGATCCCCTCGAAAGCCCGACTGAGCGCCAAAAACATCGAATGAAAAACGACCAGATCACCGACGGAAATCTCTCCCATCGCCGCAAACAAAGCACCAATGGAAACGATCACTATATTGAATAAAAGAATAGAAGACCGGGACGCCCTTTCTATCATACAATTGGCGATGACGGCTTTCTTGGTCAACAGACCAAGGGATTCCAGAATTCCATCGAAGGACACATGGAAATAATGGGACAAGTGCAGAGATTTGATCAGAGACTGACCATCCAACTGCTCTTGAACAAAAGCAAGCATCCGCGTCAATCCACCTCTGGCATTGGTCTGACTCCTGAATGACAAATTTGTCAAAAGAAGAGGGCCAACCAATGTCAGCGGCAATAATATAAACACCAATATAGCCATTTCCCAGTTGATGGAAAACAACAGATAGGCACTCAACAGGATACCGAGAGGTGAAATAATCCCCAGCGGCAACGCCATATTCAAGGCATTTTCAATAGCCGTCAAATCCACCGAAAGCGATGACAAAATGCTCGCGTTCTGATTTTGACCAAAACAATCAAGCCGGACATAATCCAAATGCCTGAAAACTTTTCTGCGAATATCATTTATTATATTCACAGTCACGTCCGATCTCACAAAATCACGAACCAGCATACACAAGGATGCCAATACAGAACCGACCGCCAAAAGTACCAAAATCAGTATCAGTTGATCCCAATCGCGCGGAATAATCGCGTCATCAATCATATACTTGAAACTCAGAGGAATCATCTGGTTCTCAAATGCCAACCCTGCCCACCAGACTAAAATGACCAGGACCGCCTTCCCCCGATACTGGCGAAGATAAGGGAATATCGCCCGCAAAAAGAAACCGGTTTCAGCGATCCCGAACTTCCCCCCGGACTCCTTACGCAGAATCGCTCCACTCATCTCTGCCTCTCCTCGAATCCGGAATCACCGGAACAAACCCGTCCCAAGCTCACCCGCAGACACCAGGGATGCCCCTCGAACCTCCCAAAATTGCACGGGAAAGCTGCCAGCCGACCCGGAAACCCGACAGCATCGTCCATTCCGGGGAACAAGGACCCTTGACAAAGGGCCGGGCAGAATTTATATTCCTGAATAGAAGCTTGGTGGCGCCCAGCCTGGGCCCCCCCCTATCAACCCGGGCCAGGCGCCGCCAAGTCTCTGCCCGAAATCTCTATCGGCCCCCTCTCTTTGCAAGAATGCCCCTTCCCCTCTCTGGGCCGACGCGGCGTCGCTCGTCTCCCAGCCTCCATTGGGCGCTTGGTCGCGCTCTCCCCCTTGATCCAGCTCCATTCAGCCCGGTCCAGACTTCTCCTTGCCCCCCGCCCGCTCCCGTTCCTCTCGCTGTCGAGTGGGGTCGGACGCCATGAATGTTCCCTGTCTCCTGGACACCAACGACAGCCTTCGCCGTTCAGTTCCGCTATGAAGCCTGGAAATCCTCCCACGCGCCACTGGATCGGAATGGCATCGCCCATCAGGTGACCAAATTGTTTCAACGGGTCGTCAAGGTGGTGGAATCTGGGAACGCACCGTGATCATCACCGGAAATTCCACGAATGGAAACTCCTTGACAGCAGGCAGCGACGGGCTTATATTCCTGGATAGAAGCTTGGTGGCGCCTGGTCCGGGTCCCCCCCCTATCAACCCGGGTTCGGGCGCCACCAAGTCTCTGCTTCCCCCTCAAGGTAAAAACCCGACCCTCATAAGACGCCGCTCCCGCCCTCTTTCGCGCCGGATTGCCGGACACTTGGCTCCCGCGACCGGGACCAATCCGCACGCAATACCGCATGATCCCACGGAAAGAAATCCTTGACGGGTAAACCGGATTGCCTTATATTCACAGATAGAAGCTTGGTGGCGCCCGGTCTGGGTCCCCCCCCTATAAACCCGGGTCAGGTGCCACCAAGTCTCTCAGTGTCTGGATCATCGGGTTTCCAGTCCGCGCCTCCGCTTCCCTTCTCTCTCTTCCCCGTTTCCTCACGAAAGACTACCCATTCCATCTCCTCGAAGTGGAAGACGATCAGTTTCCCCGTGACCAGCCAGTCGGAGGCCATTCGCTCCCAATCGATATAACGGGCAAAGGCCTCCGGGAGTGCGGTAAGTTGCCCGTTCAGTTGCAGCCGCTCTTCCAAGGCATCGGCCACGGCCCCGGCAAGCAGGTCCAACTCGGGCCGGACCCGCAGTCCCTCTTCCAGGCCCAGGCCGGCCAGGGCCACCAGGTAGTGGAGACCGGCCCTGCCGTATTGGTTCAGTTTCCTGATCTCTTCGAACCACAGAAGGATCGATGCCTCATCGATCCCGAGGGAAGCGAACAATTCCTGACGGGGACCTGCCAGGTACTTCAACTCGCAGACGGGATTGCCCAATTCGGTATACTTGTCCAACCACTCGGAATAGGTGTGAAAAAAGAAGGCCTCGTCCGGCGACGCCGCAGGGATGGCCTGAAGAATCTCTTCCCGATGTTTCACTCCTGCCTCCCAACGGAGCCGCGAAAATCCACCCTGGGACCAGGGGATCAGGTGGGAAAGATTCGCGTCAACTCATGGATACGCGAAACCGTTCGCTGAAAAGCAAATGCCGCCGGTCCGGATGGACAGATGGCATCCAACTCCAGATCGCTGAAGAGTCGGAACGGAATGCGCCCTTCATAGAGGAGGTCGACCATCACCACAAAACGCATGGCAGCATCGGCATTATCGCCGCCCAGTTTCGGGACTCCCGACACGATCACCGCCCGCGCCTGACGACTGAGATCCATGTACTCGGCCGGCCCCAGAGCCCGGTGACAGAGATCCTCGAAGGCAAACCAGAAGACGCCCGCCTCGGCCCCCAGACAATTCACGCTCACCCGGTTGAAGTGCCACTCCCCAGGGGTCGGCGGCTGGAGACTCAATTCCAGGAAAAGGGCCTCGGCATCGCCCCCGAGATCACTCACCGGATCGGTGTGTTGACGCCGCCAATCGGCTCCCTGGGCCAGGTCCAGTTCATGAACGTGACGCTTCAGAATCCGCAACAGGGGCAGAAAACTGTCGCGGTTGAGCCCATCATGGAACAGATCGTCAGCGGCCCAGTTGCTGGTGGTACAGACCGTCACCCCACACCGGAAAAGGGCCTGCATCGTCCTGCCAAGGAGAATGGCGTCACCGATATTGGTGACATAGAACTCGTCGAAACAGAGGAGCCGCGCCCCGGCAGCGATGTCGCTTGCGATCTGCAGCACCCGGTCCACCCCTGGGCCAGGCTTCGCCGAGTGCATCCGATCGTGCAATTCCTCCATGAAAGGGTGAAAATGGACCCGCCTCTTCTCGGGAAAATCAGACCCATCGAAGACCAGTTGCATCAACATCGACTTGCCGCGACCCACGGTCCCGAACATGTAGAGCCCCCGGGGCGGTGGTTCGGCATCGGCATATTGCCACACCGTGACCCCACGCCAGGGGGCCCGGCGAACTTCCCGCGACAACTCCCGAACCAAGGCATCGAGCGCCGGCATGATCGCCTGCTGGTCCGGATCCGGCCGCAACTCCCCGACCCGGAGCTTCTCTCGATAGAGCGCGGAGGGGTACCGCCAGCCTGGCGGGAGCGGCTGCAAGTCCCCTTCCGCCGCACCAGCCCCCCCCTCACCCAGCCGGGAATCCTCTCCCGCAGAAGAGGATTCCTCCGCCAATCCCCGTCGTTGCCTCTCCTCACTGTTGGAAGGACCGCTCGCACACGAGGAGGAGTCCCGCCCTGATCGCCCGTCCCGCGTCCGACACCGGCACTTCAAAAGCGCCAAACCACTCAGGAACGCGGCCAATATGGCCAGTACCCCCGGAACATTGTTCGATACGGCTGCAATCACGACCCGGACCTCCGTGTTTCCGCTTTCCCGAGCGGTCACCCGCTTCCCCCCCCGGACCTCCCCAAAGCCCACCTGAAATCAGGACAGGCAATTTCGGGGCCGCTCATGACCGCGTTCGACCTCGCCTCCAGAAGCCTAACGCGAACAACACCGCCGCCGCCAGGACAATGGCGGGTCCAGCCGGAAGATCCCACTGCCCGGAGGCCGAAAGTCCCAGGGCAACACTCACCACCCCCAACAGAGAGGCCAACACCGCCATCTGCTCGGGACTCCCCGAAAAGAGTCGGGCTGTCGCCGGGGGAATGATCATCAAGGCCGTCGTCAAGAGGATCCCCACCACCTTCATCGCCACCGCGATCAAGACCGCGATCAAAATCAGGATCAGCAGCCGCAGGCGGTCAACCGGCACGCCCTCAGCCCTGGCCAGTTCCTCATGGAGCGTCATGGACAGCAACGGGTTCCAGAAGTATCCCAGGATCAGAAGAAGTCCCAGGGCAACCCCCCAGATCAGGGCGATATCGCCAGCGGATACCGCCAGGATATCGCCGAAAAGAAAGGCGAAGAGGTCCACCCTGAGCCAGGTCATGAATCCCAGGATCACCAGCCCGAGCGCAAGCGATCCATGGGCCAGGATCCCCAACAGCGTGTCGTCGGCCAGCGATCCCCCTCGCTGCAGGCGCGCCAGCAAGAGCGCCATGAGCAGGACGACCCCCAGAACGCAGAGGAGCGGCGGCCACCCCATGGCGAAACCCAGGGCAAGCCCCAGGAGTCCCCCATGCGCCATGGTCTCTCCGAGGTAGGCCAGGCGGCGCCAGACCACAAAACACCCCAGCGGCCCCGCGATCAGGGCAACACCCACCCCGGCAAACCAGGCCCTCAAGATGAAATCTTCCATGGGATCGATCCTACCTCCCGCCTGATCCGCCGTCCGCCACTACCCCGCCCCCCCTTCCCAAAACCCCCCCCCCCCCCCCCGGTGATCAAAGGGAGTCAGTCTACTCCATTCCCCGGGGTCGAGTATACATCATTTTGCCATTCCGACCGAACCGACCCTTCCGACCTGATCAACCAGGCAGTACTCCGGCGGAGACCCGGGAAAGGCGTCATTTTGCCATCCCAGCCGAACCGCCCCTGTCTCTCGGCCCTTCCACCCCCCTCCCAAAAAGGACTACCTCCACCGACAGGACCAGAACCAGGAGGTCCAAAAAGAAACTTTGATTCTTTACATAATACAGATCGTACTTCAGCTTTTCCGCCGCATCCGCATCCGAGGCCCCGTACCCGTAGCTGATCTGGGCCCAGCCGGTGATCCCTGGCTTCACCCGGAGACGCTCCGCATAAAAGGGGATCTTGCGTCGCAGGGGTTCAACGAACTCCGGACGTTCGGGACGTGGCCCGACCAGGCTCATCTCGCCCCGAAGGACGTTAAAAAACTGCGGAAGCTCATCGATCCGGGAGGCCCGGATGAAGCGCCCCACCCGCGTCACCCGCGCATCCCCTCGGGAGACCCACCTGGCCACCCCATCCTTCTCGGCATCGGCGTACATGCTCCGGAATTTGAGGACGGTAAATATTTTCCCCCCATACCCCACCCGCCTCTGTGCGTAGAAAACCGGCCTGCCGCTCTCGACCAGGATCGCCAGAGCGGTGAAGAGCATGAGCGGCCAGGTCAGGGAGAGGAGCAGCAGGCTGATGACGACATCAAACACCTTCTTCGAGGCCGCCCGAACCGGACCGGGACCAACCCCATCGGCGTTGAAGATCCACCATTGGGCATCCAGGATCTCCATGTCAATGACCCGATCCTCCCGTTCGAAAAAGGCCAGAAGATCGAGAATCCTCACCCCATTGGACTTGCAGGTCATGATGTCACTCATGTACATCGCCGACAATGGCTCGTCGGTCGCCACCACCACCTCGTCGACCATCAGGCGGGCAACACACTCCGCCAGATCTTCTCCCCCCTCGAGAAGTTGTTGCCGGGGGACCGCCTCCGGACAGCCCGCCACCGGCCAGAAACCGAGGATGAGGTGATCGGTCCGAGCCCGCTGCGACCGCTCCCACACCAGGCGGGCGTTGTTGCCGGTGCCGATAACCAATACCCGCCGCTTCAGGTTGGCCACATCAAAAATATGATGAATGAAGAACCAACGTACCAGCAACACCCCCGCCCAGGCCAGAGTGAGGGTATACCCAAACGAGCCGCGTCCTATCAAAAGATCGGGAAAAACGTAGAACTGAAGACTGATCGCCACCAGACCGATGATGAAGCTCAGGGTGACATTCAACACCTCACCAGTGAACCCATCAACCATGACCCGCTGGTAACGACCGGTCGCGGCCATGCTGACCACCATCACCAGCGCGAAGAACACGGCCCGCGGAAAGAGTACCTCGACAAGACCCGCCTCCAGGTCGGAGAAACCCGAAAAGCGGATCCCCACGCCCGCGTAGACCGCCCCGAAAAACAGAGCGGCCTCAAGGACGACCAAAAAGACCGACCACCGTGAGATATAATGCCTGAATATCCGTATCATACCCCTCCGACCGCGATTCAGGCCCTGCCAGACTGTTGAAAAGTCCATCCACGGACTTGTTCAACCCGGAGAGACAAAACCAGATCTTCGCCTCTCCTCGCCAGACTTAACAGCCTGTCGCAAAAGTCCAACCATGGACTTTTGCAACCCGGAAAGGCAAAACGTGGTTTTGCCTTTTCTTCCAAATTCAACGGGTTACACCATCCCGTTGAATTTTGCCGGCCATCCCTGGAAGGCTCTGCCCGTTTATCAACGGGCTGCCATCCCCGCCGGCTTGTCGATCATGACCTCCAGGAACTCTTTCAACAAACCGGCAGTCCTGATGCTACATCTCTCCAAGCGTCGCCTTCAATCCGATATGGGCACCCATGGATTGTTTTAATTAATATCGGCATGTTACGCATGTTACTGACGGGTCCCGGCAGCCACTCCTGACGATAACGGCACCCGACCCGGTCGGCTCTCCAGAGTCCGATCCAGTCTCGCAGGCCAGGTATAGCGCCTGAGTCCAGGATGGCGTCTTGTGGACGAGGCACCAGGCTGGTCTCGGCCCAGAACTTCCTCACGAGAATCTGCGGGTTCCTCACTCAAAGCCTTACTGATAACAACATTAGTCATTACAAGCATCGTCAAATAATGATAAGGCAAATCGAAATAAGCCAGTCCCAAGAACGCACCCGAGGTCCCGTAACCGACCAAAGACAGTTGCAGATACGCTGACAGGGAATCCGCCCATTTCAAATCAGGCCGTCCGCGCACCATACGAATAGTCTTCATGCCAAGACGAAAAGAATTCAGAAACAGAAGGGCAAACAAGACAATACCGATGTATCCCTGCTCCCCAATGATCTCAAAATAAATGCTGTGGGAATCCTGAAAATGTTGCGCCTTCGGTGTGTAATGCATATAAACCGGCTTCGAAAAAGTCCGGAAACCGCCGCCCACCACCCTATCCTTGGCTACGGCCATCGCCAGATCCCAGGCCGCCAGCCGGCCCGTGACCGATTTATCCTCGAGGATGGTCGCATTCTCGTCGAACATCCCTTCCATCCTGTGGTGCCACTTGTCCGGCATGATGCCCCACATGATGAAAGCTGCCGCAAGAAAGAGGGTGCCGCGCAAAATTTTACCGCGGTTGCGCAACCAGTAAAAGCTCCCCAGTACCCCCAGCCCCAGGAATCCTCCCCGCGAGTAACTGCCGGCCACCGAGACTATGGAGGTCAGCATCATGGACAGGATCATCATCCGAATCCAGCGATTGGCGTGACATTGATAAAGATAGCCCATCAGTGGGATGGTCATGATCAGGGCAAGGGCCAAATCGTTGTTGTCGGCAATGAAACTGCTCGGAGGCCCAAATACACGATAGGCGCCACCGGTCGTAATCGTAAAAATCCCACCCTTCATTCCCCAAAATCCGACCGAAACGACAATAACCCAAGCCAGACGATTCAACCACTCCTTTTCAGTCATAAGAATAAAGGTACTGACGACCATCAATTGGATCTTTATGAACCGCTCCCAACTCTGCCAGGCATACGTCGGATTCAACGAGGTCCAAGTGGTTATGGTAACCCAGACCACAAAAAGAAACCACAAGATCGTCACCGCATTCATCGGAATGCGAATCCGCACATGCTTCGAGAAGAGGATCCCCAGAAGAGTGGCCAGAGCAATAAAATAATTGAAGCGAAACTCGTAAGCAAAACTCCAAGTCAACCGGTGGGGGTTCATGTAGCTGATCCAGGCCCAGATCAAAAGCCCCCATTGCGGACGCACCAGGGTGACGGGAATCATGCCGAAAACGAAAAGAGTCAGAAAAAGATCGCGCATCGATCACAAACACCCCGCTACCCGGACACCGGGCGGTCAAGATCACGAGAACATGGAGACAGTTCCCTCACCCGATGCCCCGGCCATAAACCTCACGATACCGATCGACGCTGATACGCCAGTTGCGCTCGCAAACCACATACCGGCGCGCCTCCTCCCCGATCTCCCGCCAGCGGTCGCGGTCCTGGAGCACTCCCTCCAGACAACTGTCAAACGCCGGACCATCCCCTGCGGCAAAGAGAAACCCGTTCCGTCCATGCTCGATCAGCTCCCGATGCCCACCCACATCCGACGCCACCACCACCTTGCCGCAGGCCATGGCCTCCAGGGGCTTCAGAGGGGTGACCAATTCCGTCAAACGCATCGAGAGCCGGGGGAAGACGAAGATATCCACCACCCCATGCAAGCGCCTGGCCTCTTCATGTGAGACCCGACCGACATCGATCACCCGCCCGGCCAGGTCCGCCTCCCCAAGCCGGCGCCTGACCGCGCCCGCCTCCGGGCCACCGCCAGCGAGGAGGAGGAACACCTCCGGGTGCCGTTTCATTAAGAGAGGCATCCTCTCCAGAAGAAAAGAAAGCCCCTCGTAGCCATAGAACGAGCCCAGAAAGCCCAGCACCACCTTGCCGGCAACCCCCAACCGCTCCAAAAGGAGCGGGTCGGGCGGCTCACCATAGGGAAAATCGTCAGGTTCGACGCCATTGGGGATCACCGTGACCTTGGCCTCGGGGATTCCCCGGGAGAGGATTTCCCGCTTCAGTCCCTCACAGATGGTGGTCACCTCCCGGGCCCGGCGGAGGACCCGGCTTTCCAGGAGGCGGCTGAGTCGGTAGCGCACTCCCCAGGCGCGGCCTGTCCCGTGGCTCGCCGCCGCGTCTTCCCACAATGCCCTGATCTCGTAGACCACCGGAATCCCCAAACGCCGACCGACACGGATGGCGGCCTCTCCATTCAGGGCCGGGGAATGGGCGTGGATAAGATCGGGTCGGAGCTGCCGGGCCACCGATTCCAGACGCCGGGACAGAGCGGAAACGACCGCAAGATGCCGGAGCAGGGGTTGCGCCGCAAGCCACCCCCGGGGAGAGGGTGTACGAAAAAAGTGCCACCCGCCGACATGCTCCTCGAAGAGGGAACCGCTGTCGTGTTTGGGACCGGTCAACTGCCAGGTTTCCCACCCCATTTGCCGCTGCCGCCGCAAGATGGCCAGGGTTCGGTAGGTATAGCCGCTCGCGAGTGGCAGGGAGTGGTCGAGAACATGGAGAACTTGCACGGGACCGGATCACCGCTATCCTGGGCCAGAGGGAGGGGGGGCATTCTACTCCAACTCTCTTCCGAATTGGAGAAAATTCCCCTTGCCGGAGTATCGGGTACCGCTCGCTCCACCCGCACCCAGGTCAACGACCGCCGATCCACCGCTCCTGCCGGGCATCGATCACAGTCAAGCCACCGGCGGCGGTCAGGGTATGGATCCCCCGGAGCCCCGGCACCCCCTCGGGAAGGATGCGGATCACCGGACTCTCCCGATACTCTGCGGTGTCCCACCGCTCGATCCGGTTGAGGTTGAGCCCCCATCCGTACCCCCGGGAGCAATCCTGGGAGGGGCGCCACAACGCCCCATTCCAGGAGAGGATCCCCCCGGCGGGCCGGGCCCGACGCACATCCGAGACCACCGGGTTCCCCGGGTGCGGTCGCCAGGGACCCCGTATCGGCTCCTCGGCGAAAAACAGGAACAGCTCGTCCCAGGTCGAACTCCCGGGAGTTTCCGCCAGATTGACGAACATCCACCAGAGCCCGTCATGAAACCACAGGGTCGAATCCACCGCCCGAACCCCCCCCATGAGCTGCGCGTGCCGCTCCCAGCGCCAGGGAAATTCCACCGCCCGATAGACGACGATCTCGCCGACGGAACCGGAATCGGGAAGGAGGTACCACTCCCCCTCGAAAGAGAAGACGAAGGGGTAGGCCAGATGGTGCGGCTCCTCGAGCACCCTGACCGGGGAGGACCACTCCCCATCCGCCGAGAGGGTCAGCACCGCCAGATGCCCCTTGCCGATCCGGGTAATCAACTCCTCGACGAACAGAAAATACCGACCCTCGTGGCAAACCAGGTGCGGATCCGCCCAGAAACGGTCGGCGGGCGGGATGATCGGGCGAAAGCGGGCAAGCTCGGTGGCCACCCCCTCCTGCCGGCAATCGAGAAGCCGCCACTGCTCCCGCCGGAGCAGGGACCCGACCTTGCCGGCCCCATATCTTCCAAGATGGCGAACAAGGGCCACGGCAAGCCCCGAACGTCGAGGCGAGACCGAAACCTCCTTCCTCGCCAATACCCCCTTCCGATCCGAGGCCTCCTCCCGATCCGAGGCCTCCTCCCGATCCGAAACCTCCTCGGGTTCCCAGCTCTCCATGGCCGCCAGGAAGGCCGCCTCTCCCTCCCTCGCCAACAGCGCCAACCGCCGCAGGGGGAAGGAGATCGCCTTCCAGACAGCGGCATGCCCGGTCCGTTCGACAGAGACCGGATCGACCGCCCCCCAGGAGCGATAGATCACCCGTCCCCGGGGCCAGCGACCGTGGATCATCACCAGCTCGCCTGTCATGAGCCGCCGCCGTTCCAGGACTTCCCACAAACCCGGCAGCGCCGCCCCCACCCCGCCGCCACCGGATCCCGCTTCGCCGGAGTCACCGAAACGAAGCTGCCAAACCCCGCAACCGGCCCCGTCTCGAAAGGCGGGCCATACCCTCCCCCCACCGTTTCGCAGATCGACGATGACCTCGAGCCGCCAGGCCCGGACCGAGGCAGGATCCACCTCCCCCGCCTCGACCGTGACCACGGGGATGCTCCCCAGGACTGCCGCCGCCTCCCGGAGCATCCAGGGATCTTCCCGGGAACCGCTGAAGCCTCCATCAAGTCGGTGAAAGAGACGCCATGCCAAGCGCTCCCAAGGGGTCCCCGGTCCGGAGCCGGCAGGCCACCCCGCCTCCCTCACCGACTTCGAGTCGGGGAGAATGAAAGCTACCTCCGCACGGCAATATCCGGAATCCCGAAGCCGTGCCACCAGGGTCGCTGCCCAGGCGGGGATAGTCGACCCCTCCAGGATCAGCCCGACCCTGACCACCGGCCTGCCGCCGAACGGGGTGACTCCGTCCCCCGCCACACCCAACTCCGTCGGACCCGTACAGACCCCCGCATCCACCCTACGCGCCCACGCATCCACCCCTATCTTTGGCCCGCCCATGACACCCTTCTTGATCAATCCGGCATGGTTTTTCTCTTGCAGGGATCCGGAGAGCGTCACGCTCCCCGGCAGGGGTTGAGGCAACGCCCCAAAGTCAGGATTTTGACTTTGGCTTCTCGCGCCCTGTCAAACCAGGCGAACCCCGCATTTTTGCGGGGTTCACCCAGGCGGGCGCCTCGGCGCTCCCCGGAACCAGGATAACCCGGAATCCCGAACCGTCCAACCATCCCGAGTCGACCATTTCCACCGGAATGGTCGTTGTTGTTGAAGAAGGGGGCCGGAGATCGCATACTGCACCGGGGGTGGGGAGATTCATTGACGACAGGAGAGAACCGAAAATAAAAATTTTTATTCCCGAGAGGGCCAGCCATGGATCATCTCCCTGCGGGCAGTCTCTACAGGAATTTCATCATCAAGCGGACCCTGCTGTTTCCCCTCATCGGCGGCATCGTTCTCATGCCGCTGCTCCTGGCGTTGTTCTCCTTCTCCGGGGAACGCGAGCGTGAGCGGGACGCGGTCGCTCGGCCCATTTCCCTCCTGGCGGCCCGATTCCCGCAGGAGTTGAATCATCAGGCAGCCCTGATGCGGGGCTTTCTCCTCCTCCTGGCCCGCCAGAGGGAACTTTCGGCCCCCTTCCTCGAAGGCGACCGGGAATCGCTCCTTCAGGCTGCCGCACCTCTTTTCCAAAGCCTCGGGAAAGAGACCCGGATCACCCATCTCTATTTCCACACCCGGGACGGCGTCAATTTCCTCCGGGTCCACCAGCCCGGGCGCTTCGGCGACCGGATCGAGCGTCTGACCCTGAAGCGGGCCATGGAGACGGGCCAAACGACCCATGGCATCGAGCTCGGCCCCCTGGGCAGCCTGACCCTGCGCGTGGTGATGCCCTGGTATCAGGGAGATCTCCCGATCGGCTACCTGGAGTTGGGCCTGGAGGTCAGTCACCTGGTCGACCGGTTGCGCGACTCTCTCGGCCTGCCCCTGGCAACACTCCTCCTCAAGTCGAACCTGGACCGTACACTGTGGCAAGAGGGCGCCACCGCCCTCGGGTTGGACTCGGAATGGGACCGTTTCGACGAGGTGGTTTGCGTCGACCGGGGGGAGGTCAAGGAGCCCCGGGGACTCGAGGCCTTCATCCGCTCCGGCGCCTGGAAAGAGCCGGATCCCATCCGCACGGTGTGGGAGGGATCCGAGGGAAACCTGCTGAATTTCCACTACTTCGCCATTCCCATCCGGGTCATGGACGGGCAAACGGCGGGATACCTCATCGGGGAAAACGAACACCGGGCCTTCGACGACTCCTTGCGCTTCTCCCTCTCTCTCTTCACCGTCGCCGTCGCTCTCTCCACCGTGATCGCGATCCTCCTGTTCAGGATCCTCCGGGAAACCGAAAAGCGGGTCGGTATCGAGACCCAGTCGCGCCTGGCCCTCGATCGCCTGCTCCAAGCCGCCCTGGTCAACCAGCCGTTCCCGCAGCAGATGGACCGCTGTCTGGAACTGATCCTGATGGGGTCGAAAGCGATCACCCGCCACAAGGGCGCCATCTTCCTGGTGGACGAGGAGGGAAAAAAACTGAACCTGGTCAGCCAGCGCGGTCTCTCGGCAAAACAACTCGACAAGTGCCAACGGGTCCCCTTCGGCGTCTGCCTCTGCGGTCGCGCGGCCAGCGAAAAGAGCCTCGTCTTTTCCACCGATGGCAGGGGCCACCATCCATCGCACGCCGGGGTCGCGGCGCACCACGGCCACTACGCCCTTCCCATCCTCCTGCAGGAGACCCTGTTGGGCGTCCTCACCGTCCAGGTGGAGGCGGGACACTGCGAGGACCCGGACGAAAAGGCCTTCCTCCTGGCCGCCGCCAATACCCTCGCCAGCCTCATCGATCGCCATGAAACCCACCAGCGCCTGGAACACGCCCGGGAGGAGGCCGAACAGGCCGCGCGCGCCAAGAGTGAATTCCTGGCCACCATGAGCCACGAAATACGCACCCCAATGAACGTCGTCCTGGGATTGAGCGCACTCCTCCTCGAGACCGACTCGCCCCCGGAACAGCGCCAACACCTGGAATTGATCCATCGGTCCGGCGAGACGCTGTTGGCGATCATCAACGATGTCCTCGATTTCTCCCGGATCGATTCGGGCAAGCTCGCCCTGGTCAGCCTCCCCTTCTCCCCGGCCAGGATAGTGGAGGAAACCTCCCTGTTCCTGGGATTGACCGCCCGAAAGAAAGGGCTCCGGCTGGTGGCGGAGGTGGCTCCCGGGGTCCCCGGGAGCATCCTGGGGGATGGCGGTCGGGTCCGACAGGTCCTGGTCAACCTCGTGGGAAACGCCATCAAGTTCACCGACCGTGGCCACGTTCGGGTCGGTCTGACTCCCCACCCCGAGGAGGCAGACCACCTTCTCTTCACGGTCGCCGACTCGGGCATCGGCATCGCCCCCCACGACCGGGAGCGAATATTCGACCGGTTCACCCAAGCCGATTCGGGGATCAGCCGCCGTCACGGGGGAACCGGCCTGGGGCTCACCATCTCCCGGGAGCTGGTGGGTTTGATGGGCGGGCGATTATGGGTGGAAAGCCGTCCGGGAGAGGGCAGCACCTTCTTCTTCACCCTCCCCGCACCCAGGGGAGAACCCCCGGAACCTCGGCCAGAGGCGGCGACACCCGCTGTCGAGGCTACGACGGCGACGCCCAGGAAGATCCTCCTCGCGGAAGATTCCGAGGACAACCAACTCCTGTTCCAGGCCTACCTGAAGAAGACCCCGCATCGCCTCGTCATCGCCAACGACGGGTCGGAAGCGGTGGCATGCGTCCAGCGGGAGAGTTTCGATCTGGTCTTCATGGACATCCAGATGCCCAACATGGACGGATACGAGGCCACCCGTGCCATCCGTCTCTGGGAGCGACGAGAGGGACGCCACCCCCTGAGAATCGTCGCCTTGAGCGCCCACGCCTCCATCACCAGGCGGGAGGAGAGTCTGGAGGCCGGTTGCGACGACCATCTGTCCAAGCCCATCGACAAACAGAGATTCCTCGCGGCCATTCACTGGAATGACCAACTTGCGGAGCCGCCCGGGAGCCCCGACCGTTGAGACGGCCTGCGGGAAAGATCGAAACCCCCGCCGATCACCGACCCGCCGCACCGCCGCCGGGAGGAGAAGATCGACGCTTGCAGACGGCCTCGAAGAGGCTCGCCAACTCCCGCGAACTCTCGTCCCACGAAAAGCGGCGGGAGAACTCTCGCGTCACCTCCCGCCCCGGACGGCTCTCCCCCAAACGGGTCAGGGCCTCGACCAGGGCCTCGGGAGTGCGTTCGGTCATCAACACCCCGGCCGCCGGATGCGTCAGCACCTCGGAAATGCCCCCAACCGCGGTGGCCACCACCGGGGTCCCGCAAGCCAGAGACTCGTAGATGACGTTGGGAATCCCTTCCCGGGTGGAGGCCACCACCAATAGATCCGCCTCCGCATGAAAACGCCAGGTCTCCTCGGGGGCCACCTCGCCCACGAAGCGAACCCGCCCCGCCACACCCAGCTCTCGCGCCAGTCCCTCCAGCTTTTCCCGCTCCGGCCCCTCGCCGACGATCGTCAATGCCGCTCGCGGCAGGGCCGGAAGGGCGCGAATCACCAGATCGGTCCCCTTGTGAGGAACCAGATTGCCCATGCACAAAAGGGCCAGGGGCCGATCCCCCGGACCCGGCGAACCGGCCCCAGAAAGGGGACTGCGGGGAGCGGGGGAAACCTCCGGCGGATGGAAATGTTCCCAGTCCACGCCGTTGCGCACCACCCGGACCTTCGCCTCCGGCACCCCCAACCGCACGAGTCGTTGTCGCAAATCCATCGAGATGGTGACCAGGGCCGCCGCCTGCCCGGCGGCCCAGCGGATCAGGTGCCGCGGCGCGGCATACCCGGCAATGGCGTTGAGGTCACTTCCCCGGGAGGTGACCACCACCGGGACATTCAGGAGCCGGCCAAGGAGAGCCGCCGCAACCCCATCCGGATAGAAATAATGGGCATCGATCAGATCGAAACCACAACCCTGACGGCGCAGGCGGGAGAGAAACGGGGCCACGGCGGCGGCAAGGAGAAAGGGGGCCAGGCTCATCCCGACCTTCGGAATCACCGGGTAGCGGGGATGGTGGACGACCACCCCCTGCCGATCCTCCCGTCGGGGGACGCGGGCGAACACACCGTAACGACCGAAACAGGCATGGCCCAGGGGAAACCAGGGAACCGGGGCCACCACCGCGACGACCTCGGCCCCGTTCCGACGCAGGGAATCCATGCGCCGGGCAACGAAAATGCCGTGGCGCAACTGCTCCGAATTCGGAAAAAGGGTCGAGAAAAGGAGGACCCGCGGGCGGAACGCCCGCGGGTCCTCCTGCCGAACCTCACACAAGACCGTCAACAGACCCCCACCTAAAACCGCTCGAACTCATCATCCGAACCGCCGCCATGGCCCTTGCCGCCCATATCGAGGTCCACACCCTTGGCAGGCGCCGTGCGCACCGGCTGCGGCAGGGCCGCCACTTTCCTGGCCTTCGGTGCCACCGCCCCCCTGGAGGAGTTGACCCCACCACCGGCCCCCGCAGGAGCGGAGGCCCGTGCAGAGGAACTCCGCCCACTGCGAAGCCCCGCCCCGCGTCCCTCCGATCCCCCCTCGCCCTTGAAAAAGGCCGTCGCCGCAAGCAGCTCCTCCGACTGGTGCGACAAATCGCCCGCCGTCGCCGACACCTCCTCCGAGGCCCCGGCGTTCCTCTGGATCACCTCGTCCAACTGCTGGATCGCCTGATTGATCTCGGAAGCCCCCTGATTCTGCTCCCGGGAACTGGCCGAAATCTCCTGGATCAACTCGGCGGTCCGCTGAATGTCCGGGACCAGCTTCGCCAGCAGGGAGCCCGCCCGCTCCGCGACCGAAACGCTGGAAACGGAAAGGTGGGTGATCTCCCCCGCCGC
Source organism: Magnetococcales bacterium (assembly GCA_015229005.1). Taxonomy (GTDB): domain Bacteria; phylum Pseudomonadota; class Magnetococcia; order Magnetococcales; family JADGCL01; genus JADGCL01. The sequence goes on from JADGCL010000020.1 coordinate 32,439, forward strand.
CGCCTGGCTGCGCTCGGCGAGCTTCCGCACCTCGGCGGCCACCACCGCGAAGCCCTTGCCATGCTCGCCCGCACGGGCCGCTTCGATGGCGGCGTTGAGGGCCAGCAGATTGGTCTGCCGCGCAATCTCCTCGACGATCGATATCTTGCCCGCGATCTCCTTCATCGCCCCCACCGCCTCGGCGACCGCCTGCCCACCCTGGGCGGCATCCTCCGCAGCCTTGGTGGCGATGGACTCCGTTTGAGCGGCATTGTCGGTATTCTGGGTGATGTTCGCGGTCATCTCCTCCATCGCCGCCGAGGTCTCCTCGATGCTCGACGCCTGCTTGGTGGCACCCTCGGCGATCACCTCGGAGCTCGAAGCAAGCTGAAGACTCCCGGCGGAAAGACTTTGGGCCGCGAACTTGACCCTATCGACCACCTCGGAGAGCCTCTCCGCTGCTCGATTGAGCGCCGTCCCCGCCTCGCCCACCTCGTCGGCGGAGATCACCTTCACCCGGGCCGAGAGGTCGCCCTGGGAAAATTTCACGAGCCCTGCGGAGATCTCCACCACCGGCCCCTGGACGAACTTCCGGATCACCAGGGTGAAAAGCCCGCCACCGATGACCAGCACCGCCAGCATCAGCAGCAACACCTTGACCGTCTCGGCATTCTTGATCCCCTCCAACTCGGCCAGCGGCGCCGTCAAGGTCAGGACGCCCACCCGGTCCCCCACCTTCCACCCCTCCAGCGCGAACCCGAAGACATCCTTGTCATCGCCGACGGGATTGGTCGCAGGGTTCCCGTGGCAGATCAGACAACCCTCGTCGGCGACGATCTCACGAGCAAAAAGAAACTGGCCCGCCTCCCGGTCTTCCGTCGCCAACTCCTTCACCTTCTCCTGCTGCATCCGGTCCATGAGGCGCAGTTCCGCCGGCGTGGCCTGGGCCTTGGGGTCGCGCGGCTGCGTCCGCTTGGCGGCGCGCATGACGAACCCCGCCTCCTTGGCCGCCTTGTGGCCCGACTTGAGCATGACGATCACCGGAATCGTGGCATGCAGCGCGGTCCCACGGGCGCACTCCAACCGGCCCTCGACGGCACTCTGGCTCCGGCATTTCATCGCCTCCTTCCAGAGTTCGTCCTTGAACAGACGCTTCTTCCAGGCCTCCCCCAACTGCTGGCGAACCTCCTCGCCCTGGGTCAGGATGCCGACCGAAACCAACGACTTCTCATGGATGAAATCGTCGACGATCCGGGAGAGGAAAACCGAGCCCACGACCAGCATGGCGACGACGAAAACACCCACGAACATCCCGACGATTTTTTTCGAGAAACCAAGATTCAGGAACCAGTTCATGCCATCCCTCCCCTGCCGTACAAATCGCTGCCAGGCAAGGACTCCCCCCCCCCTGCAGCCACGCAGGAAGTCATCGCGCCAACCATCCCCGGTGGATGGTATCCCCAGTTGATATCCCGTGACCAGGGATGGCACGAAAAGGCGCCCCCTCCCCGGCAATCTTCCGGTCGATTGACACGGGATGGGGCCGGGCCTACCCTGAGAGGGGCCTATGGCAGAGGGCCTTTTGCCCGGCTTTGCCGGTATCAGACCAGGGATGGCCTCGTGCGACACTCTCCTTCGTTTCCGGATTGCCTCCGACTCCTCCTCTTCCTGGGTCTGGCTGGGACCGGGCCTGTGGCAACGGTCACAGCCGCTCCCGAGGAGGCGAAAACTGCCCCCAGGGCGGCATTGACCGTCACGACCATCGCCCCCCGGAGCGAGGTCTGGCCGGAAACCATTCGCGCCGGCGGCGCCCTCTTCGCCTGGCGCGACCTGGCGGTCGCCGCCCAGGTGGGGGGTCTCGCAGTGGTCGAGATGCCGGTGGAGGTCGGTTCCGTGGTCCATCGCGGCGATCTCCTGGCACGCCTGGCCCAGGACAGCCTCAAGGCGCTCGTCGCCCAGAAGGAGGCCGAGGTGGCCCGGGCCAGGGCCGCCCTGGAAGAGGCCGTGGCCAATGGCGAGCGCGCCCGCAAGGCCCGGGGAGGAGAGGCCTTCTCCGAGCAGAAGATCGTCCAGTATCTGGTCGCCGAGAAGAGCGCCAAGGCTGCGGTCGCCGTCGCCGAGGCGGCGCTTCGGGTCGAGGAGGTCCGCCTCGCCCAGACCGAGTTCCGCGCCTTCGCCGACGGGGTGATCACCGCCCGGGGGGTCACCCTCGGGAGCGTCGTTCCCGTCGGCGCCGAACTCTTTCGTATCCTGGTGGAGGGACGGGTCGAGTGGCGGGCGGAACTCGTTGCCTCGCAACTGGCGGCAGTACATCCCGGGCAGGCCGTCGAGGTCCGTCCCGCCTCCGGCGGGAGCATCACCGGTCGGGTCCGGGTGGTGGCCCCAACCCTGGATGCCGCCACCCGCAAGGCCATCGCCTACGTCGACCTGCCTGCCGACAGCGGCGCCCGACCCGGCATGTTCGCCCAGGGGACCATCACCGTCGGCGAACGCCCGGCACTCTCGGTCCCGCAATCGGCGGTCGTCTTCCGCGACGGCCACGCCTACCTCTTCGGCATCGACCCCGAGGAGCGGGTAGTGCGTCACAAGGTGACCATCGGTCGCCACCACCAGGGCCGGGTCGAGATCCTCGGGGCCCCCCCGGAGTTGACCCGGGTCGTCGCCACCGGCGGCGCCTTCCTCAACCAGGGCGACCGGGTCCGGGTCGTCAGCGAGGCGGCGCCAGCCTCTCCGGATGACTCCGCAGTCGCCATCGCCACCCCCGCCGACACTCTTCCCGGATCCGGATCCGAAGCCCCCGCCGGCACCCCGGTCACGCATCCGCCTACTGCTGCCGTCGACACTCCCTGCACAGCCACGCCGACCGCCGCTGCGGACACGCCTTGCGCAGCCCCACCGGCGACAGCAGACCCCGATCCATGAACCTCTCCACCTGGTCCATCCGCCATCCGATCCCGGCACTGCTCCTCTTCGGTCTCCTGACCTTCCTCGGGGTAGGCGGCTTCCGCGCCCTGGGCATCCAGAGTTTCCCGGATATCGAGGTGCCGGTCATCACGGTTTCGGTCGGTCTGGAAGGGGCGGCACCATCGCAGATGGAGAGCGAGGTGGCGCGCAAGATCGAGGATTCCCTGGCCACCCTCGGGGGAGTGGAACATATCCGCACCCGCCTGACCGACGGCTCGGCGGTCATTTCCGCCGAATTCACCATCGACAAGGACGCCGAAGTCGCCCTCAACGAGGTGCGCAACGCCGTCGACAGCATCCGCAACGACCTGCCTCAGGATCTGACCAACCCGGTGGTCTCGAAAAAGACGACCAGCGGTCAACCGATCGTCGTCTTCGCGGTCGAATCCGCGACCCTCGATCCCCAGGATCTGACCTGGTTCGTCGACAATGACATGGCCAAGGCGATCCTCGCCGTGCGCGGCGTCGGTCGCTTCGCCCGGATCGGCGGCGTCGACCGCGAGATCCGCGTCGATCTCGACCCCACGAACCTGGCGGCGCTCGGGGTGGGGGTGGCCGAGATCTCCCAGGGAGTGCGCCGGGTACAGCGGGACCTCTCGGGGGGACGGGGGGATGTCGGCGACACCATCCAGTCGCTCCGGACCCTGGGAGCGGTCGAACTGCCGGGACAACTGGAGGCCATCGAACTCCCCCTGGCCGGCGGTCGCCACCTGGCCCTGGGAGAGGTGGCGCGGGTCTCCGACGGGATCGCCGAACCAGCCTCCATGGCCTTTCTCGACGGTCGACCGGTGATCGCGGTCGAGGTCACCCGCACCCGAGGAACGAGCGAGGTGACGGTCGCCAAAGCAGTCAGAAAGGCGATGCAGGGCTTCCAGGAACGTCACCCGGAGGTCACCATCTCCGAGGCCTACAACACTGTCGGGCGGGTGTTGGACAATTACAATGGCTCGATGGAGCTGCTCTACGAGGGGGCGCTCCTCGCCATCATCGTCGTCTGGTGGTTCCTCGGCGACTGGCGGGCAACCCTGGTGTCGGCTGCGGCCCTGCCCCTCTCGATCCTCCCCACCTTCCTGGTGATGCAGGTGGCGGGATTCAGCCTCGACACCCTGACCCTCCTGGCCCTGGCGCTGGTGGTCGGCATTCTGGTGGACGACGCCATCGTCGAGATCGAAAACATCTCCCGCCACCTGAAGATGGGCAAGTCCCCCCGGAAGGCGGCGATGGAGGCGGTCGAGGAGATCGGCATCGCGGTGATCGCCACCACCCTGACCCTAGTCGCGGTCTTCCTCCCGACCGCCTTCATGGGTGGCGTTCCCGGCAAGTTCTTTCGCTCCTTCGGAGTCACCGCCGCAGCCGCGGTCCTGGCGTCGCTCCTGGTGGCACGACTCCTCACCCCGATGATGGCAGCCTTTTTCATGAGACCCCTGGGCCATGACCAGGGCCCGGGCAGATTGATGCGCGGCTACCTCGGCCTGGTGCGCCGCTGCCTCGCCTGGAGGTCGCTGACGGTGGCTCTGGCCCTGGCCCTTTTCGCCGGGTCTCTCATGCTCATCCCATTGATCCCAAAGGGGTTCATCCCGGTCGCCGATCGGGCCCAGTCGACGGTGACCCTGGAGCTGGCCCCGGGGAGCCGCCTGGAGGATACCCGGGAAATGACGGCCAGAGCCGTGACGATTCTCCGCACCATCCCCGAGGTGACCAGCGTCTTCGCGGCAGTGGGGGCGGCGGCCAACGCCGATCAGGGACCGCTGGGCGGGGGCTCCTCCGCCGACGTCCGCAAGGCGACGCTCACCGTCAACCTGACCCATCGTCTCGATCGCGACCGCAAGCAGGTCGCCATCGAGGACGAGTTCCGCGCCCGCCTCAGGACCCTGCCCGGGGTTCGGATCGGGATCATCTCCGGCGAACCGGGGGCCAAGCTGAAGGTGACCCTCGCCAGCGACGACGCCGACGCCCTCTCCACCGCCATGCGGGCGGTGGAGAAGGAACTCCGCGGACTCCCCGGTCTCGGCAATCTCACCTCCTCGGAGAATCTGCAGCGCCCGGAGATCCACCTGGTCGTCGACCACGCCCGAGCCGCCGATCTGGGGGTAACCACCGAGGCCATCGCCCAGAGCGTGCGTCTGGCGACCGCCGGAGATTTCCGGGTGCAACTGCCCAAGTTGAACCTGCCACAGCGGCAGGTTCCGATCCGCATCCGCCTGGAGCGGCCTTTCCGCGAGGATCCGGACGCCATCGGGCAACTGCCGCTGGTGGTCGGCGGCGCGACGATCCCCCTGGAGGCGGTGGCCTCGATCCGCCTGGCGAGCGGTCCGGCGCAGATCGATCGCCTGGACCGGGTGCGGAATGCCTCGATCGACGTGGAGTTGGGCGACCGGGTGATCGGCGAGGTGACGGAAGAGGCCGAGGCGCTGCCGGCGATGCGGAACCTGCCGCCGACGGTCGCCCATCCGGTCGAGGGAGATCAGCAGCGGATGGCGGAGCTGTTCGGCAGTTTCGCCACGGCGATGCTGATCGGGATCGGCTGCATCTACGTCGTCCTGGTGCTCCTCTTCCACGACTTTCTCCAGCCCGCGACCATCCTCCTGGCCTTGCCGCTCTCGATCGGCGGTGCCTTCCTCGCCCTCCTCCTGACGGGAAATGCCTTCTCCATGCCGGCCATCATCGGCATCCTGATGCTGATGGGGATCGTGACCAAGAATTCCATCCTGCTCGTCGATTACGCCATCATGGCGCGCAACCGCCTCGGCATGGAGCGGAGTCAGGCCATCGTCGATGCCTGCCACAAACGGGCGCGGCCCATCCTGATGACCACGATCGCGATGGTCGCGGGGATGATGCCGGTGGCGCTCGGGCTCGGCGCGGAACCGAGCTTCCGGGCGCCGATGGCCCTGGTGGTGATCGGCGGCCTCCTCACCTCGACCCTGCTTTCGCTCCTGGTGATCCCGGTGGTCTTCACCTACGTCGACGACCTGATGAACCTGTTCAAGGCATTGGGACGCCGGCTGGCGCGGGCCGATTGACGCCCTCCCATCAAGCCGGTGTACATCAAGCTGTTTCTGCAATTGATCGGGGAGTAGCCAATGGACGAACTGAAGCTGGGCCAGTACCCATTCGAAATCCGGCCCCTCGCTCCAGAGGAAGGTGGCGGTTACCTGATCAGCTTCCCGGATTTCACACAGTGCATCGCCGATGGCGAAACTCCGGAAGATGCCATACAGAATGGTCGGGATGCCCTGAAATCGGTCATCCTCACGTTGATGGAATTTGGCGATCCTGTCCCAGAACCGTTTTCCGGCGGCGCGGCATCCGGAAAATTCGTCACCCGGGTTCCGAAGAATCTGCACGCCAAGCTGGCGACCAGGGCTCGAGCCGAAGGGGTCAGCATGAATGCCCTGGTCACGTCGATTCTGGCCGAGCATGTGGGGAGGTGACGACGTCCCAACTCCAATGCTCCCATACCGGCAGCGGACCATTCCCCCCCTAGCAGACTGTTTGACGCCCTCCTTCCCCCCCAGTCGAAGGCTCGTCGGTGCGCCAAACGGCATATCGCCCGTTCTTTGCCGGTTCGGGTGTTTTGGCTTCACTCGGATTTTTCCACCGGCAGGTTGGCCTTGCCCCACTCCGGAAATCCCTCTTCCAGCCGCCGGGCGGCGAATCCCTTTTCCCGCAGGTGCGCCACCGCCTCGAAGGAGAGGACGCACCACGCCCCCCGGCAATAGGCCACCACCTCCCGATCCGGCGGCAGTTCGTGCAGGCGCCGCTCCAGCTCCCGCAGGGGAATATTGAAGGATTTCGGCAAATGACCCGCCGCGTACTCCTCGCGCGGGCGTACATCGAGCACCGTCACCGTTCCCTCCCGCATCCGCTCCAGAAGCGCCTCCCGGGGCAGCGGTTCCATGCCGTCCCGGCAGAGCAGGAAGCTGCGGATCAGCTCCTCCACCTCCCCCAAGTGGCGCTCCGCCAGGCGCCGGATCACCCCCATCAGGGTGATCACCTCCGGATCGGAAAGCCGGTAGTGGACATAGACCCCCTCCTTGCGGCTCGCCACCAGCCCGGCGTGGCGCAACTGCTGCAAGTGTTTCGAGGTGTTGGCCACCGACAGACCCGTCAGTTGCGCCAGGGACTCCACGCTCCTCTCCCCCTGGGCGAGATATTCCAGCATCGCCAGGCGGTGTCCCTGACCCACCGCCTTGCCGATACGCGCCAGATGGTCGAAAAGCTCCTGTTTGAACAAAAGAGTTGACATGGCAGCTCACTGTCTGGTTGAATCTCTATAAACCAATTGGTTGAATATAGGTCCCCGGGCCACATTCGCTCCCGTTCGCGGGGCAGACCCCATGGGGAGCATGAATACCTTCACGCCGACGCCTTGACCAGGGAGGATGCGGGTGACGAACACGAACACCGGAGCCGGGGAGAGGCTCCGCCCGGAACGCCGACCGCGTCCGGCACGCCTCATGCCCGTGGCTCAGCAGCGCTCCCTGGCGGGGCGCTATCCCTTGTGGGTCAAGGGGCTCTCGCTGCTCGCCTTCGCCTGGGCCTTCCTCGGCTGGCTCAACGAGGTCTGGTTCTACAGGTTCGACAACACCCTCTGGCTCAATCGCTACACCGAATACGTGATCATCGTCGCCTTCGGCCTCTGGCGCCTCGCCGCCGAGAAAAACCCCTATACCCGCCGGCGCCTGACGATCCTGGTCGCCAACGTCGCGGTGTTGTGGTGGCTCCTCCCGTGGGCCTTTCCCTTCATCGAACCGTATGTCGGCTATCTCTCGGGACTCCCCGTCTTTCCCTCCCTGCACACCCCCGGGACCCTGACCTTCCTGCTGGTGCTGGGGGCGGTGTTCCTCTTCGGGCGACGGGTGATCTGCGGCTGGAACTGCCCCTGCGTCGCGATCCGCGAGGTGGTCGGATTCCCCTTCCGCCAGGCGGACCACCTCCCCCGGGGAAAACGGGCCTGGCGCTGGCGGCATCTCAAATGGCTCTGGTTCGCCCTCTATCTGGGGGCGATGGTGGCCATGACCCGCCCGGCCAACAACGTCACCGCCGGTTATCTGGGATTTTTCGCCATGGCGGTGGCGCTGCCCTACTTCACCACCCTGCTCCTGTCACCCTGGATCGGCAACCGCGGCTACTGCCGCTTCCTCTGCCCCTACGGGGCCACCTTCGGCTTGCTGAACAGGGTGGGGATGTTCCGCATCGACTACGACGCCGTCACCTGCACCAAGTGCGGGCTCTGTGAAAAGGTGTGCGACATGGGCATCCCGGTGTGGACGATGGGAGCCGCGCGGGGGAAAATCGACACCACCGAGTGCATGGGCTGCGGTCGCTGCGTCACCGAATGTCCCGCCGGGAGTCTGGCCTTCCGCGACGTGCGCAACCTGCCGTGGCCCGCCCTGCGGCAGGATCGGGAACACCTGCGGCAACGGACCGACCCGGGCCTCGCCGCCCCCCGCCGGCGGGCGATCCTCTACGTCTTGACGCTGGGAGCGGCCCTGGCGGGCGGATGGCACTTTTCCGGGTTGGTCGGCAGCGGCGCCGAGTTGATCGATGACCTGGGGGTCCTATGCGGTTTGCCCATCTCCACCTGGTAGCCCTGTTGTTCCTCTGCCCTGCGGCGGGGTGGTCGGGACTGCCGGAAAACGCCCGGGGCAGCGGCGAAAATGCCGGCCACTGGCAGCCCGACCCCATGCACGAATACTGGGATCCGGGAACCTATCACCAGCCGGAAACCGGACCGATGGCGGGGCGGTTCCAGGGCGAGGAGTGCCTGGAGTGCCACACCGTCGTCACCCCCGGAATCGTCAGGGATTGGCGAGAGAGCCGCCACGCGAAAAGCGCCCCGCCGGTCCTCTGCCCCGCCTGCCATGGCGAGGACCACCAGAAGCTCCGCCTCCCCACCCCCCGCACCTGCGGCGAATGTCACCCCCGGAGAGTGGCGCAAATGGAGGAGGAGAAAAAATACGGCTTCCCCGGCCACGCCCTCGCCATGGAGCGTGCGGTGGACAGCAAACATTTCGCCGACAAGCCCAAGGCCGAGGTCGCATCCTGCCTGCAGTGCCATTCGGTGGCGACGAAATGCGATTCCTGCCACACCCGCCATCGCTTCGACCCGGCGGAGGCGCGGCGGCCCGAGGCCTGCCTCACCTGTCACAGCGGCCCGCCCCATCCCGATGACGAGGCCTATTTCGCCTCGCCCCACGGCCAGCGATACCTCCAGGAGGGAAGCACCTGGGACTGGAGTCGACCGCTCCGGAAGGGCCATTACCCGACCCCCACCTGCGCCTACTGCCACATGAAGGACGGCAACCATCAGGTCGCGGACAAGGCGGTCTGGAAATTCGGCATCCGCGAGATCAACCCGCGCACCGCCGAAAACACGATCAAACGCAAGCGCTGGCTCTCCACCTGCGCCGACTGCCATCCCCCGGAGGTCGCCCGCCTCTTCTTTCGCGAACTGGATACGGAACGCCGGCAGGCCTGGGGCAAACTCTACGGTGTCGAGGGGCTGCTCAAGGCCCTGCGCGGCGAGGCCCTCCTGCGCCCCTCGGCCAGGGAACGTCCTCCCTACCCCATGGATCTCATGGCCCGTCTGTTCCCCAGGGAGCGCATCGGCTTCTACGAGGGCCAGGCCTCGGCCTTCTACAACGTCGGGGCCATCGAGCGGGACTATTTCGAGATGTGGTACTTCGACAACCTCGGCGCCTTCAAGGGGATGGCCCACGGGGCGAAAGAGATGTCCCGCCGCTTCCACGAACGCCTCGACGCCGAGGCCCGGGCCATCGCCGCCAAGGCACGACACCTGCGGGAGGGGAAAGGGGCGGGAACGGCGGAAGTGGACCTCGCCCCCATCTGGATGGATGGGGAATATACCCGGTTCAACCGGGACAACAACTGAAGGAGCCCGGCGCAACACGGGCTTCGCCGTCACCCCGATCGATCGCTTGCCGGAGGCCTCGTCAATGGACACCCCGAACACCACCCCCCCCGCTCCCGCCGCCGCACGACGGACCGGGTTCCTGCGCCTGGCCGCCCTCCTGCTCCTGGCGGCAACCATCGCCCTGAGCGTTCACTTCCGGGAGTCCCTCGATCCCGCCCGGTGGGAGGCCTGGATCACGGAATGGGGAGTGGCGGGCATGGGACTCTTCGTCCTCTTCTACGCCATCGCCACGGTTCTGTTCCTGCCGGGATCGCTCCTCACCCTGGCGGGAGGGGCCTTGTTCGGCCCCTGGCTCGGGGGCATCCTGAGTCTCGCCGGGGCCACCTTCGGAGCCGGACTCGCCTTCCTCATCGCCCGGCATCTGGCCGGCGACTGGGTGGCACGCCGGGCGGGGGGCATGGCGGGTCGCCTCCTGGCAGGAGTGGAGGCGGAGGGGTGGCGCTTCGTCGCCTTCGTCCGCCTGGTGCCGATCTTCCCCTTCAACCTGCTCAACTATGCCCTGGGGTTGACGCGCCTCCGCCTCGGGCCATACCTCCTCTCCTCCCTGATCTGCATGGCCCCCGGGGGATTGGCCTATGCCTGGCTGGGGTACGCCGGCAAAGAGGCGGCAAGCGGCAGCGCCGATACGATTCGCGCCGGAATGTGGTCCCTGGGGCTGCTGGCGGTGGCGCTCCTCATCCCCCGCTGGGTGAAACAGGCGCGGGAGGCCAAGCGCCACCTCACCACCAGCCGCCTGCGGGAGATGCTGACCGCCGGGGAAAACCTGGTCGTGCTCGATGTCCGCGATGCGGTCGATTTCTCCGGGGAGAACGGTCACCTCCCCGGTTCGCTCAACATCCCCCTGCCCGAACTGGATCGCCGCCTGGAGGAGGTGCGCCGACTGGGGCGGCCCGTGGCCATCCTCTGCCACACGGATCGTCGCTCCAAGGTGGCCTTCCGCAAGCTGGACTCCCTCGGCATCGGCCCGACCTATCTGGTCCTGGGCGGCATCAAGCAGTGGCGGCAGGAGGGGTTCCCCGTCGTCCGGTGAGGAACCAACCACACGAGGAAGTGTGAGATGCTGTTTTGAACAAGGGTGATCGGGAATGAAACTGTCGATTACGATGGCCACCTTCTGGCTGCTCTTCGCACTCGACGCGGCAGCCGCCGACGACTGGTCGGATTGCCTCTCCTGTCACCGGGAGCGGGATGCCGCCCTGGTCGCGGCGTGGGAACAAGACCGCCACAACACCCCCGAAATCACTTGCCGCTCCTGCCACGGCAGCGACCACGACGGTCGCATGGCCGCCCGCTCCCGCCGCCAGGAGGCCTGCACCGATGCGGGCTGTCACCACCGGGAGAACGGCAGCCACGCCCTCTCC
>JADGCL010000021.1 GCA_015229005.1 Magnetococcales bacterium
GGCAATGTGACACCCTCTCTCTCTGACCGGCACGATGCCCATCCAGAGAACGGCTTTCCCTCCTGGTCGGGGATCGGGGAGGGGGGGCGGCTCCGGGATCGAATCCATCCCCCTGGGTTCTGGCCCGGCGAGTTCCTTCCTGATGGGTACTATGTGGGTACTGGAACAAAAAAGGCCACCGCGAGGATGGCCTTAACTGTTTGATTTTATTGGTGGAGCCAGGCGGGATCGAACCGCCGACCTCTTGAATGCCATTCAAGCGCTCTCCCAGCTGAGCTATGGCCCCACGTTCCCCCTGCCCGGAACCCGGCGGAATCTACGTCTTCCGCCAGGGTTGTGTCAAGCGATCTGGGTTGAGATGGCTGGAAAAATCGTGAAAAATTCCTGGAATATTGAGCTATCTATTTGTTAAATAATGGAAATTCAATTTTCCAGACATGCTCTCGACGCGAATGGTTTGCGGCGAACCTTCGCCTTCTGTAGGTCGCCTGTGGAGGATGGCGCTCAACCATGGTTCGGGTTCCTTTCGGGAGGGGTGAGGCAGGCCTTGATATGCGGTGATTCGAATGGGTATCCTCCGCGATCGGTATGGACCGATTCGTCTTCTTCCCATTTGCAAACGGATGATTGAGTCAGGCTTGTTCCCCGTCGCCCAGGTTTTGATTGGTCGAAGGTGTGCAAATGGGCGCCTCGGATAGGGGGTGGTTCCTGGTCGGTATTTTCCCAAAGGCGGGCAATCAGGTCGGGAAGAGGTGTGGGATGCCGTGGTCTGGTGGGTATTCGAGCGGTTCCAGGGGTTCGGCAGGGGCATACCGGTCATCAGGTTGGCGCTTTCGGGTTGGTCGTTGGGTGTTGGTTTTTGTCGGGATTGTGGTCATTCCCCCCGCCTGGGCGGATCCGCTGGTGCAGCTTATGGAAAAGGCACTGGAGCTGAGTCCGGCGGTCAGGAGTCTGGAGGCCAAGGTGGCCGCCTCCGAGGAGGCGCGGAAAAAGAGTCTTGGGGAGTGGTACCCAACCCTGGATCTCGACACCTACGCCGGAAAAAATGTCCAGCGCAAGGAGAGCGGCGCTGAAACCGATTACCAGGTCGAAGAGCTCAAACTCTCCGTCAACCAAAAATTGTGGGATTTCGGGACTACCGAGGCCGAGTTGGCAGTGGCCGCGAAGGAAGTGGAAAAAACGCGGGTTTCTCTCGCGAAAAAGCGGCAGGAGGTCCTCCTGAGTGCGGTCAAGGCACTCCTGGATGTGGTGCGATCCCAAAGGATGGTCGCCTTTGCCAAGGAGGCGGAGGACAACATCCTCAAACAAACGGATCTTGAAAAGATCCGTTTCGAAGAGGGGGGGGGCTACAGCACCGATGTTCTTCAGGCACAATCCCAGTATGCCGGGGCAGAGAGCCGGCGCCTGCGGGCGGAAGGACGGCTGGATAAGGATCTCAACGTTTATCGGCGCGTCTTTGGTGGCGATCCCGAATCTCTTCCCGCTGACGAGGTGATCCTGGGGCGCTTGACTCCCGGTATTCCCTCCTCCCTGGAGGAAGCCCGGCGGGTGGCGCAGGAGAGCAACCGCGACCTTGGCAGCGCCGCCGTTGGGGTGGCTATTGCCGAACTTAAACGTCAGCAAACTTTCAACGATGTGGTGTTTCCCAAGATCGACGTGAACCTGGAAAGCAAACGGTCGGAAAACCTGTCCGGGGTTGCGGAAAACAAGACCGAGCATCTGGCCAAGGTGACCTTGGCGAAAAGTTTCAATCTGGGTTTGACCGAAGTGAATGATGTCCAGGAAGCCCGGGAAAATTTGAAAGCAGCCCAAAACGATCTTGATGACGTTCGCCAGACAGTGGATGTCGAGGTGAGAAACGCTTGGCAGGAGCTCGATACCCTTCGCGCCATCGCCGCTACTACCGAACGTCAGGCCGTGATTTCCAGGGGATTCCTCGATCTTGCCCGCAAAGAAAGGGAGTTGGGTAATCGTTCCCTTCTCGATGTCCTCTCCGGGGAAACGACCTTGACCAATGCCCTGAGTGACGCCATGTCAGCCCGGATCGATGTGGTGATCGGCATGGCCACCCTCCTGGACGCCATGGGCACCCTGGATCTCGAAAGTTTCCGTTCCCCCGAAAAGAAGGATGGTCAGGGGGATTCCCCTCAGTGAACGAGTTGTTTTTGCGGCTCTTTTCTCGACCTGTGGTGTTGGCTGAAGTTCTTCTCTGTTCGTTGATCGTGGCTGTTCTCTCCCTGACCGTGCCGCTTTTTGTGATGCAAGTACTCAATCGCTACGTCTCCTACGGGGTCGATGCGACCCTGCACACCTTGACCATAGGGGTCGTTATCGCCATTGCCCTGGAGTACGGGTTTCGACATGTCCGCCTCCGTTTGACGGCGCGACTGGGGCAGAAACGCGATATGGAACTGGCAGAAGGGTTGTTGGGAATATTGACCACGGCGAGGTTGGAACTCCTTTCCTCAATTTCTCAGGCAAAGCGGCGAGAGCTGGTGGGAGGGTTGGGGTTGGTGCAGTCGGCCTATTCCCCGGCCAATCTGATCGCTTTGCTGGAAGTTCCGTTTTCTTTGGTGTTTCTCCTGACCTTGTTTCTCTTGAGTCCACTGCTGGGCCTGATCAGCCTCTTGGTCGTTGTTCTGGTCATTGCCTTCACTCTTTGGGAGGGGCGTTCCCTGAAAAAACCGGTTGCAGAGGTGGCCAGGATCGGGGCCATGGTCGATCAGCTCTTCCAGGAGGCCGAGCGTCGTGGGGAACTGATCCGGACCTATCTCGTGGGGGCATCCCATGGAGGTCGCTGGCGCCGTACCCTGGAGGCGTTGGTCCAAAGCAAAGGCCGGTTGGCGGTTCGGCAGGGGATGGTTCAGGGGAGTTCAGCCACCGCCCAGGGGGTCCTTACTGTAGCCATCATTGGTCTCGGGTCGGTGTTGGTGGTGAAAGGTGTATTGGATATTGGGACCTTGATCGGCGCCAATATTCTTGCGGCACGGGCCTTGGCTCCTTCTCTTCGTCTTGCCCAGTTGGGGGAGACGATGGCAAAGGCCGAGGGTGCCCTGTCACGGATTCGCGAGATGACCAGACTGGAGTGCGAGCCTTCAGGAGGGGTAAAGCTGAAAAATTTCAGCGGCTCACTGCTTCTGGAGAGGGTGGTCCACCCGTTGCTGATCTCCGGCGGTCGGGATGAGCTTGCCTTTCGTGCTTCTCCCGGATCGGTGATCGCACTGACTGGAGAGCGCAAGGCCAAGTCCCTGTTGGTTCGTCTGCTCTTGGGGTTGGAGGTGCCGGTTGGCGGACGGATACTCATCGATGGGGTGGATATGTCCCATGTCGATCTGACCTGGTGGCGCCGTCAGATTGCCTTCGTTCCTCGCGAGCCTGCATTCCTTGATCTTTCCGTCCGGGAGAATCTTCTGTTGGCCAACCCCGAGTTTCCTGGGGACCGATTGGAAAGGATCATCGCCGTCGCCGGAATCGGTCCCTGGCTCGACACTCTGCCACAGGGGCTTGATACCCCGCTGACGGGAGGAGGTGAGGAGCTGCCACTGGGGATTCGTCGGCGATTGGCCTGGGTGCGGGCTTTGCTGACTGATGGACGTCTGGCCCTGCTCGACGACCCGACCGAGGGATTGGAGGTGGCGGAGAGAAAAGACGCTTATCGGCTTCTCAAGGCCCTGAGCGAAGCCGGCAAGACTCTGTTGATCACCACCGCCGACCCGGTCCTGCTCCGTGGCGCCTCTCTTCGGGTGGAACTTTCACCAGGATTTGCCCCGGAAAGCCGGTCTTCGTCAGGAGTGGCAACAGGGGCAGGGATGACAGCGGAATCGGTATCGACAGCCGTAGTGACGGGTGGTCGGTGAGATGATTCCCCCTGTCACAGAGGCTCTACCCGCCCCTTTACCGGCCCGGAAAAAGAACGCAAGGGCAGGGGCGGTATCGGACCATCTCTTTTTTTTCATGTTGCTTGCGTTGGTTGCGGCATTTATCGGATGGGCGGCCCTGGGGCAATTGGATGTGATCAGCGGTGCTTCGGGAGAGGTAATGCCCGCCGGTCGGGTCAAGCGATTGCAGCATCTGGAAGGGGGAATCGTCAAGGAGATCCTGGTCAAGGAGGGGGACCGGGTCAAGGCGGAGCAGCCTTTGATACTGCTCGATAAGGTCAAGGATCTGTCGGAGGTGAAAGAGTTGGGGACGCATATCCTGGGCCTTGCGTGCAAAGCGGCGCGGTTGCGGGTGGAGGCGGAGGGAGGAACGGACCTGATATTTGCCCCGATTTTGGTCAAGAAGGCAGCGATTCATGTCAGGGAAGAGGTGGAGACGTTCAAGGTCCGCAGGAGCCGATTGGAAAGCCAGATCGCCGTTCAGGAGAGTCTTGTTGCCCAGCGGCGCTTCGAGATGGACGAGGTGAAAGCGCGGATCGCCTATCAGAGTGAGGTGTTGGTCCAGGTCGATGAACAGGTGGCGATCAGCGGTAAACTATTGGAGCAATCCCTCTCCAATCGCTTGAGCCATACTGAGCGGTTGAAGGAGCGGGCGCGTACCCGCGGTGAGATCGGAGAGCTGAAGTCGCACCTCCTGCGGCTGGAGTCGATGTTGAAGGAGGAACAGGCTCGTCTGGAAGGAATCCGGGCCCTCTTTCGTGAGGAGGCGAGGAAGGAGTTGGGGGAGACTCTGCGGGCCCAGGGGGAGTTGCGGGAGCGGTTGAAGAAGCTTTCGGCCTCTCTGGCGCGGACGGTTATGCGTTCGCCGGTCAATGGAGTGGTCAAGTCCCTCGACCTCTTTGCCCGCGGGGAGGTGGTTCGGGCAGGGGAGACGGTGATGGAAATTGTCCCCACCGGGGAACGGCTCGTCATCGAGGCACGACTCCCCCCGGGGGAGATCGGTTTTGTGCGGGCCGGTCAGGTGGCGTTGCTTCAGCTGGAGTCGGGGTACGCCTCCCGGGTCGACAAGCTGACCGGTCAGGTGACCCGGGTGAGTCCTGATTCGATGGTCGATGCCAAGGGCGCCGCCTATTATCGTGTCTTGATCGAGGCTGAGAAGGATCACTTTACCGATGGCACAAGTGCCATCGCCCTCTTTCCAGGCATGAAAATCATGTGCAGTATCCGCACAGGGCAGAGGAGCATCCTGGAGTATTTGTTGGAGCCCTTTCGCCGCATGTCCGACCAGGCCCTGCGTGAGCGATAGCAGTCCATTTGTCGACGGGCGGTCTTGGCCTTTCTCAGCGTTGTTTTCAACGCATTCCCTCGTCCCGGAGTCTCGACGACGGCCACGATAACTTCCATGCCCTGGAATCTTGGCCAGGACATGACGCCAAAGGTCAAGACAGAGGGGTGAAGCAGTTCTTCTGCTGCATGTATAACACTCTTTGGAAGTCCTGACTTGAAGGCACCAGGAACCTTGAACTAAAACGTTCAATTATTGTTATCAGAGAACACCCTAGAAACCAATCTCTCTCAGGATAACGGATACCGAAGAACGCAATAATGAAACAATAAGCGGGACGGGTTGTGCCTTGATCCGTATCTGTCCCCTCAGAACCATCCCGGGGTATTGGTTGGATGAGGAGATCAACGCAAAGGTGGTGCGAAAGACCGCAACGTGGGGAATCATCTCTTCAGTCCGGGCATCCTGGTGTACCGCGATGTCTCCCCCATAAATTGACGCCAGGTAAGGCTCTCTGAGAGTTGCACTACCGGAGCGTGCGAGCGATAAAAGAGAAACGGTCGACACCGGCAGATCAGGATCTTCGGGAATGAAGCTGGAGGAAGACATGTTATGGATCAACTCGGCGTCCGTTTCCCCGACATAGGCCTCGACAACACGTGAACGCGGCGAGATAATCGTGGCCAGTGGCTCGCCCTGATCAATCCACCGGCCTTTGGTCAACTGATACGAAAGATCGACGATTCTCCCATCCATGGGAGAAGTTACCATCTTTTTCTGAATCAACTCATCAGCGGTCGCATATTCGCTCTGCGCCATCTTCAACTCGCTTTCCAAGACTCCTTTAGATCTCAATATCATCCGTGATGTCGTCTGCTGTCCCAGTTGCCAGGTGATTATTTTGATCGAAAGCTTGGCCTGCTCAAGTCTATAGTTAAGATCAGCAGAATCAAAAATGAATAGTGTCTGATCGGCTTTGACGAACTCCCCCTCCCGAACCAGGGATTCGACCAACCGCGATGGATACGGGGGGAATACCCTGAATTTTTCCGTCGCCCGTAGGGTGGCAGGGGCTGTCACGCTCTGCCTCCAGGGGAATACCATCAGCATAACGAGCAGGCAAGCAAGAAGAACCGCTGTCCTTTTGCTTTGACCGCTCCAGGAGGCACGGCTGCTCAACCACACTTTGAGTTCATTCCAGATTGGGCGCACGATAAACCATCCGATTTCCACTCCGAACAACAGGATGCCAAGAAGTTTGAAAAAGAAATGATACACCACCAAGGCGATACCGAGAAACAATACAAACCGGTAGACCCAGGTAGCGTAAGCATACAAGATTAGGCCGGATTCCAATCCACGAGGAAGCTGTTCCGGTTTCGGAGAATCCAGACCCAGCAGATGATTTCTCATTCGCCAACGTGCCAGGGCGAAGGCACGATCCTGGAGGTTATCCATCCCCAACCAATCCGATAGAAGATAATAACCGTCGAATCGCATAAAAGGATTGATGTTGATGATCAGTGTCCCTGCAAGGGAAGCTGTAGCAAGGAGAAAGGCTGTCGTGCGGGCAGGTCCTTCGGGCAGTACTCCCCAGGCCAGCAGCGCAAAAGCAGCGATAATCAACTCGGCCGCCACACCGCCCCCACCTACGGCCATGCGTTGTCGCCTGGATGACAGCAGCCAAGCCGCACTGGCTTCCGTATAGAGAACAGGCCACATGACCAGGAGAGCTACCCCCATGGTCGGAACACTTTGGCCGTAACGACGTAGAGTGAAGGCGTGCCCTAGTTCGTGAGCGATCTTTACTCCACTCAAAGTCACCCCGTAAAGTAACATGCCATGAAAATTGAACAAGTAGATGAATGTCTCTCGAAACATCTCAATCTGCCTTGAGACGAGATATATTCCTGCCAGTGCAATAAAAATTGTCAGGAATAAAAAAAACTTTTTATAAAAAAAATCGACAAATGGTAATGCCCGCGAAAGAAAACGATCTGGTCGGACAAGGGGAATGCGAACGAACAAATAGTGGTGCAAGAACCAAGTCATCCATTTCAGGCGACGTCTGGAGGCCATTGTGTGGAGCAAGGATAAATCCGCATCGGTCTCAGGCAAAATCAAGTTGTTCATCCGAAAGAAAGCAACAAGCTCTTTTACGGTCTCGGTGGAAATCACGATTGTCGTTTCCAGATGGATCCGTTCGATAAGCGCTTGATCGGTGCCGACTTCCCAGCGAGACAACATCTCGAATTCCCGCCAGCCGAGGCGAAAGAAGCGATGCCTCACGGGATCGTGCAACGTGTAGGTGGGCCATCCAAAATGATCGACGGGGCCCTTCGACAGGATCAATTCCTGCCGCAGTCGGGGCAACGACTGCGGGGGTGTTGCGTCATTCATTCAGATTCCCAGCAATTGGCGCATGGCCGCCAGGGGTTTGCGCATCACATAATAGAAAAGAGTCACTTCTCGACCATACAGCTTGGCCGTACCCATGAGTCCGATCCGGGGGGGGGGAGAGTCGGCGCCCTTCTCCAGAGAAGCTTTCAGGAGGTAGGTCAGGATGTTATTGGGTGAGACCACGGCCTCGTATGATACTTGACGCAGCTTGCCCTTCAATGGATTGAGTGGGGAGATGTTCAGGAACATGCGGATGTCGGACCCCGGCTCCAAGACGATGGCATCGGCAACCGGCAGCCGGACATGAACCTCCACCTGGTCGGGGTCATCCAGGAAGGCTACGCGCTCGCCGAGTTTCACCGGTTTTCCGAGCCAGTCATTGACATCCCGATAGACCAATACACCTTCCTTTGGCGCAAAGACCCTGCTTCGCTCCAGCAGACTCGTGGCGTACTCGAACTCCAGCCTGGCTTTTTCCAGCTTGGCTTGCAGAACCCCCAGTTCCGTCTTGCTCTCCTGCTCCTGGAAAGCAGAGACCCTGGCATTCTGGTACTCTGCCTCTGCCACATGAAAGGCCTGCCGGGCGATCTCCCGCTTCCCGCGAACATCGGTTTCATCCAGGGAAAACAGAAGATCCCCTTTATCAACAGGGCGATCCGGCAGTACCGCAACTGCGGCGATGACCCCATCCCGAGGGACGGTCACGGCTACCGGATCGATGGCGGCGATTTCTGCCGGCGCCAGAACCGAAAGTCGAACCGGCAACAGGGACACCAGAACCAGCAACAGCAGTACCGCAATCTCTATGCGTCGGGAACGGAAACGGCTCACCAGATTTCTGGAAGTGGGCAAAAAACGCGACAGGGTCTCGGCATAACCGTCGGCAAGCCGTTTGCCCAGGGCGATCTCCTCATCGCTCCACCCTTCTTCGTGCGCAAACCAGACCCCTCCCAGCACGCGGTTGCCGGTGGAGGGGGCTATCAGTGGAATTTCCACGGAAAAAGGGGGAACCCATTCCTGCCACTCGTTCGCCAGCGCTTCGGGCAGATCCTCCGGGTGGAGCCGCCGGGGCTCTCTCGTCTCCAACGGCGCCAGATGGCGGAACACCCTGTCGAGCCATTGGCCGAAGGGGGCGTCCGACTCCGGGGAGGGGACTCCGGAGATTGCCTCGATCCTTTTGCCGGTAGGGGTCACCCGCCAAAATACGGCTATTCGATAGGGGAACAGACGAATGGTCCGATTGACCACAACGAACCCGAACGCCGCCAGATCGGCGGCATGACGGGCCTCCTGTTCCAGGTCGAGGAGGGCCGCCAGCCGGGCCGGTCGGGGATCACCTTCGGTATCGTTGGAAATTCGGGGAATGGGATGGCCTTCACTCATTGCGGCCTGTCGGCAAAACTGGCTTCTCCACTCATGCCCGGCATCAGGTCCGGGTGGTGGCCAACCAACCGTCCGTATACCTTGACCGTCTGGCTGACGGCATCCACCTTGGCCCCCAGTTTCGTGACCACCGCCGGGTAATCCCGCGACATCTCCGCGATATTCATCGAGAAGGAGATCCCTGGTTTCAGCCAATTGAGCCAGCGCGAGGAGACCATCAACTCCACCTCCAACTCACCGCTGGCAACCACATCGAGGAGGCTCTGCCCTGGGGTGCTGCTCTCGTGGGGACGAATCTTCCACTCCACCACTTTGCCAGCGAATGGGGCCCTCAGCTCGCAGAACGACGCTACGGCACTGGCACTGGCGACTTCGGCTTCCATTTTGGAGACCTCGGCATCGGCCAACTCCATCTCCAGGGTGCTGAGGGCGTTCATGCCGACCAGTTGGCGCTTGACCTCCAGGTTCTTGCGGGAGCCCTTCAACTCCGCCTGGACCTTCTTCAAAGCCGCTTCCTGGACCCGACAGTCAAAGCGGATCAGAACATCATTCTTGTCGAAGGCCTCGCCTGCTCTTACGGTAATTTCCCGAACCAGGGCCCCCAGCTGTGTAGAGAGTGATGATTCCATCCGTGGAACCAGGATTGCCCGAGCACCGACATCCTGTCGGGAAGAATTTGGTGCAGGCAGCGAAGGGTCACCGGTATTGGCTGCGGAAGAGCTGGATTCCTCCGGCAGCAATGGCGACGTTCGGGGCACGGAGGGAGCTCCTCCTGGTTGGGCGGCAACCTCTCCCGACCATACCAGAACACTCCATGCCGCTGCCAAGACCACCCGTTTGCGCCCGACGCCAATCATATGTGGTAACCCATCTAGAGATGATACCGAGAGCGGTTGGGGGAGCCCGAGGGGGAGGTTCCACCTGCGCTCTCAGCGGGGTTCTGGGGCAAGGCCCCCGAAATGACCGGGTGACACCCCTACCCATGTTTCCCCTGAACGGTTACGAAAAATCCATGGATGGAATTTCTCAACAGGCTGTCAGGGTTTCTCTCGATTATACTGGGAAAGAATTTCCTGATCGGAAAAGCGTCTTTTATAGATCCGAACATCGTCCAGGTCGCCATCGAACCGCGTTGGACGCGAGGGGCCGTTGAACACCAGCGTATCGCCTATGGCCCATGTACCTGTCCATGCCGTAGATGGCACAATGAAATAAGGGGAGACGTAGTCGGTCCCCACCGAACCGGCAGTGAGGGTTCCCACGGAGCTTGTTACGCTGAAGGTCCCTAGTGCATCCACTACGGTTATTGTCCATGGTACGGTCGTCGGAACCGAATCGGCAATTATCGATCCCGCGACGTAACCTCCTCCGAAAGATGTCACCACGGGGGCCCCTACCGCGACCATGCTGTTTCCGCCTACACCGGTCCACCCCGGGGTTGTGGTATCGGGGTTGGTAACTGTGGAGGAAACCGTCGCCGGATCGGAGCGCACGCCATTGATGTAAAAGTGTATCTCTCCGTCGCTGGTATCGAAGGTCACGGCCAGGTGGTTCCAGGAACCGAGAGGGACCGTCCCTGTCGAGGAACGGGCTGTAGCGGCCGGTCCTCCACGGAAGTAGACACTGCCGCCTGTGGCGGTGGTCGCACCGCTGGTGATCCCGAAAATATACCCCCCTGTCGAATCCATATTGCACAGGACGCAGGAGTAATCCTGGTCGGTCGTGAGTACGTTTGCGGTCTGGTTCACCCAGGCCATGATGGTAAAATCCGTCCCGCTCAGGTTGAACCCCATCGCGTTGACGGACCCACTGTCGTTGTTAACCTGAAGATATTGCGTCGCGGACGCGGACTGCACGAGTCGGCGTGCGCTGGTATTGGGAGAAGCCGCCGTCGAATGGCGATCCGCGACCGGGGTCGGCTGACTCGGTCCAGCCACGGCAGGAGTTGTCAGGTCCCGGGTATTGCCGCTCCAATCGGCCGTATCCGTCGTGAATGGGTAGAAGACCTCCATATCGGCCCCGAGCTCCCGACGTGCGGCCGTGAAGGCAGGCAGAACCGTATCATCGGTCGTGATATCCGTTCCCAGCGAGTCCAGCCGGAAGAAGCTGCTGTCCATGACGGTGTCGTCGTAAGTGGACGACCGGGCGCGGTCGGGACTTTCGAAGCAGGGAGGGGCGGCATTGTTGTCGTTGGCGACGCCCCCGTCCGGGCCGTAACTGACGATGGCGAACGGAACATTGGTTCCGGCGGTGCAGGCCTCACCCTCGGCCGTGGTGTGGACAAGGGTTGCATCGAAGGCGGCAGTGCCTGCCGTGATCAAGAGCTGGCGAAAAGCCGCAACAGAGGCTATCGACGGGGAGGCCAGACTGGGGTTGACGCCGTAACGAATGAGACCGCCATAGGAGTCGGCGCCGCTCGACAGGCCCAGGGTCCTGAAGGGGAGCCACCCGAAGGCCCCGGTGCAATTGCTGGCGACGGAGTCCTCTTCCCCGTCCACGGAGTCGCCGACGGCGCCCCCATCCGGACAGGGCAGGCGATTGTTGGCAATGGCAAAGGCCTCGATCGCATCCCTCGCCTGGACCATCACATCCTCGGAAGTTTCCAATGCCCGCAGCCTGATGCCCATGTTGAAAAATGGCAAGGAGGCAGCCAGAAAGGCCCCGAAAGCGACCATGAGGACGGCCAAGTGGATGAGGGTGAATCCCCCTTTTCCGGCATGGAAGGTCGGTTTCATCTGTTGTTCATCCCGGGAATCCGAAACCTTGATATGGGAGACCCGCGCCCCGCGCCACCCTCGCGGAAACGACGCTTGGCCAGCGACGATGGCCCACGCAGCCCTGCGGCATGCTACACCTGCTTCGATCCGACCGCAATCGAATTGCCCGGTCTCGAACGGGACGGAAGGAAGGGCTAGCCACCCGTGGAGACCTTGGAACGGAAGACCCACCCCTCGCTTGCGCCGGTTCCCGGGACAGGGACGAGCAGACGAACCCTGAACCAATCCTTCTGCGTTTCGAGGATGGTCATGCGTGTTCCGTCGTCGAGGATTGCCTTGGGGAGAAACTGGAATCCGGGCCCCAGTCTCAGTTTGGTCCGACCCACGGCAACCGCCTGGGGAGGATTCTTCGGTCCTCTGTTTTCAGAACTCCCGGCGTGGTCACCGGGTTTGCGCACACTTTCACGCCGAACCTTGTCGGGGGAAGCCGGAGGGGAAATGCTTTCCCCGGCGCTGGCTATACTCCCGGACCGGGGGTGATCCGCCGGCGCCGCGTCCTTGACCGGGGGGGTGGACTGGGGAGCGGGAGGATCCTGCATCGCGCTGGTGACGCCCGTATTCTTCCCAATGGATGAGCCCCCCAACGCGGTGAAGACCTCGCCACGTTGCCACTTTTCCAGGGAGCGCCCGATCGACTCCCGAAGAGCCTCGAGATCCGGAAGTTCCCCTGTATCGGGCAAGAGATCGAAGCCGACCGAGGCCATCAATCTGCCGATGGCATTCTGCACCGTGGCACGGGCGACTTCACGCTGCATTTCGGCCAACAGCTCCCGGCTCTCCTTGCGAATCACCTCGAGCAGGTGTTCGGCGTTGGCCGACCGCGACTGACGCGCCAACTCTCCCAGCGAAAAGGCCACGGAGAGGGTCTCCTGGGAAAGGCGGAGATCCTCCATCGCCTGTTGGTAACTCAGCAGGGCGACATCCACCTGGGTCACCACGGCCACGGCAAGGGCCTGACGCTGCATCTGGCCAAGTTCTTTGCGACTTTCCGACAACCGGATGGCCTCCGGTCCGCTGACCATATTGATCAGGTTCCAGGCCAGTTTGAGGCTGCCATCGATCCACTGCCGGTTG
The DNA here is from genome assembly GCA_015229005.1 of Magnetococcales bacterium. GTDB lineage: Bacteria > Pseudomonadota > Magnetococcia > Magnetococcales > JADGCL01 > JADGCL01. The sequence goes on from JADGCL010000021.1 coordinate 12,798, forward strand.
AACATGTAGGGATTATCGGTGGTGTGGGCCCCAAGACCGACCTCGATCCCCGGCAACATGCGCAACCGGGCCTTGGTGGTTTCGTCGGCATTGACCCGATCCTGATAATCCCCCTCCCGGATCTCGGGGCGTTGCAGGAGCGCGATCCCGCGCAACCGTTCCGCGTTCGTGAACTCTTCCGGGAGGACCAGACACTCCCCACATCCCGATTCATCCAGCGGGGCCAGCTCATAATCGGTCCCGGGGGGAAGGCTCATGAGGGAGGCCAGCTCCAACCGGGCGGAGAGCAGTTCGCGTTTGAGGCTGGAGATCTGTTTCAGGATCTCCAGCAGGGCCATCTGGTATTCCAGAGTCTGAGCAGGATTCTGCAGCAGAGTGGTGCCCGATTTGCGGGAGGTATCGAGGGCGGTACGAATGCGCCCGTAGGCCTCGTCCAGTTTGGGAACGAAGCGCTGGGCGCTCAGCGCCTTCCAATAGGCGTAGCGGACATCCTGAACCAGGTTGCTGACGATTTTCCGTCTGCTCTCGTGGGCGGCCAGGGCCTTGTTCTGCTGCTGCCGCATTTTGAGATAGGTCACCCCGAAATCGAGGATATTCCATGCCATGCTGAGATCGATGGCAACGGTCTGCCTCTCCTGGGAAGTGGAATATTCCAGCGACTGTACCCCGCTCAACAGGGAGCGCGACCGGGAACCCGCTTCGTTGTCGCGGAAGGTATAACCGGCATCCGCCACCACCCGGGGCAGCAGCTCCCACCGGGTCAGGTCGGACTCTCCCCGCGCCACCGCCAACTCCAGCACTTTCAGACGCTGGTTGACGTTGTAGCGAATCGTCCGGGCCAGGGCTTCCGCGAAGGTGACGGGATGGCGAATCGGCTCCTGCCCCTGGTAGAGGGCAGTGTTGTCGGCATTGATCCGTTCCTGCAGTTCCTGGGATGTCAGGGGCTGACTCAGGGGAGCGCAGCCGGAGAGCCAAACCACTCCCGCTGCAAGAAGCGACTTGAGGGTGAGAGTCGGGAGGAGATGAGACAACCCGCTGCCGAGCCATGGCGACCCCGGCGCAGTCCGGGTGACGTCTCTCGGGGAAGTACCTTCCAACGGAGTCCGTCGCCGTTCGCGACGGACCCCGCAGCAGAGGATCCGGCTGACCATCCGTGGAGTGCCCTGTTCGTTCGCCGACGGGCCGTTACGCACCGGCCAGTTGACCGACTGTACCGCTCAATGAGGCCACCTTCCTGGGAGCAACGGCAATCTTGAACGTCGAAGATACCGAAACGCCCGCCTTGTCCTTGGCCGTTACGCGCACGAGGAGATCGCCGGCTACAGTGGTCGTCGGGGGAGTGCCGGTGAAGGTGCGGGTAGTGCCATTGAATTTCAACCATGAGGGCAGGGAGGAGCCGTTCTCCAGGAAGGCGGAATAACTCAGGACATCATCCGCGTCCTGGTCGACAAAGGTATCGCGGGTGAAGGTATGAGTGAACTTGCTGCCCATGGTGGCGGTGGCATCGACCAGGGGAACGCCGGCGTTCAGGGCAGGGCCGTTGTTCGTCACCGACAGAGTGAAGGCGCCGGAAACCGAGGTCATCGACTTGTCCGTGGCTGTGACGACGATACGGTAGTCACCCACGGCACCCACCGGCTTGCCGGTAAAAGTGCGGGTGGAGGCGTTGAACTTCAGCCAGGAAGGCGTCGCAGAGCCGTCTTCCATCCCGAAGGTGTAGGTCAGCGCGTCGCCCTTGTCCGCGTCGGTAAAGGTGTTGGCGGGAATCTGGAATTTCAATGATCCGGCGTGGGAAATCGTCCGATCTTCGATGGCCCTGGCCAGAACCGGACCGTTGCTGGTCACCGACAGCCTGAAGGTGTCGGAGGCCGAGGCCCCCAACTTGTCGGTGGCCGTGACCACGATCTCAAAATCTCCGGAAACCCCGAGCGGTTTGCCGGAGAAGGTGCGGGTGGTGGCGTTGAAGGTCAGCCACGCAGGGATGGGCGAACCGTCCGCCATGGCCACGGTGTAGGTCAGCAGATCACCCTTGGCCGAGGGGGCGAGGGTGCCGTTTGCCGTGACGACGTAGGTCCCCGCCTTGCCGGTGACGTCGGCATCGGTAAACATGCCGTCGGGGAGCTTGAAGGAGATCTTCTCGGCGTGGGAAAAGGTCCGGTCGCCGATCGGGACGGCGACCACGGGGGCGCTGTTGATGAGCGACAGGGTGAAGGTATCGGAAACCGAGAGGCCGGCGCTGTCGGTGGCCGTGACGACGATGCCGAAATCACCCGTGACCCCTGCTGCGGTGACACTATAGAAAGTTCCGGTCGTGGCGTTGAGACTCAGCCACGCCGGGGCGGCGGAACCATCCGCCATGGCGAAGGAGTAGGTCAGTTTGTCTCCCGCATCGACATCGACGAAAACATCCGCAGGTATCCTGAAATTGACCGACCCCAGGTAGGACGCGGTTTGATCGGCGACAGGTTTGGCGAGTATCGGGGCGCTGTTGGTGGCCGAAAGCTGGAAGAGGGCCGAAGATGCGGCGACGCCGTTGTCCAGGGCGGTGATGCGAATATCGAGATCCCCCAGATTTCCGACTCCGGGTTTGCCGGAGAAGGTCTGAGTCGCGGCATTGAAGGTCAGCCAGGGGAGGGCGGTTCCATCCGCCAGGGTGGCGGTGTAGGTCCTCGTGACACCGCTGGCAGGCCTCTGGAAGATGTTAGAAACCTTGAGGGAAATGGCCTCGCTAAAGGCAACGGAGAGGTCCTGGATGGGGACCAGGACTCCGGGATTGACGACCGTGAGAACCATATTGCCGGAGACGCTCGATCCATTGCTGTCGGTTGCGGTCAGTTGCACGGAGAGCTGCCCCGCATCGCTGCTGTAGGTCGGCGTTCCGGAGAAGGTACGGGTGGCGGGATCGAACGAGAGCCACGCCGGCAGGGGTGAGCCGTCCGCACGGGTCGCCGTGTAGGTCAGCGCGTTACCCGCCCCGCCGACGACGGTATCCGCTGGAACCTGGAACGAGAACGGGCTCCCCACCGTGGCGCTTTGGCCGGCAATGCTCTTGGCGAACTCCGGAGCGCGATCGGCGCTGTCCACGATCAGGGAGAAGAGGCTCGAGGCCGTGGCATTGCTTGTATCGGTGGCCGTCACCTTCAGGGAAAGCGTGCCCACGTCGCTACTGGCCGGGGTGCCGGAAAAGGTGCGGGTGGCAGCGTTGAAGGAGAGCCACCCTGGCAGCGAGGAACCATCCGCTCGGGTGGCGGAATAGGTCAGAGTATCCCATACGTCCGGATCGGTGAAGGCCGGGACCTGGAGGGAGAAAGCGGTATCCTCGGAGGCGTTCTGGTCGGTGATACTGGCAACCGTCGGGGCATCGTTGGTGTTCTGCACCGTCAGGGTGAAGGTGGAGGAAGCGGTGGCGTTGGAGGTGTCCATCGCCGTCACCTTGACGGACAATGTGCCCACGTCGCCATTGGTCGGGGTGCCGGAAAAGGTGCGGGTGGCGGTGTTGAAGGAGAGCCACCCCGGCAGTGAGGAGCCATCCGCACAGGTGGCGGAATAGGTCAGGGTATCCCCCACGTCCGGGTCGGTGAACGTCGGGACCTGGAAAGAGAAAGCGGCATCCTCGGAGGCGTTCTGGTCGGTAACACCGGCAGCCACCGGTGCATCGTTGGTGTTCTGCACCGTCAGGGTGAGGGAGAGGGAGGCCGAGGCGCCAGCGAGGTCGGTGGCAGTGACAACAACGTCTGCTGCCCCTACGTCTCCGTTGCCCGGGGTGCCGGAGAAGGTGCGGGTGATGGCGTTGAAGGTCAGCCACCCCGGAAGGCCGGAGGCCGAGTAGGACAGCGAGTCGCCAGCGTCTTCATCGGAGAAAGTATTGGCCGGAAGGGTATAGGAGTAAGTGTTACCTTCCGTGATCTGCGAACTTGCCAATTGAGGACGGGTGTCAACAATAGAAATCCACCCGTCAACATCTTTGCCGGCGCTGAATGCCACAATACGAGCGTCCGATGAAAGCTGGATGGTACTCACATCTCCCGTAGGAGCGGAAGACGAAACGATCGTAACCGATCCGGTCAGGGTATCCTTCAGGAAAACGCCATCGGTCCCATATGCACCCACCCCGGGCACGAAATTATTGGACCAGCTCACAAACGCCACATAGCGCCCGTCGGTCGATAAGACGGGGTTATACGAATAAGTATTGCCCACGGTGCCGGAGGCGGAACTGGAGACAAGCGTGACCGAGCCGGTCACGGTGTCCTTCAGAAAAACGTCCGAAACCCCGTTCGTATCCCCGGGCACGAGGTTACTCGAGTAGCCCCAGGTCACCGCATAGCGCCCACCGTCCAATACAACGGGGCTATTATACGAGTGGCCATTGCCCACGGTGCCGGAGGCGGTGCCAGAGACAAGCGTGAGCGAGCCGGTCTGGGTGTCCTTCAGGAAGATGTCATGGGTCTCGTTCGTATCCCCGGAAACGAAATTGGTGGCGCCGCTCAAGAACGCCACATATCGCCCACTGGGCGATAAGACGGGCACGTCGGAAGAGGAATTGCCTGCGGTGCCGGAGGCGGTACTGCTGACAAGCGTGATCGCGCCGGTCTGGGTGTCCTTCAGGAAGATGTCAGCGGTCCCGTTCGTGTCCCCGGGTACAAGGTTGCTGGCACGGCTCAAGAACGCCGCGTAGCGCCCGTCGGCCGACAAGGCGTGTCTTATCAGCTGACCATTAGCGACGCCCGATTGAGCATCGCCCACAATGCCGGAGGCAGAACTGCTGACAAGCACGACTGATCCGGTTACGGTGTCCTTCAGGAAAACGTCAGAGACCCCGTTCGTATCCCCGGAGACGAGATTGCTCGCGGAACTCGCGAAGGACACGTACCGCCCGTCGACTGATATAAGGGGTCTGATCGACTGATAATTGCCCACGGCGCCGGAGGCGGAACCGGAGACAAGCGTGATCGAGCCGGTCAGGGTGTCCTTCAGGAAAATGTCGGACACCCCGTTCGTATCCCCGGGCGCGAAATTGCTCGCGTCGCTTGTGAACGCCACATAGCGCCCGTCGGACGACAAGACGGGGCTATATGAATGAGCGTTGCCCAGCGTTCCGGAGGCGGAACGGGAGACGAGCGTGATCGCGCCGGTCAGGGTGTCCCTCAGGAAAACGTCAGACACCCCGTTCGTATCCCCGGGCACGAGATCGCCGGCCACGCCGGAGAACGCCACGTAGCGCCCATCGGCTGTCACGGAGAATGTGGCGCCGGCGAGGGGCCGGCTGCGGATGTTGACGACGGACCCGGTCACTGTCGGGGCGTCATTGATGCTGCCCACCGCTGCCGTCGCCGCGCTGGCCACGCTCTCGAGCGTTTCGAGGCCGTCGGTGTAGCTTGCCACCGCGCGGACGGACTTGCCGAGCAGGGCCTGCTGATCAAGCCTCAAGGTGCTGTTAATGGCCCCGGAAATATCCGTCCAGCCGGAAGAACCATTCGCCGAAGATTGCCACTTGTAGCTGACCGTGCCCATGCCGTCGGCGTCACCAAGGGAGTTGCTCGCGGTCAGGACGCAATCCTCGGATACGGTCCCGGACACGGTCACTGTGCCAGTTGGGGCATCGTTGACGTTGGCCACTTTGGTGGTCGCCGCGCTGGCCACGCTCTCAAACGTTCCGAAACCGTCGGTGTAGTTTGCTACCGCGCGGATGTACTTGCCGACCAACGTCTGATTATCGAGGTTCAAAAAACTGTAGCCGTCCGCCCCGGTGATGTCCGTCCAGCCGGAAGAACCGTTCTCCGAAGATTGCCACTTGTAGCTGACAACGCCCATGCCGTCGACGTCGCCAAGGGAATTGCTCACGGTCAACGTGCTGTCCTCGGATGCGGTTCCAGACACGGTCACTGTTCCCGTCGGGGCATCGTTGACATTGACCACCTTGGCGGTCGCCGCGCTGGCCACGCTCTCGGGCGCTCCGAAACTGTCGGTGTAGCTTGCCACCGCGCGGATGTACTTGCCGACCAACGATTGCTGATCAAGGGTCAAGGAGCTGAGAGTGGCCCCGGGGATGTCTGTCCAGCCGGAAGTGCCGTTCGCCGAAGATTGCCACTTATAACTGACAACGCCCATGCCGTCGACGTCGCCAAGGGAATTGCTCACGGACAACGTGCTGTCCTCGGACGCGGTCCCGGATACGGCCACTGAGCCCGTCGGGGCATCGTTGGTGTTCTGCACCACAACCATGTAATCGGCGTAGACAGACCCACCTTGTCCATCGTTGGCGGTCACCCGGAATGTGCGGGCGCCCACGTCCCCATTGCGCGGGGTGCCGGAAAAGGTGCGGGTGGTCGGGTCGAAAGAGAGCCACGCCGGCAGTGCCGACCCATTCGACTGGGCCGCAGTGATGGTCAAGCTGCTGCCGACATCCAAATCGACAAAGGGTTTGACCTGGTATGAAAAAGCCGAATCCTCCAAGGCGTTTACCCAGACCGGCACTGTCACCTTTTCAGCCATGAGTTCGATAACGTTGGCTATGTAGGTGTTGCCAATGCTCTTGTTCAACCCATATGGATATCCCGGATAGCTGGACTCGTAATAGTCCAAAGGTACTGTTGAATAATAGACATAGCCGCTTCCGTATTTGTAATAAAAGCTTACGATCTGGCCTGACACACCCGTACCCAGGACGGGGACTGCACCGGCTGGAAGACCGGAGGTTATGTAGCCGTGATAGGACCATCCACCATTATCCATACTTGTGTTGCTCACGACACCGGCGGGACCATTGGTCAGCCGGTACGTCGGAGAGTCATTCAACAGCACCGTGATATCAGATCCGAACGAATAAACTGTTGTAAGTGAGAGCCCGCCCGGTAGAAACAAATTTGGATTCAAGCTCCTGTCATGGACTATAAGACTCATTCCACCATCTCTAACACGAATGCCAATGTCGCCGAGTCTGGATAGATACTCGAACGTGTCGCCGTACGCACGATCGACATGAAGAACGTCAACAGATTGAAGTGCAGCACTGTTTGGGTCAGAAATAAAGACCGGGGACATCCCGGAGGAGTTGATGGAATTTGCCTGCCACGACGCCCCCCCTCCCCAGTCCATGAAATAATAGCCAACCTTTCTGACGACCTCCGGGGGTCGGTTGACCAACAGGCCACCATAGAGGGAACCAGGGTCGAGGGAGGCTACGTCGATCGAACCGCTGGTTTGTTCCAGCACCCAGTTGCCGCCGGAAGCGGCGCCGCCAGTGGCGTCGGTCGAAGCCGCGACCTCAGCCCCGGTCGCCTGGGCCAGACGATCCACCAGAGTCGCGCCGTCCGCCCCCTTGCCCACATCACACCCGTAGAGCAGGATATCACCGCTCTCGTTCAGGGAAGAGCCGATGGTGGTAAAGATCTCCTGATTGGCATCCACAACGGTGGCATCGATCGGGGAGCTGCCCAGTACAATCCTCCCGGGAGAGCCATGGCTCACGATGTGGATGGCATCCAGCCCCTTGAACTTCGAGAGGATTTCCGCTGCCTGGGTCAACCCCGATTGGGAGGAGTCGATAGTGTGGACCTCGACGTCATCGCCGAAGCCGGCGGCCAGATCCTGCCAGTGATCCACACCCTGATCCACCAGGGCGACCTGGGTGGTCCTGGACAGAGGCGCCGATGAGGTCTCACGGGCCGCCGAAGAAGCCTCCGCAGCGGCAGGCGCCAACAGTTCAGCCAGGGAGGAGAGGGCGGAACGATCGACGGCAGCGATGTCCCGGTGGACCTCCTGGACCCGACCGGCATCCATGGCGGTTGCTGTTGCATCCACGGCCGCGCCATCGAACACGACCCGGGCCTCCAGGACCAAGGCGTTGACCCGAGCAACTTGACGCCGACCAGAGCCGAACCTTTTCATGCTCACACCCCCCCACCATGCAGAAGCACCCTGTTAGCCGACACGAGCCATCCGACAGCATCCATCCGATTGCGACGGGCATACAGCCCTTCCCTCGGGCAATTTTTATGCCCCTACCGACGTTTTGGGTGTCATCCCAATCCGTCATGGAAGCCGTCGCCAAAGCCCCCTTCACCCCCAAGAGATCCCCCAGGATAATTGGAGACCGATTTCCCTTCGCCCACAGCCCCATCGCCACCTGGCACGCGACCCTCAACGCTGGGGAGGCCCCGAATTGCCCGGAGCTTGATGGCGTTGGCCACGTCATCATCCCGTTCCCGCCGCCCAAAAACCCCCTGGGATACTACTCTATTCCCCTATCCCGAAAAAGCTTTTTCTGTTCGGTCCGTATATCAAATGGGTAGGACCATCTCCCGGGGTCCTTCGTCCTTTATCAACGGACTGTCATGGGGTGTCCCCAGGTCCGGAACTTCGGGCGATCCCTGTCATCAAGGCCGCGATCTCTTCTCCGGTCAGCACCGAGCGGCCCAACTCCGAAAGGCCGGGCTCCCCTTCAGGGTTCTTTTGCCAGCTTCGGATCAAGGTGAGGGTGCGCTCCCATGCCCGGAGCTTCGCCTCCAGCAGGTTCTGGTTGAAGGGTTTTTCCAGAAAATCATCCCCGCCGAGATCCAATCCTTCGGAAAGCTCCTGGTCGTCATCGATGGCGGTCAGAAACAGGACGGGAAGCAGCCGATCCAGGCAGAACCCCTTGAGCTGACCCGCCAGGTCGCCGCCGGACATGTCGGGGAGAGCCAATTCGCAGACCACCAGATCCGGCTGATGGGCCAGGAAGAGGGAGATTCCCTCTCCTCCTGATGCAGCCAAAAGGGTTTTGTGGCCGTTGTCGCCGAGGACCTTGTCCAGGAGGAGCCTGATGACCTCGTCGTTGTCTACCACCAATATCTTCACGGGGCGACGCACTCCCTTTCCCTGTCGCCACAGCGGGACCGAAACGCCCGGGCGCGACGCGAAAAAAGAGAAGAAAACCCTGCAATTTCAGGGAAGAGGGTGCGGTCAGATGTAGAGGTCGAGGCGTCCATCATCGGACGCACGGGCGGCGCTCCTCCTGCCCTGTCGCGCGTCGGAGCTTTCGCCTCTTTCCTGGCGCGACCGGAGACGGCTGGAGGTATCACGAAGGTAGGAATCCTCTCCCCTGGGATCGCGGAAGGAGCGCTTCCGCTCCTCGACGCTCTCCTCGTCCATGGGCTTGGCATCATGTGAATGGTTCAATCCGTGGACGCTGGCCTGATCCATGACCCGGTCATTGTCAGTCTGCAACTGACGCACGGCCTGTTGGGTGCTGGCCTGACTCTGGACCGAGGTCATGACCCCGAGCGCACTGACACTCTGGAGGTAGTTGATCATAGGTTCTCTCCCTTGAGCGGAAGCCCCGGCGGGCTACCACCCGGCCCCTCGCCGGAAAGCCGACGACCGGGGGCACGATCGGAGGACGCACCCCAACCCGGTCGGGGCAAAGCACAACGGCAGACCCAACCCCCCCCCTTATAGCAGGATAGGATGATTCCCCGGCCAAGGGAAGCCCAAAACAACCCGCTTGTCCTTCAACAGGAGACCTTCAGCAGGAGAGCCGCCTCTCCCAGCAGGAGAGCCGTTTCCCTCCGGAGAGAAGGGCCGAGCGCCCGGACCGGCCCTGCAAGTGAGTGCTGACGGCGACGCCGCCGACGGCTCACCCCGACCGAGGCGCGAGGAAGGGCGCACAGGCATGCCAGACCGCAACCACCCATCCTCTTCGCGGGAACTTGGCCCGAAGAGGGGAGGAGCCAGAAGGAAGTGCCCCCCCGGGAGATCAGGCCACTCGGAGCCGCTTCAACATCCTCCGGATCTGCGGACGGCAATTGACGAGGGTGAAGACGCCGCGTCGGGCGTCGAGCTTGCGGCCGAACTCCCTCAGGACGTCAAGGGCGGAGCTGTCCACGGAGACGGTCTCCCCGAAATCCAGGACGTACTCGGGGGTGACCGAGGCCCGTCGCACGGACATGCTGAAGGCCGACAGCGAGTCGGTATCGAAACGTTTGGGCAGACGGATGACCGTCTTCTTTGGGCCTTGGTGAACACGAAGCATCATTGGTGGATTCCCCCTGATTCCGTTCCGCGGAAGCCGATCGGGACAGACCGATCGGGACAGCTTGACCGGACGCGCAGGGGCAACACGAAACACCCCCGACCAGGCCGACGGCAAGCAACGAAAGGTCTCCCTCCTTTCGCCACGACCCACCTCTCCCGAGTGGGCCACGGGCTCGCATCAACCAGCGTCCGAGGGTGAGATTAGCTTATTTTTGTGACGTTTCTGTAACTTTTCAGTAACGATTACGTAACGAACCGGTGCGACCCTGTTTCTCTCGGGACAGCCTGATCTCGTGATTTCAATTGTGGCTCGGAGTGGCAAAACGGGTGGGGCGGCAGGTGTTCTACCCGTTTCTGTCATGGTCACGAGTGTGATATACTGGAGCGTTGCGGGGATGGAAACTTTCGTAAAGATCGGGGGATTGTCGGGAGCGGTTCCCCCCGGGCTTCGGTCAGCAGGGAGGAGAAGGATGGCCATGGCGGATTTTCTCAATCGGTTGAGCGTGCGTTTGCGCATCGGGCTCATCATCTTCGTCGCCGTGCTGGGGATGTTGGTGGTGGGGCTCCTGCTTCTCCTTGATGAGAAAGAGGAGTTGCTTCTCGACCGGCGGGATATGGTCAAACATCAGGTGGAGACGGCTCACGGGATATTGGTCTATCACCACGGTCGAGTGAAGAGCGCCGGGATCACGGAGGAGCAGGCCCGGAAAGATGCCCTGGATGAGATCCGCACTCTTCGCTACGGAAATAACGACTATTTCTGGATCAATGACAAACACCCCAACATGGTCATGCATCCGATGAAGCCGGAAATGGATGGGAAAGACCTTTCCGACTACGCCGATCCCCAGGGAAAGAAGCTTTTTGTCGAGATGGTTCGGGTCGTCGGGGAGGAGGGAGGCGGCGGTTTCGTCGATTACCGCTGGACCAAACCGGGTGGCAAGGAGGAGCTGCCGAAAATCTCCTACGTGAAGCTCTTCGAGCCCTGGGACTGGGTGATTGGTTCCGGGATCTACGTGGACGATGTCAACGCCATTTTTCTCCAGCAGGTTGTCCGGGCCCTGGGCGAGTTGACGTTGGGAATTGCGATCCTCCTGGTCGTGGCCGTGGCCGTGGCGAGGAGCATCCTTCTGCAGATGGGGGGTGAGCTGAACGAACTGGCCACAATACTCCGCCGATTGGCCGCCGGCGAATTGACCGTCCGTTTCCCCCTGAGGAAGGGCTCCAGGGAGAGCATGGCCGGGGCGGTCAACCACCTGGCCGACAACATGGAGATCCTCATGCGGGTGGTGGGGCTGCACTCGGGATCGATCACCGCCTGCGCCGCCGAGCTGGTCAAGATCCGCGACATGGTCGGGGGGGACGCCCGAACCACTCAGGGTCTGGTCGAGGATGTCGAGGCGGAGAATGCGGTTCTCGGTCGCGAACTGGAGGAGGTCGGTCGCGCCGTTCAGCAGGCCAACACCAACATTACCGGGATTTCCGCAGCGGCGGAGCAGGTCTCGGCCAATGTCGCGACCATCGCCAGCGGCACGGAGCAAGCGAGCAGCAACATCAACACGATGGCCTCGGCAGCGGAAGAGATTACCGCCAACATCGGTGGCGTCAACACCAGCCTGGAGCAGGTTGACCAGGCGGTCAAGGGGGTCGCCGCTTCGGTCCAGGAGGTGACCACCGCACTTTCGGAGATTCGCGAGCGCTGTCAGGCGGCCAGTCGGGAATCGCAGCAGGCCGATCGCCACTCCCACGAGACCAAGGTGGTCATGGAGGAGTTGTCCGCCTCGGCCCTGGAGATCGGCAAGGTGGTCGAGGTCATCAATGCCATCGCCGACCAGACCAACATGCTGGCCCTGAACGCCGCCATCGAGGCCGCCGGTGCGGGAGAGGCGGGCAAGGGGTTCGCCGTCGTGGCCAACGAGGTCAAGGATCTGGCGCGGCAGACCGCCGAAGCCACCCGCATGATCTTCGAGAAGGCCGACATCATTCGTCGGCGCACCGAGGAGGTGGCCACTGCGACCCGGGAGATCACCGAAAACATCGGTCGGATCAATGCCGCGACCTCCGAGATCGCCGATTCGGTCACCCAGCAGACCAATACCGTCGACGGCATCGCCCGGGCGATGAACGATGTCGCCGAGGCCGCCGGCGAGGTGACCCGCAATGCCGGCGAACTCAACATGGCAGCTCAGGACGTCGCCAAGGCCGCCATGGAGGCCGCTGCGGGAACGGGTGAGGTGGCGAGGACTGCAGCGGAAGTGGCTTCCGCCGCTCAAACCATGGCGGAGGACAGCCAGGGTGCCCGCGATTTCATGGCAACCATTCTGGTTTCGGTGGAGAGGACCGGGGGAGCCCTGGCCACGGTGCGGGGGAAGATGGTGGAAACGGCTCGAACGGCCACCATGTCCCTTGGTTCCGCCGTTCAGTTCGAACGCATGGGCTCGGTCCTGCAGAACATGAGCGGTTCGCTCTTTGCCACCCATGCGGAACTCAATACCGGCGAGCCGCCGTTCAATCTGAGGAAGGTCAAGGCATTGTACCTCAGCATGCAGGGTGATCTGGAGCAGACCCTCAGCGGTCGTCTGGCCCTGCAACCGGGGGCGGTCATGGCTGCGAGCGCTACCGATCTGGGCCAATGGTTCAAGGCGGGGCCGCCTGCGGGAATGGGGGAGTCCCCGGAGTATGCGGAACTCCAGCGCTTACACGGGCAGCTTCACGATCTTGCTCGCGAGACCTTGCAGCTCCTCGTCGAACAGGGTCCCGATGGGCACGCCCTGGCCGAGGAGAAGCTGCTCTCTTTCGTGTCGGTTCGGGATCAGCTCTTTTCGCTCGTCGACCATTTCTTCCTGGGAACCTTGTCCGGTTCCGAGGTGGAGAAGCGGTTCTGGGACTGGACCGATGATCTGGACACGGGCCTTTCCGTCATCGATGACGATCATCACAAGCTGGTCGATCTGGTCAACCGGACCCATGTCGCCCTCAAGAAGGGCAAGGGGCGCGACGAGGTGGGAAGGGTGCTGAACGAACTGGCCCAGTATACGCGGCTCCATTTCGACCGTGAGGAGAAGATGTTCGAGCGGGCGGCTTTTCCGGATGCCAAGGCGCACAGGGAGATGCACACCCGGATGGTTGCCGGTGTCGAGGAACTCCTGAAGCGCTACGCCGCTGGCGAGTTTGCGGTGGCCATCGACGCCCTTGCCTTTGCCAAGGACTCCCTGGTTCCCCATATCAAAAACAGCGACACGCTCTATGTCCCGTTTGTCAGGGCGAAGGGGGGGAACGAGCAGGGATGACCCGGAATTTCGGGAGTCGGGCTGCGGGGGGGGCAGAACTTTCCCGGTGACCCGGAAGGAGTTGCCCGGTCCCGCAGCCGCGACCATGGGATGAGGGTTCCGCCCCCAACCCCCAGCGGGGGAAGGTGACCTTCCCCGTCCCCTGGCGAGCGTGCCAGCTTCGAGTCCTCGATCCCTCTAACGGGGACCTGCGTCGGGGCGGCATTCACCAGGAGACACCGAGGGAGGATTCAAGAAGTGTGCCCCTTCTCCGGGTCAATGGTGGAGGATCGGGATCGAAGGTGGTGGGGCTTGGGCGTGGAGGTGGGCTTGGGCGTGTTGGTGGGCATGGAAGGAGGAACGAGCCAGGGGATGGCTCTCCACCCCTTCGAATCCCATCTCCCGTGCTCTTTGACCGAGTTCGGCGAACTCCTCGGGAAGCCAGTAACGGATCACGGGGTGGTTCCGCTCTCCCGGTCGAAGGTACTGACCGATGGTGAGCAGGCGGACGCCGGCCTGTCGCAGGTCCCGCAGGACGCTCTCCACCTCTTCCCGACTCTCGCCGAGGCCCAGCATGAGGCCGGATTTGGTCCGGCTCCCCGCAGTTGCAAGTTCCCCCGCCCGGCGGAGGAGGGCGAGAGAGCCGGTGTAGTCGGCGGCGGGTCGGACGACGGGGTAGAGGCGGGGGACCGTCTCGATGTTGTGGTTGAAGATCTCCGGGGCGGTGGCGATCACCGCCTCCAGGGCCCCGGGCTTGCCCCGGAAATCCGGGGTGAGAAGTTCGAGGGTGGGGACGGGGTTCCGCCCCTCCAGTGGTTGTCGTAGGGCCCGGACGCAGGCGGCGAAATGACCGGCACCGCCATCGGCCAGGTCGTCTCGGGTGACCGAGGTGATGACGACATGCCGGAGTCCCAGCGCGGCGGCTGCCTGACGGAGGCGTTCCGGTTCGGTCGGATCGACCGCCTCGGGTCGTCCGGGGGTGACATTGCAGAAGGCACAGCGGCGGGTGCAGACCGAGCCCAGGATCATGAAGGCGGCTGCCCCTTCGTCCCAGCACCCCCCGCGGTTGGGACAGGAGGCGGCCTCGCAGACGGTTGCAAGCCCGAACTGTCCGAGGAGCGATTTCAACGCCAAGACCCTGGTCGAGGTAGGGGCCTTGACCTTCAGCCACCGGGGTTTTCCGGGCATCAGGCCTCCTCGATGCCGATCTTGTTCATGAATCGGCGCCGGATCTTGGCATCGAAGGCCCTCCACTTGGTCTGATCCAGCTCCAGGTCGTCCTGGCCGGAGAGAAAACCCAGGGGGATCTCGAAGCCTCCCGCCATCGCCTTGCCCCCTCCGTAGTAGGAACCGTCATCGCTTTTTCCCAGGGTTTCCTTGAGGAAGGAATCGGGTCCCAGGGTGTTCTTGGTGGTGCGCAGGGAGCCGTGAATGGCCTCATGTTCATTGGCGCTGCGGACGACGCCGTAGACGACGGCGGTGTGGACATTTTCCTCGGTCAGGAGAAAATCGGCGGCCTGGGGGATGGCATCCCGCTCCTCGGCGCGCAGGTAGCCGACCCCGGAGAGGCAGAGACCATCCCGGACGACGCGGTTGGCCAGGGCCAGCTTGATCACCTCCATCACCTTGTGGCTGCGTTTCTGATGCAGAATGGTGACCAGGATCTCTTTGTCGATGAAGGGTTCGAGAAAGGCGGCTGCTTTGAAGTCCAGAGACTTGGCATGGACCATGGCCTCGGTATCGGAGACGATGCCGTGCATCAGGGCGGTGGCCAGGCGCCGGTGGTCCGGTCGGCTGGGTTTCAGGGCGAGGAGCCCTTCGGAGAGATATTCCGCGAAGATCGAGGCGCAGGCACCCACTGGGCGAAGATCAAGGAAGAGAGGGGTGAGCCGACCCTGGTCGTTGTGATGGTCGACGATGGCGAGAATCGGGACATTCTGTTGTTCCAGAGTCTCGGTCAGGGCCGAGGTGGTCCCCTGATTGTCGACGAAGACCGCTCCCTGGTAGCGTCCCGGGGGGATGGCCTCCGGGGTGTAGCGGATCAACTCGATGTCGAGGAGGTTGATCAGCGCCAGGTTTTCCTGGTGACTGATGCGCCCCCCATAGATCATCTCGGCCTCGATGCCGTTGGCCTCCGCCAGGAGGCAGTAGGCAAAGCCGCAGGAGATGGCATCGGGGTCGGGGAAATCCTGGAGGACCACCGCGTGTCGCTCCCCCTCCCGTCCGGAGAGGAGGACCATGAGAGCGGCGGAGGGGTTCTCCGGGGGGGGGGTATTGGCCATGGCGGGTCTCCTGGACAGCCGGCGATACCGATCATTCCTGGGAGGGGTAACCGGTCAGGGTTTCCACGTCAGAAAATTGGCCAGAAGCCGAAGTCCGTGGTCCTGGCTCTTTTCCGGATGAAATTGAGCGGCGACGATGTTGTCCCGGATCACGGCGGCCACAAAGCGCACGCCATAGTCGCTCGACCCTGCCAGGACCCGTGGATCGTCGGGGAGGCAGTGGAACGAGTGGACGAAGTAGAAGTGAGAGGCGTCGGGGATTCCCTGCCAGAGCTCATGGGGCATCTCCTGGCGGACCCGATTCCAGCCCATGTGGGGGACTTTGAGGTGACGACTGGGATCGGCAGGATCCGGCATCTCGCGGGAGAAGCCGACGACCCGCCCCCCGATGAGATCGAGACCGGGGTGGGTCCCGAACTCCGTCCCCTCGGTGAAGAGGAGTTGCATGCCGACGCAGATGCCCAGAAAGGGTTTGCCGCTGGCGACGTGACGCAGGACCGGCTCCCAGAAACCGGTCGCTTCCAGGTTGCGGCGGCAGTCACCGAAGGCGCCGACCCCGGGCAGGAGGAGGCGGTCGGAGGATTCGATACCCTCGGGGGTATTGCGAACAACGACCCGTCCTCCTACTTTCTCCAGGGCCTTGGCGACCGAACGCAGATTGCCCGAACCGTAATCGATGACCGTGACCATGGAACCCACCATTTTCGAAGCGAAAGATCCCGACTCGTCGCCGCTCCCGGTCAGACGCTCAGGGTCCCCTTGGTGCTGGGGATGGCATCCGGGCCGCGACCAGGATCGAGGGCGCAGGCCTTGCGCAGGGCCACCGCCAGGGCCTTGAAGCAGGACTCGGCGATGTGGTGGCTGTTGCTCCCCGCCAGTGAGGCGACATGGAGGCAGAGGCGACCGTTGTCGGCGAAGGCGGCGAACCACTCCCGGAAGAGTTCGGTATCCCATTGCCCCACCTTCTCGGTGGGAAAGACCACCTGCCAGGTCAGGTGCGGGCGGTTGGAAAGATCGACGACCACCCGCGCCAGGGCCTCGTCCAGGGGGACGTGGGCCTCGCCGAAGCGGCAGATCCCCCGACGTTCTCCCAGGGCCTCGCGCCAGACCTGACCGAGGGCGATGCCGACATCCTCGACGGTGTGGTGGGCGTCGACGGGGAGATCGCCCCTCGCTTGAACCTCGAGGTCGAAGAGGCCGTGGCGGGCCAACTGATCGAGCATATGATCCAGAAAACCGACGCCGGTATTGATCCGGGATCGACCGGTGCCGTCGAGGGTCAATGTGACCTGGACCTCGGTCTCGCGGGTCCGACGATCGAGGGAGGCGGTGCGGCTCATGGCGACTCCTGGAAGGACGCTTCCCCGAAGTTGGTGGCGGCGGTTGTCTGCCCGGGATTCCCGGTCGGGGAGGGGCCTTCCAAGGGGAGGGTGGCCAAGGCCGGTCCCGGGCCGACGTTGTCGGATGCCTCGCCGGCGACGCCGAGGCCGGCGAGCGTCGATTCCGACACCGGCGAGAGTCCCGGGTGGCCGGCGATCGGACTCCCCGAGGGGGCAGGGACCGAGGGCGGGGGTCTCTCCGTGGGGGGTGGATCCGCGGCTCCCGTGGGTTCTCTACGGACGGGATCGAGATCGAGCAGGCGCAGATCCAAACTGAGCCGATGGGCCGAAAGTCCCTCGGCCCTGGCCAGGCGGGAGGCCGCCGGGCCGATGCCGCGCAGGGCCGCCGGCGAACAGCCGATCAGGCTGGTGCGTTTGATGAAATCGTGAACCCCCAAGGGGCTGGAGAAGCGGGCGCTGCCGCCGGTCGGGAGGACGTGGCTGGGACCGGCGACGTAATCGCCGATCGCCTCCGGGGTATAGCGACCGAGAAAGATGGCGCCGGCGCTGCGGACCTGGAGATAATAGGCCTCGGGGTCGGCGACGGCCAGTTCCAGGTGTTCCGGCGCCGCCTGCGAGGCGAGGCGGCAGGCCTCCTGGAGGTCGCGGGCGACGATGATCGCACCCCGGTCGGCGAGGGACTTCCGACAAATGTCACGGCGCGAGAGGAGTTCGAGATGGGCCTTCAGTTCCTCCTCGACGGCATCGGCAAGGGGCGAGTGGTCGGTGATCAGGATCGCCTGCGCGGAGGGGTCATGTTCGGCCTGCGACAGGAGATCGGCGGCAAGCCAGGAGGGGTCGTTGTCCCGGTCGGCGATGACGAGGATCTCCGAAGGGCCGGCGAGCATGTCGATCCCGACCCGCCCGAAGAGTTGGCGCTTGGCGGTGGCGACGTAGTGATTGCCGGGACCGACGATCTTATCCACCGCCGGGACGGTGTCGGTGCCGAAGGCCAGGGCGGCGATGGCCTGGGCCCCGCCGATCCGGAAGATTCGGTCGACGCCGGCGAGCCTCGCGGCGGCGAGGATCAGCGGATCGATCCTGCCCTCCGGGGTGGGGGTCACCATGACGACCTCTCCCACCCCGGCGACCCGAGCCGGGATGGCGTTCATCAGGACCGTCGAGGGATAGCTTGCGAGTCCGCCGGGAACATAAATTCCGACCCGGGCCAGCGGTGTCAACCTCTGCCCCAGGGTGACTCCGGTCCGATCCTCGAAGCGGCTCACTCCCATCGTCGGCATCTGCCATCGGTGGTAGTCCCAGATGCGCCGGGAGGCACTTTCCAGGGTCTTGACCAGGAAGGCGTCGGCGGCCACCATGGCGGCGTCGGCCTCGGCTGCGGAGAAGGCCAGGGTCTCCCGGGTGATCGGGAAACGGTCGAAGGTGCGGGTGTACTCCAGGAGGGCCTCGTCGCCGCGTTGCCTGACATCGGCGATGATGCCGGCTACGCTCCGCTCGATCTCGCGGAGGTCGTCCTCCTGCCAGAGCAGGAGCTTCTCGAAGCGCCGGGCAAAATCATGCTGGCGGGTATCGAGTCTGCGGATGAAGGGCTCGCTCACAGGTTGCCGCGCTCCTTGGATCGGTCGGAACCGGGGAGTGGTCGGGGTCGTCCCGGTCGAGGGGGAAACCCCGGTCAGTTGCTCAGTCGCTGGATGTTGGCGCCAAGGGCCAGAAACTTCTCCTCGATGCGTTCGTAGCCGCGATCGATATGGTAGACGCGGGAGAGGAGGGTCTCGCCGCGGGCGACCAGACCGGCCAGGACCAGGCTCGCCGAGGCCCGGAGATCGGTCGCCATGACCGGCGCCCCGAGGAGGTGATCGACCCCCCTGACGTAGGCGGTGTTGCCGGCGATCCGGATGTCGGCCCCCAGGCGCTGAAGTTCGGAGACGTGCATGAAGCGATTCTCGAAGATGGTCTCGACGATCCGGCTGTCTCCGGGGGCCAGGGTCATGAGGACCATCATCTGGGCCTGAAGATCGGTGGGAAACCCCGGGTAGGGCTGGGTTTCGAGGTCGATGGCGACCGGTCGGGAGGGGCCGCGCACGCGGATCCAGTCGGGACCGGTATCGATCCCGACGCCGCACTCCCGGAGGCGGATGATCGGGTCGGTGAGGGTCTCCGGGTCGGCCCCGGTGAGGGTCACGTCGCCGCCGGTGATGGCGCCGGCGACCATGAAGGTCCCCGTTTCGATGCGATCCGGGAGGATGGCGTGGGTGCAGCCGTGGAGGGTGTCGACGCCGTCGATCGTTATGGTGGAGCTGCCGGCGCCGCTGATCCTGGCGCCCATGCGATTGAGACAGTTGGCCAGGTCGACCACCTCCGGTTCCCTGGCGGCATTCTCCAGGATGGTCTGCCCCTGGGCGAGGGAGGCGGCCATCATGAGGTTCTCGGTTCCGGTCACGGTCACCAGGTTCATCGGGATGATGGCCCCCCGGAGGCGTTTGGCGCTGGCGCGGATGTAGCCGCCGGAGAGTTCGATGGTCGCCCCCATCTTCTCGAGGCCGCTGAGGTGGATATCGACCGGGCGCGAGCCGATGGCGCAACCGCCGGGGAGGGAGATCTCGGCGTGACCGTGACGGGCGAGGAGGGGGCCCATGACCAGGATCGAGGCCCGCATCGTCCGGACGAGATCGTAGGGGGCGCGACAGTTGTTGACGCCGGCGCCATCGACCTCCACCCCGAGTTTTTCATCGATGGTGATGCCGCAGCCGTGTTGACCGAGCAACTCCACCATGGTCGTCACATCCCGCAGATGCGGGATATTCGTCAGGTGGACCCGGTCGGAGGTGAGGAGGGAGGCCGCCATTGCCGGCAGCGTGGCATTCTTCGCGCCGCTGATCGGGATGCTCCCCCGGAGCGGTTTGCCACCGCGAACGAGTATCTTATCCATTCCCTGATTATGGCCCCGGGGACTCTCTTCCGGCAATCCCCTTTGATCACCTTCTTCCGGGTTTCCGCCGGTGGTTGTCCTCCCCGCCGGTGACGCCGGGAGAAAATGACCTTGCTTCGCCCCCTGCGGGCCTGCCGCTACGGCAACCGATCTACGGCAACCGATGCACGGGGGGCATCATCCCGTCCGCTTCCAGGGCCCCCCGGGCGACGTCGATCAGGTGGGCGTGGTGGGTGAAGAACAGGACCTGGGTACGTTTTCCCAGGTTCGCCAACGCCCGCATCGCCTGGGCGGCCCGGGCGTCGTCGAAGTGGACCAGGATGTCGTCGACCACGAACGGGAGCGGTTCTTCCCGCTCCTGGCGCTGTTCGATCAGGGCCAGCCGCAGGGCGAGATAGAGCTGGTCGCGGCTGCCGTCGCTCATGGCCTCGACCCCGAGCCGCTCTCCTCCGGCCCGCATTGCTTTGAGCCGGGGTTGGTCATCTTCGCCGAAATCCACCACCAGCGTCTGGAAGGATCCCCCGGTCAATTCCCGGAAGAGGGTCCCCGCACGGGTGACGAGCGTTCCCCGATGCTGCTCCCGGAAACGGGACAAAGCCTCTCCCAGGAGTGCGCTCGCGGCGGTGAGGGTGAGGTAGCGATACCCGTGGCGGCGCATCTCCCCCAGGGCGGACTCCCGTGCCTGGTCGGCCCTTGCCGCCTCATCGCCGCTCCCCATCCGTGCGAGATCCCCCTCGACCTCCCCCAACCGTTGCGACAGGGCATCGCGCCGATGGGCAAGATCCCCGAGCTCCCGCCCCAGTTCCTCGATGCGACCGGGGAGGGTATCCGCCTCCTCCCGGTCGCATTCGGTCTCCAACTGCTCCAGGTCCAGGCCATCCCCATCCTCGAGGAGGCCCCTCTCGAGGTCGCCCAGGCGGGCGAGGAGATCCTCTCTTTCCCGCCAGCGCCGCTCCAGGTCGGCGAGCCCGTCGGGGTTGGTCAGACCCAGGCGCTGGCCGAGACCGGCGAGATCCGCCTGCCACCTGTGGCACTGCTGTTCCACCGATTCCGTTCGCAAAGCCAGTTCCGCTCGCTGCCGGCGCCAGTCGGCGGCGAGTCGCGCCTCCTCCCGAGCTTTGGTCAGGCGTGCGCTCAAGGCGGTGATCGCCGTCAGCGGCGGCTGACCGACGAGATCCGGGGCCGTGGCTGCCGCCAGGACGGCAATCCTTTGCTGAAATTGCCCGAGGTCGTCCCGTATCTCCTGGAGGCGCCGCCCCAGATCGTGCTGCCGCTCGCGGCGGCTACCGATTTCGGCCATGAGTTCCAGCAGGGCCAGGATCTCGTGAGTCGATGCTTCGGCGTTTTCCCCCAGTCGTGCCATTGCCCTCTGCCATCGCCCCTGCCATTGCTCCACCGCCTGTGTCGCCTCTGTTCGACGACGCAAGGCTGCCTCGCCTTTGATGGCGAGCTGGCGCAACTGCTCCTGGAAGATCTCCCGACGTTCCCGCGCCTTCTGCCGGCGCTCCAGAATCTGTCGGGAGCGTCCGGTCAATTGGCGCAGTCCCTCTTCTTCGCCGGGGGGCGATTCGCCCAGGTCGAGCAGGGCCGCTGCCAGGCTGCACTTGGCCAGGTCGATTTCGCCTGCCAGGGCGGATCTCTCCTCCTCGAGTTCGGTTCGCTTCTGCCACAGGCCGAGCAGGCGCTCGCGGGATTCAAGCCAGGAGAGCATCGCCTCCGGATCCCCCGGGGTGATCCCGCACGGTTGCCAGGCGAGCTTCCATTCCTTATCCCACCGGTTGAGGTTTGCCTGCGCTGCGGTCAACCGCCCTTCCGCTTCGGCGGCGAGATGTTCGTCGTGCCGGATCTCCCGGTGCAGGGACTCATGCCGGGCGACGCGATGTGCCTCCTGGAACCGCTGATCGGCCAGGGTATCGGCCTCGGTCACGAGGAGGGCATAGTGGTCGCAGAGTCCTCCCTGGGAAAATCCCCCGGAACGGAGGTTCCGCCAGAGCCGGTCCCGAGCCTCGCGACTGGCCGTCAGGGCCTCGCGGGTGGGGAGTTCTCCCCCCCTCTCGATCTCTTCCAGAGCGCTTTTCCTGGTCCGAAGGGCGGCCCGAATCTCTTCGAGGTCCTGTTCCCCCTGACGTATCCCCCGGGTCAGCTCTTCGAGGCGGCGGCGGAATCCGGTCACCGTGGCCGGCAGCGGCACCGGCAGGACGACAAGTTCCCTGGCCGGATGCGGTCCGTAAGGTATCGCTGCTGCAGCTTCTTCGAGGCGCTGACCGAGGTTGCGGAGCTGCCCTGCGATTTTGATGGCCCTCGCCTCGCTCTCGCCGAAGGAGAGCAGCGTTTCGAGAGCGACCTCGAGCCTCTCCAGGGGGGCGGCGGTCGGGGGCAGCGATTCGAGGCTCTCTCTGGCCTGGCGTTCGCTTGCGGCCAGCTCGGCCAGAGTGTTCCCGGCGATGGCGCACTCCTGGTCGAGGAGATCCTTTTCCCGGATCAGGGCCCGAATATCGGCGACCAGGGGAGGGGGGGGCAGGGGCGGTTCTCCGGTCCCGGGTCCCGGTTCCGGCGGGGGCCTTCCGGCCTTGACCCACAGGAGACGAAGCTCCGCCTCCAGGTGTTGGTACTCGGCCTCCGTCCGGGGCAGTTCGTCATGGGACTTGCGAACGAGGCCGCTCTGCCGCGACAACGCCTCGATCTCTTCGGCCCTATCCAGAAGCGGGACGGGGATGGTCACTCCGGCCAGGGCGAGCTCCAGCTTCGTTGCCTCCTCCCGGAGGGCGAGGAGGGTGTCGCGACCCTTCGCCAGGCCCTCCACGGCCCGGTGGCGAAGTTCCCAATCCTCCTGGCTCAGCTCGGGCAGGGGGCCGAGGGTTTCGAGTCGGGCCAGGAGATGGCGGCGATTGGCCAATGGCCCGAGGTGGCGGCGGATACGGGCCAGGCGGGTACGCCGGCGCTCGCACTCTTCCATGGTCGTCTGCAGCTTGCTGCGCTCCCCTTCGAGTTGCCGACGCAGCCGCTCGCGTTCTTTCCACTCCCTGGCCGAGAGGGCCTGTTGCCGACTGGCCTTCCGGGCCTGGTCGAAATCGGCTTTGGCCTGGTTCATGACCGGCTTCTGGCCGCGATGCTTGAAGAGAGCGTCGGCCTCCTCCCGCCAGCGACGTATCACCCCCTGGAGCCCGGTCACCCCGGAACTGGCGGCGAAGAGGGCCATGCCGAGATCCCCCTGACCGGCGAGGAGACTCTCCCCCCCCTCGCGGAGCCGTGGTTGATCGAGCCCGAAGAGTCCCCGAAAGAGCCCTCGATCCACCCTTCCGAGGAAGGGTTCGAGGGCATTGTCGGGAAGGGGGGCCCCGGCGGCATCGAGAAGGGTATTGCTGCGCCCGCGCCGGCGGCTGAATCGAATCCTCCTGCCGTGACTCTCTTCCAGGCAGGCGCCGACCCGGAGGCTGGCGGCCTCGAAACGAAAATGGTGACTGAGGGTGTGGTCGAACCCGAAGAGCAGGTCGGTGATGGCGGCCAGGGTGGTCGATTTGCCCGCCTCGTTCTGCCCGAGAATGAGGTGCAACCCCGGGCCGCGCTCCCCGAAATCGAGGGTGCGACCGGAAAAATGGCCGTAGGCCGTGAGCTCCAGGGAGATGAAATGCACGCGGCTATTCCGTCTGCTCTGTTTGCGCGGGGACGGCCAGCTCTCGTTGGATCAATCTTCGGGCGCGATCCAGGAGTTCCCCGAGCCAGACCTCGTCATCCAGGCGGAGCCCCTCTTCTCCCTGGGTAATCTCCACCGGCAAGGCGCGGAGTTTTTCCTTGAGCTCCTCGCGCAGATGGGCGGTCACCTCGGGGTCGGTCACCAGCCCCCCGCACAGGTCGTCCAGGAGCGACCCTGCTGCCTCGTCGGGGGGGGCAAGGGGGCTCCCCGGGCTCATGGTGCAGCCTGTTTCCCGAGTTTCGACCGCCACGACCCGCTCGACCCAGATGCGTTCACCGGCGACGTCCGCCGCCAGGGCCCGGACCCGTGGCAGCCAGCGTTCCCCGGCGTTTCCGGGTGCGGAGAAGTCCTCCCTCGGGATTATGGCCCGAACCACCAGAAAGCGCCCCTCTGCCCGTGCGAGCGCCCCCGTCAGGGCGGCATGGATCCCCTCCTCGAGGACGGGGAGGCCGGCGCTCCGGGGAGGAGTCGGCAGGGAGAGCATCTCCCAGCGCAGGACATCCAGAGGGAGGAAGCGGACCTCCGGTCTCTTCCCCGGTTCGAGTTCGACGAGGAGCGCTCCCTTGGCGCCGCTCTCGCGGATGTGGCGTCCCTGGAGATTGCCCGGAAAGTGGATACCGGGATCCTCGCGGACGACCTCCCGACCGTGGACGTGACCCAGCGCCCAATAATCGTAGCCCTTGGCGGTGAGGTCCGACACCTGACAAGGGGCGTAGGGCTCGTGTCCCTTGCGCCCGCTCAGGGCGGTGTGCAGCAGGCCGAGGTTGCAGAGGCCGGGGAGGGCGGGAGGGTAGCCGTCCGCCAGATTCTCCTTCTGGTTCGAACGGGAGAACGACTGACCGTGAATCGCCACCCCCAGATCTTCCAGGATCCGACTCTCGGGGCCGTCGGCCGCGAAGAGATGCACGTTGTCGGGAAGGGGCAGATCGGGGGTGAGGTGGCGGTTCTCGGCGTCGTGGTTGCCGCGAACGAAGAAGGCGCGGATCCCCGCCTCGCGGAGTATGGCCATCTGTCGGACGAAAAAGAGACCGGTATTGAAATCCTGCCAATGTCCGTCGTACAAATCGCCGGCGAGGAGGAGGAAGTCGACCCTCTCCTGGCAGCAGGCGGCGATCAGATTGGTGAAGGCCCTCCTGACCGCTCCCCGGATTTCGTTCTCCGGTGCCCCCTCGTGGAGCGAAAGCCCCTTGAGTGGGCTGTCCAGATGAATGTCTGCGGCATGGATGAAGCGCATTCTCGTTCCCCCCTCTTCTTCGTTCCCCCTTCCTCTTGTTTCTCTTTCACGCTCCTCGTGCGGTCAGGCCGGAATCTGTCCGGCGGGTTTCCCTTTTCTATTGACGATGTGCTACGCTGGAGGCACGGTGGGGGCCGGGTTTTATCCAGATTCTATCCAGATTCTATCCAGATTCTGCCACTTCCGCGGCCTATCGTCCCGGGTTGGCGCCGGCGACCGGGGCGACCTTCGGGTGAGCGCCGGGATATAGAATGACACGATAAATCCTTTGTTGTCAATAACCTTGAAACTGCACCAGGGAGACGACCGGAATGGAGAAAAAATTCACCTTCAGGGGATCCAGGTTATCATGGATGCTTGTTTTTGTGGCCTTTTTTCTGGCCGCTTGCGAGGTGGAGTACATCGCCGAGCCCCCGACTGCGGGCGGGGAGTCGCCCTCCGGGAGCGTCCCCTCGGCGGATGGTACCGCCATTCACTACCAGGAGACCGGTACGGGGCCGGTGGCGTTGCTGTTCGTCCATTGCTGGTCGTGTGACGGGGGGTTCTGGAAGCGGCAGGTGGGGCATTTCTCTCGCACCAACAGGGTGGTCACCCTCGATCTTGCCGGGCATGGGGCGTCGGGGAAGGGGCGCACCACTTACACCATGGCGGCCTTTGCCGAGGATGTGGTGGCGGTGGTGGAGCGTCTTCGCCTGGACCGGGTGATCCTGATCGGGCACTCCATGGGGGGTCCGGTGGCGGTTGAGGCGGCGCGGCATCGGCGCCTGGACCGGCTGGTCAAGGGGGTGGTCACGGTGGATTCCTTCGAGACCGGTTTCAAGTGGCCGGAGTTGAATCGGATCAACGCCTTTCTTGCCCCTTTTCGGCTGAATTTCCGGCAGAATACCCTCGATATGGTGAAAAAGATGTTTCCCTCCGGGAGCGATCCGGTCCTGGTCACGCAAATCTCGGAGAAGATGGCGGGGGCCCCCCAGGAGGTGGCCTTGAGCGCCATGGAGCAGCTCCTGATGTGGCGGGTGAAGGAGGGGGAGAAGAGTGTTGCCTCTCTGCGGGTGCCGTTGTTCCATATCAATGCCGATCCCGAGCGGCGGGCGATCCCGGGCTCGGCCCGGGTCCGTCTCATCCCGGGGGCGGGACACTTCCTGCCGCAGGAGGTCCCCGACCGGTTCAACGAGACCCTGGAGGCGGTGCTGCGGGATATCCACTGATCTTTCAGTCGATCTCATCGAGCTGTCGACCTCATCGAGGGGCCGCCCATTCCCCTCGTCCTGCCTCGGGGCCTCCCCCGATGGTGGGGAGGGGGGAATGGGCGGTTCCCCCCTCCCCGCCGGGCGCGATCAATCCTTCAGACTCTCTCGAATCTCCAGGATATCGTCCAGGTTTGCGAAGAAGACCGCCACGATCCCCGGATCGAAATGGCGTCCCTTTTCCCCCTCGATCAGGGCGAGAGCCCGTTCCGGCTCCCAGGCTTTGCGATAGCAGCGGTTGGAGACAAGGGCGTCGAACACGTCGGTGATGGCGATGATCCGTGCGAAGAGATGGATCTCTTCGCCCCGGATCCCCTGTGGGTATCCCCCCCCATCCCATCTTTCGTGGTGCTGGTGGGCGATGATCGCCCCGGCCTTGAGGATGGAGCGACTCGACCGCCTCAGGATGTTGTAGCCGATGGTGGCATGTCCCTGCATGACCTGGAGTTCGATCTCGTCGAGTTTCCCGGGTTTGTTCAGGATGTTGTCGGGGATACCGATCTTTCCCAGGTCGTGCAGGGGAGAGGCCATGAAGAGGAGGTCCGTTTCCGAATCGCTCAGACCGCAACCCGCCCCCAGCAAACGGGAGTAGGAGGCCACCCGACGGACATGATTGCCCGCTTCCTGTGAACGGACCTCGATGACCTCGCCCAGGGTGAAGGTCACATCCCTCTGGGTGTCGAGGATCTCCCGGGTCAGGAACAATCTGTCGAAGGCGAAGGCGATGTTGGCGGAGAAGATCTCCAGGAGATCTCTTTCCAGGGCGCCCAGGGGCTGGACCCCCTCCATGAACAGGAAATTTTCGATCCCGGTGGCCGATCGGAAGTAGCCGAAATAGTTGGATTCGAAAAAGAGTGCCTTTCGTGAGGCCACCCCCTGTTCGATACGGGCCAGGAGGGCCTCGGAGACTACCGCTCGCAAGGGACGACCGACGGCTCCCTCGAAACGCCCGGAACCGGCGTAGACGAGCATCTCCCCCCGGCGCCGGGTAAAGGCGAGGGAAGAGGTCCGGGAATGGACCCCCCCGGTACTCTCCAACCCGAGGATGGCCGCCAGTTGCGTCAAGATCCCGGAGGCGAGCGCCCTCAGGGAGTTCGGTTCGAAGAGGTCCGCCGAGGCATCGATGATCTTCTGGAGCCCGCGACGGGTGTTCTCGAGGGCCCGGAGATCCCGATAGGAGCGCAGGGCGGAGAGAATCGAGGTGATCAGGTTCTGCTTGCTGAGGGAGGATTTTTCCTTGTAGTCGTTGACATCATACTCGACAAGGACGGTATTCTCGGGGGCGTGTCCGGGCTGGCCTGTGCGCAGGATTATGCGGATGAACGCATTCTTCAACTCGTCGCGAATGTAGCGAACGACCTCGAGCCCGGCGCTTTCCGTCTCCATTACGACATCCAGGAGCATTATGGCCGCATCCGGGTGCCGCCCGACCAGCACCCGGGCCTCCGCCCCGGACCGGGCCGAAAAGAGTTCCATGGGCCGTCCTTCGAAGGAGAACCCGCGCAGGACGAGTCGGGTCAGGGCAAGGACCTCTTCATCGTCGTCGACGACGAGGATCTTCCAGGGGGGGAGGGTGGGAGACGACAATCCCGGGGAGTGAGGTCCCGTCGCTTCTCCACCCTCTTCGGCAAACTGGAGAGGGACGTCATCCGGGGTGAGAGTCGGAAAAGACATGTCTGATCTTTCCATCTATACCTCCGACCCTTTTTCCCTGATCGGAAAGCGGATCTCGAAAGTTGCTCCGTGACCGGGAGTGGACCCGCAACGGATCTCCCCTCCAAGAGTTTGCACCACCCGGTTGAAGACAATGTGCATGCCCAACCCGCTCCCTCCCGCTCCCCGACTCGTAGTGAAGAACGGTTCGAAAATCCTTCTTGCAACATCCTCGGTCATACCCTTGCCGTCATCCTCGTAGAGAATGTGGATGTGGCCGGACTCTTCCCGGATGCGAATTCCGATGTGCCCCTCTTTCCCGTCATCGAAGCCATGCGTGAACGAGTTGTCTATCAGGTTGACCAGGATTTGCGACAAGGCCCCCGGGTGGCTGAAGATTTCCAATTCGTCGGGACAATCACGAACGATGACATGCCCGCTTTTCTTGATTTTCGGACGCATGCTGATCAGGATGTCATCCACATAGGCCTTGACCCGGATCGAGCGCCATTCGTGGCTGCTCTGGTCGACCACCACCAGCTTGAAGCTGCGAACCAGTTCGGCGGCACGACCCAGATTGGAAACGAAGACCCGGGAGAGTTCCTCCAGGGAGTCGAGGAAACCCGCCAACTCCGACCGCCGCATCTGGCCCTGATGGAACGACTGGGCGATTTTCCGCCGTTCCTCCTCCAGAAAGGTCGCCGCTGTATAGGCATTGCCCACGGGGGTATTGATCTCATGGGCCACTCCGGCCACGAGCCCCCCCAGGGCCGCCATCGTTTCCGATTGAATCAGACTTTGCTGTATCCGCTTCAAGGCGACCAGGGATTGTTTCAGCTCGTCCGTTCTCCTGGAGACGGTATTTTCCAGGTCTTCATTGATTTTCTTTATATTTTCATCGTTCAGATGTCTCTTGACCATCGCCGAGAGGGTGTTTGCGATGCCAAGGAGGAGACTCTTCTCCTCCTCGTTCTCCAGATGTCCGGCGTCGAGGTAGAGGGTCAGGACTCCGAGCAGTTCGTCCCCGGAGGTCATGGGAAGGGAGTAGTGCCCATGGGGTTTCATGGTTTCGAAACGAATGTGATGCCTGTCGTCCACCTCTGCCGCGAAACAGAGCTCACGGGCCAGGGCGGCCTGGCCGCAAAGACAATGTCCGTAGGGAACGGTACGACACAACTCCAACAGGGCGGGATCCAGACTCTGATGCGCGACCAGGCGCAGCGAGCGGCTCCCCTCGTCGGCCAGAAAGATCGCCCCCTTCGACTGGTTGAAAATCCAGGGGATGCGGAGGAGGGTCTTCAATGCCTTTTCAAGACGTTCCTCAAGAGATCTCTGTGCAAACGAAATTCTGTAGATATCGTTGATTACATCCTGATAGGTTATATACCGGTCTTTTTTGTCTTTTTCGTTCCTTCTGGCGATAAAAAAGAGATGGAAAACAATCATCAAACACAGAGACGAAAACAGGACGGCCCATTTCTGCCACTGGCCGGAAAGAGAATTCGGGTTCCTCCTGGCCAGAAAAGACCATTCCTCATCGAATACTTCGAACTTTTCCTCGAACTCGACCGACCGGGGATCCTGGAACCACCGATCCGGTGAACCCGCTCCGGCCAAATGCGAACGGTGAACGAAAACAACGCCGTCTGCCATCGTCGGCGATTGACGTCTCAGAATGAAATCGACCCCCTCCGGATCCAGCGGATCCACCACACTGCCGACGAGCGCCGCCAGGTCATGCCTGCCGCAGACGAACCCACCGAGGGAGACCCGCCTCTCCCCGGTCGAGTGCTTCGCTTCTCCGCCGGAATAAACGGGGGAACAGACCGTGAAGAGATACCGGTCCGCCCCTTCTTTCTCGACCAGATTCCACTCGACGATCCCGGATTTCCCGGAATCACGAAGCTCTTCCAGTCTGGCCAGGGACTCCGGTCGTGCCCCCAGGTCCGTTCCGATGACCGATTCGTTGCCGATCTCTGGAGCGACGTAGCGAACGACATACCCGGAGCCGTTCCCGTCTTCCGATTCACCCCCCGGGCTTCTCCGGGATTCATCGGAACGCGACGTGCTCTCACCGGAAGCTTCTGCCCAGAGATAATGGACACCCCCATCGGAACGATCGATCAGCGACGAAGTGAACCGGGAAAACTCGTCGTGATCCACGAACGACGAAGAATGATAGAAAGAAGCCAGGATGACAATATCGTGCTCGGCATGATGGAAACCCCCACGAAGGACCCCCAGCCTTTCCCGGGCTGCCGGAAGAAAGCTGCCGATGGATTCCTTCTCGATATGGGAGCCGACGAGGAAATACAGGCCAAGGGATATCAACCCCCCGATTACTCCTGTGGGGATGCCAGGTTTCTCCCGATTCCCCCGCAAGGATTCTCCAAAAAAACTTCGCAACCAGGCCTCCATACCGATCTTCAAGGTTCATTGCCGTCCCCCTTTCAGGGGCTGTTTCAGACAAGACCG
>JADGCL010000022.1 GCA_015229005.1 Magnetococcales bacterium
CGGCCAGCCGGGAGACTTCGCCCTGGGCTTTGGACCACTCCCCGCGAGCTTCCGCCACCCCCTGTTTCAGCTCGCGGAACCCGGCGATCCCTGCCAGGGCAGACTGGATGCGCCGCGCCTCCTCCTGGGCCGCCCGCGCCATGCCCCGGACGCCGCCCGTCACCGCCTGGCGCGCCTGCTCCACGGAACGGGAGAGGTTCCCGGCATCCATGAGAATGGTGAATTCCAGTGCGGTGACGGCCACGTTTCATCCTTTGGTGGAGGCGACGATCTCTTCCATGGCGGCCAGGAAGAGTTCCCAGGGGTAGTCCCAAACGAGGGCATGCCCGGCCCGCGCCAGGGCGCAGGCCGAGCGTTCCAGCCGTTTGCGGGCGGTCACGGCATCGCCCGCGCCGCTTCCAGCAGCCGGTCCCGCAGGCGGAAAAAATGGGGGTTGATCTCCCGGCAGGCGGTGATCAGCTCCTCGATCTGCGAGGGGGTCATCTCATCCAGGTCTGCCGCTTGCAGGTCGGTCATGCGGGCCACGTCTCCCAACGAGGCGTCGGCTATGATCCCCTCGGTGACAAGATCGAGGGCCCCTTCTCGCAGCTGGTCCAACTCCTTGAGCCAGAGGCGGACTTCGGCCACGGTCAGTTCGCGGACGGTGACGGTGTGTTCGTCCAGTTGCACTTCCTTGGTGCGCTTCATCTTTGTCACTCCTCCACCATCTTGATTTCGGCGAACGCGCTGATATCGACCCCCTGGCGGGTGTCGTCCTTGAGCACGGCGGCGGTGAGAGTCAGTCCCGCGAAATCGTCGCCGATGAAGGACAAGTCCTTGGTGGGGGAAAACTTGACCCGGAACAGCTCCACAGAGAGCGGTTTTCCGGCACGGGCGAAGTTGGTTCCGGAGAAGACCACCCGGTATTCTTCCGCCGCCTTGACCAGAGTCTGGATGATGGTCCCGGCGGTTTTGCTATAGGTCACCTTGACCGCCAGACCAGCCGAGGTGATGACGGTCGATGTTTCCGATGCAATAATTCCCGCGCTGGTGACCTCGTATTCGCTGGCCGGAATGACCGAATCATCCGATGCTTTTTTCAATGTCACCGCAGTGGGAGCGATGCCATCCATGGGAATCAGGCATCCGGCATAGGCCGTATGCGTTTGATCGGTGACAACGGTTGAAGCCAGCACGGAGCTGTCCCCGCGCAAGGCCAGGGCAAGATTTTTGGCCGACAGGGAGAGAAAGCTGAAGGATGCCTCCACCTTGTTGATCCAGCTCACCTGGTCGGCGAGACCACCACCGCCCTGATAGTTCTTCAGTTCCTTGGTCTCTTCCGAGACCTCCAGTTTGAACTCCTTCACCTGCCCCACCGCCCGCAACGGGCCGCCGGAACGCAGGCCGATGAAAATTTTCCCCTCGCCAATAAGACTCCATTGGGAAGCCATGGCCTTGATCTCCAATCAATCCGAAACGTTGAACACGAACCCCGTGGCGAAAGCCACCGGGAAGTAAAACACCCCCGCCGGGGTCCGGTCGGGGGTGTGGGAAGAAGCCACCCGCCGCAGGGGCGAGAAGCGGCCCCCCGGCGGTCGCCAACCGGCCAGGGCCGACAGCGTCCGCGAGATCATGGACCCGGCCTCGCCCTCCGCGTCACGGGCGATCACCACCACGGCCCAGCGCTGCTCGACCTTGTGATCGCACCCGTTGGGAATGCCCTCGCCGGGTGTGTCCCCCTCCAGGAACACCAGGAGCGACGGCGCGAGATCCGGCGTCTCCCGGATCTCGGCCAGGCTCCAGGAGGGTGCTACCCGGAGGTCGGGCAGGTGCTCCTTGAGGTGTGCGATGATCAGCCCGCCCGCTTCCAGATAGTCGTCCATTACGCCCCGGTCACCACGGAGCGCACCGCCCGGAGATCGGCGGCCTCGCCGCTGGAGGCGCGCAGGCGCAGCACCTGGGCGCTCCCCGCGCCGTTCAGATCGACGTCGAAGTCCAGTTGGGAGATGCTGCCGGTTTTGAGGATGGCGAAGGCGGTGTGCTTGGCCTGGGTCGCATCGGCGGTTCCCGCACCATCGTGGACGGCCAGGATCTTGCCGCTCCAGACCTTGGCGGGATTGGCGACGGAACGGGCGTGGATCGTCCACTCCACGGCCAGGGCGTCGTCCACCGGAACGCTGTCCAGGGTGACGGCGGTGGTGACGGCGGTGGCCCCGTTCTCGGTGCGGGTGTCGGCCAGCCGGTCGTCCAGCAGGGAAAG
The DNA here is from genome assembly GCA_015229005.1 of Magnetococcales bacterium. Lineage (GTDB taxonomy): Bacteria > Pseudomonadota > Magnetococcia > Magnetococcales > JADGCL01 > JADGCL01. The sequence continues at coordinate 2,240 of JADGCL010000022.1, forward strand.
GTTGGCGTTGACCGGATTGCCGCTGGAGATGATGCGGGTGGAGGTGGGGTTGGAGCCGAGGGCGGTGTCCAGGGCCTGGAGGTTGCGATTCACCGCCTGGTCGGAGATGGAACCGCCGGGGACGCTGCGGGCCGCCGGGCTGGCCACCGGCGCGCCGATCTCCGCGTCCAGATCGCCAATGGCCTTCTCCAGGGGATCGTCGTCGGTGACGATGTGGGTGCTGGCGTAGTCCGGCATCTCGCTGCCGTTGCCGGACTTGCCGATGAAGGCCTGCAAGAAGGCGATCTCGGTGGAAGATGCCGCTCCCTGCTGCACCCAGAGCGCACCATTGTAGACGAACTGCCGCCCGGCGTCGCTCCCCTCCTGGATGAAGACGGCGTCGCCCTTGCTGGCGTTGTTGCCGTCCTCGGTCAGGGTGGCCCCGGAGCCGGGGATGCCGGTGACGATGAAGACGTTCTTCGCCGCCCCGGCGATGTTGTCGAAAAGGATGCGGTCGCCCTCGACCAGGGTCACGCCGTCGATGGTCCCGGTGTTCACCGCCGTTTCGGCGGTGGCGAGATCGGCGTGGGCGGTTCCATCCCGCAGCCGGGCCGGTTCGCGCCAGGACTGGCCCAGCATGGCCGCGTCCAGATCGTCCTTGCCCTGGAGCCGCACCCACTTGTCGGCGCCGCTGCCCGCCAGCTTCTTGCCGTAGAAGAGACCGTTGGTGAGGTCGAGATAGAGCGAGCCGCGCCCGGCCTCGTCGGACAGACCGCCGGACCCGCCCGGCGCACCCTCGCCGGAGAGCAGATTGGCCGTGCCGAAGCTGATGCCGGTGCGAACCTCGAAAAGTGCGGGAATACCCATGGGAAAAACCTCCTGTGTGTCAGTCGAAGAGGCCGATGCGGACGGCCTTGATGGTCAGGGGACCGTCGTGGCGGCTGGTGAGGGTTAGTTGCATGGCGTCGCCATCCTCCGTCGCATCCAGGTCGTAGCGAAGCAGGCCGGTGTCGCCGAGCAGGGCGAACTCCACGAAGCGGACCTCGTGGTTCTTGCGCAGACAGTTGATCTCGCTGGAGACGATCAGGCCGTTGGCCTCGTCGGCCACTAGCAGCAGCCATTTGACGGCCCGGTAGGCGGCGGTCCGGTCCACCACCACCGTGGCCCCCGGCACTACCCCCTCCAGGCGGATGGGAGCTGGTGAAGTTGCTGCCCCCGCTGGTTGGGAGAACTGGAACGCCAGCCGCTCCTCACGGAGCAGGACGCCGAGTTTCTCCTCCAGCACTGGGGCGAGGATGTCGTTTTCCCCAGGAGGCGCGGCGAAGGTCAGCCGCTCCTCGCGGATGGAGACGTTGATCCCCTCCTGGCTGACCGGGGTGTGGAGGGTCTCCCGGACCACCGCCACCTGGATGGTCTGGTTGGCCATGGGATCACCCGATGCGGCGGGTGACGTCGGGCAGAACGGCGATGCGGCCGCTCATCAGGGTGGTGACCACCGGCGGCGCGCCTGGGATCACCCGTTGCAGGTCGTAGAAGTAGGTTCCCGGTTCGAGGTTGCCGGTCTCGCCGGAATCCAGGGTCAGAACGCCGATCCCCGCCGCCGCGTCCGTCCCCGCCGGGAAGATCACCCGTTTTTGCAGAGCCGCCTGTTCGTCGGGGTCGGCGAGGTCGCGCTTGAGGGTGAACCAGAGTTCGTGGCCGGTGATGTCGAGGGCCTTGCCGTCGCTCTCCGTGAAGGAGAAGCGCAGCACCTTGGTGTCGCCCCGGTAGAAGGGCGACAGGGTGGCGTTGGCGGTCATGGCGCGGACCTCAGGGAGCTGGAAGACGATCCAAAATCAACAGGGCGGAACCGGCCCCGTCCGGGATCGACTCCCGGACCCGGTAGGAGACCCCGCCCACCGTCGCCTCGTCCCCGGCCAGGGGATCGAAACCCAGGTCCACCGGACGCAGCTCCAGGGTGGTGCGGGGGACCACGGCCTCGAGGCCGTTTTCTCCCGCGCCCATGAGGGTGAGTGTCTCCCGCCGGTCGTCGAGGATGCCGGTGACCGGAACCTCCCGCCCCCCAAGCTCCGGGCGGTTGCGGAGCGAGGGGCGGTAGGCGACGGCCACGCCAAAGGCCTCCCGGCAGGCCTGCTGGAGACCGGCTACAGCCTGCTCCCAATCCCCGGTCACGCCGTCACCTTGACGAGGACGCCGGGCCGGTGGCACATGGGCAGGGGGTTGGATTGGGTGTGCAGGTCGGTGCCGCGCTCGAACTTGCGCGGTTCCTGCTTGGCGTAGAGGGGCTGGCCCAGGGTGTTGACCGATTCGTTGAAATCCGCCGGGGCGAAATAGCTGGCGAAGGTCTGCGCCGTGCCGACGGGAAAGGCGTGACCCTCGCCCTGGGCGATGAAGCGGCGAACGGTTCCCTCCGGATCGGTGGCCTGACCGCGATATTCCTCGAAGGTCACTCCGGCGAAGGTGAAACCCTTGCGCTGGTCGGCGCGCAGGGCCTCGCCCTGCTGCCACAGCTCCCAGGCCTTCACCACCTTGGCGTGGCCGGTGAGGGCGTCGAAGAACTCCGGCGACACCAGGCAGCCCACCCCGGTCATGAACTCGCCGCGCAGGTTGTCCTCGATGTGGCGCTTCAGCTCCAGACACTTGGCTTTCACGTCGGTGCTGGCGTTGGAAAGGTCGAAGGCGATGGTCTTGGGGGTGATGCCGAACTCCACGTACAGATCGTAAAGGACGCTGCCGTCGGCATCGAGGATCACCCCCTTGAGTGCGCCCATGCGCAGATGCTCCAGGGTGATGGCGTGCTTGTCCCGCATGGATTGCAGGTGCAGGGCCATGACGTCGGCCAGGGCCGCCAGTTCGCCCTCGGAACCGAAGGCGCGGATGCCCTGGACTTCCTCGGGGAGCACAACGTCATCATGAGGAATGTGAGGGATGACGAAGGAGCGAATCTTGCGCTTGCCCCGTGTCCCGACGGTGCCGGGGGAACCGACCACGGCGGTGGGCAACAGCGACAGCACCCCGTTGCGCTCCTCGAGGGCGATGTTGCGCAGGCGCACGGGCCGGGCGGGCATCAGGCCCATTTCCTCGACCCGCCCGTAGCGGTTGGGCAGCAGGTTGAGGGCGGCGGTGAGGGCCACCGCGCCGAAAGCGTCCTGGGAAAAGGGATTGCTGGCGAGCGGCATGATTACACCCCCTTGCGGACCAGGAGGCCCCGGTCCTTCAGTTGATTGATGGCGGCGTTCTGCTGTCCGGTGGTAATTCCGGCGGGCCAGACCAGGGCGGTGTCGGCGACGATGGCGTGGCGGGCGAGCATCACTCCCTGGGCGTCGGCACTGGTGGCGTCCACCAGAGTCAACAAGACCCCGGCGGCGTTTTCGGTTCCGTCGGTGGCGGCAGGGTCGAGGGCGTGGACCTTGCCATCGGCGGTCTTGAGGCCGACCACGGTTCCCAGCATCAGATTCTGGCCGCTGGCCACGATCACGGCGTCCCGGCTGTAGAGGCTGGGGGCTTCGTACTTCAATAAGTCGCCCAGATTGGTGGATTCGGTGATGACGGGCATGGCTTACGCCCCTCCCAGGGCAGGGTGTTGGGTGGCCAGCTTGCGGCAGGCGCTGACCACCGGGTTGGTATCGAGCTGGGCGGTGGGCTGGATGCGGGTGCCGTCTCCCGGCAGAAGCTGGGATTGGATCTCCGGCCCGGTGGCGCGACGGGCCATCAGCTCCTTGCGCACCTGCCCCTCGCTCAGGCCGCGAGCGATGAAATCGCCCGCCAAATGGGGCGCGTCGGCCAGGGCGCAAAGATCGACGATGGCCTGGGCTTCCTGCTGGAACTGCTGGCGTCCCTCGGCGCGCAGGGTGTTGGGATCAGGGGTGACGGCTCCTGCCGCCGGGAGGGGTGTCTCCATGCGAAACTCCTTCTGATGAATGGTGACGGTGGTACGCGGTGGGGTGATGGCGGAGGAAAGGTCGGTCAGGGCGTCGCGGAACGTCCCCACCCGGTCGGCCAGCCCGGCGTCCACCGCGTTGGCCCCAAAATAGATCCCGGCCTCGGTGGCGCGGACTGCCTCTTCGGTCAGACCCCGGTTGGCGGCCACCGTCTGGACAAACATCCCGTAGAGCCGGTCAACCTCGGCCTGAAGGCGGTTACGGGCGTCGCCGGAGAGCGGTTCGTGGCTGCTGAAATCGTTCTTGCGCGCCCCGGCGAAGACCGTGGTGTAGCTCCGTCCTTCCTGGGCGTCCCGCCGGGATTCGTCCACATGGACGGCGATGATACCGATGCTGCCGACCCCGGCGGTCTGCGGCAGGTAGATGCGCTCGGCAGCGGAAGCGAGCAGATAGGCCGCCGAAAAGGCGTCGTCGGCGACTGCCCAGACCGGCTTGCCCTGCCGGGCTTCGCGGATCAGGGCCGCCAGATCGAACACCCCACCCACTTCGCCGCCGGGGCTGTCGATGTCCAGCAGGATGGCCTTGGCCACCGGATCAGTGGCGGCGTCCAGGATCATCTCCTCGACGGCGGCGTAGCTGGTGAGGCCGGAAGCGGCTTCCACTGCGCCGACCCGCTTGGCCAGGGTGCCGTGGATGGGTACGATGGCGATGCCGTTGGGGGTGATGATGAGGCCGTCCGATGCAGCGGGGGGTGGCACCTCGGGGGCGAAACCGGCGGGGTCGATGCCCACCCTGGGACCGACGACCGCCAGGATGGTCTCCAGCTTGGCGCGCTCCACCAGCAGGGGCACGCCAAGCACCCGACCCGCGAGGTGTGGCAGGAAGTTCATGCGATGCAGCCTCCAGAAAGGCGAAACCCCGCCGGAGCGGGGTCTGTGGTGGATGAGGAAGGGCGTTCCCACAACCAGATGTACTTGTTGCGACCGGGGCGTCCCGAACGTGTATCTCGCCCGGAATGGGAATACCCCACCCGCCGCCAGCCATCGAACCGATAGAGGTTGCCCGAATGCTGCGCCGCATCCTGGTAGCTGATGGCGTAACGGTATCCGCCCGCCAGATCAGGAAAGACGAATTCCCGCCAGAGGCGCAGCACGATCCGGCATAGACCCGGCCTTGCCGCGCACAACCGCGAAAGCTCGACGGTGTTGCTCCGGTCCAAGTTCAGCCCATCCATGCCCCCGACCCGCTCTCGGATGAGCGTGGAGGTCATCGTGACGGCCATCGGTTCTCCATCGAGCAACAGTCCGTGGTGAACCCCTCGCTGGTTCCCGCGCAGCAGTGGGCCCATGCGGTGTTCCCACGCGATCAAACAGGCATTGGCCGATTCCAGGCTGATGGGTTCGTAGGTGATGATCACGAATTGCCGTCCTGAACCGCTGCCCCGGTTCTGGTGCGGCGGCGGGGATCGGAGTCGAGGGCCAGCCCCAACTTGTCGGCGCGGGCGTTGGCTGCCGCGATCTCCCGGTCGATCTCCTCGGCGTCGTAGCCGTAGGTGGCCACCGCTTCGTCCCGGCTGATCAATCCCGCCCGGATGGCCATCACCACAGCGTTGAACTCCTTCTGCGGATCGACCCAGGCCCACCCCTGGGGAATCCACTTCACTGCCTGATATTCCCGACGGCGACGGGCGTAGCCGGGAGCTTCCAGAGCACCGGACAGCACTGCCCGATCCATCCACCGTTCCCAGACAGGGCGGCAGAACTGGTGGATGATGACGCTCCTCTGCCATTGCTCCATGCGCCGCCGGAACTCCACCATCCCGGCCCTGATCGACGAATAGTTCACCCCCGACAGGTCACCGGTGAGCTGCTCGTAGGTCACCCCAATTGCCACGGCCACCGCCCGCAATTGGGTTTTCATGAACTCCCCGTACTGTCCACCCAGGTCTGCCGGTTCGGAGAATTTCACATCCTCCCCCGGCATCAGCACCTGCATGGTCCCCGGCGTCCAGGAAACCGGAGCGGCCCCGTGTTCGTCCGGGATCGCGTCATCCTCTCCGGCCAGAGCGAACTCCGGCGACGGCTTGGTGATGAATCCCGCGATCAGTGCCGCTGTCTTCTTGCGCACCAGTTCCGCGTCGTCGTATTGGTCCAATTCATGGAGCTTGACCAGCGCCTGAGTCAGCCACGGCTCACCGCGAATCTGGCCGGGGCGCAGGGGGCGGAAGAGATGGATCACCTCCGAGGCCGGAACCGGCACGGGCTCGCCGAACAAACCACCTCCTGCGGCACGCTCGCCGGGGTGCTCTCTATAAAGGTGGTAGGCGACGCGGCGTCCGATGCGGTCGAACTCGATCCCGGCCCGGATGCGGTTGCCGTTGGGCAGGTCGCGGTTCAGGGTGAAGGGCAGATGCTCCGGCTCCAGGAGTTGAATCTGGAGCGGCACCGCCAGCCCGTCGCCGGGATCACGGTCTCGCAACCGGGCCAGCACCTCGCCACCCTCCACCATGGCCCGGACCGCCAACGCCTGGAGGCCGTAGAATCCCTGCACGCCGTGAGCGTCCGCCTCACGACTCCAGTCCAGCCAGAGGGCATGGACTCGCTCCTTGAACGCTGCATCGGCATGGGTGGATCGCGGCTTGATGCCGGTGCCCACCAGGTTTGAGACCAGGGAGTCCACTCCGTTGAAGGCCCAGGCGTTGCGCCGGACCAGATCCCGCGAACGGGAGCGCATCAGGTCGGCATCGCGGAACAGCAGGGTGTTCGCCCCATCGTTGCCGGGCTGCCAGTTGCCCAGACGGCGTCCGGAGGCGGCGGCCTCATAGCCCGCCTTGCGGGAAGGCATCCCACCGCCGAACAGCCTGCGCCAGAAATTCATCAGAGATCCTTCCCGCTCACCACCCGCAGATGTCGCAGGATGCGTCCGTCACGGGCGCGGGCCATTTCCCGCTCCAGCAACTCCAGGGCGGTGCGGGCCTGGGTCAGGTCGTACTCCACGGACTTGTCCCCGTGGGTGACGCGCCGCTGGAGGGACTCCAACCGCTCCAGCAGCCGGTCACGGCGCATTTGCAAATCGGCGAGAGTGGCCATGTCACATCATCCATGGTGAAAGGTAGACCCGGCGCTGGGGCTTGGTGGCTGGCTTGGCTGGTTTCTCCTCCATTCCCCCTGTTTCTTCCTTGAGAGGGATATCCAGCAGCCGTTCCGCCTCCCGATTCAGTTGCAACCCCATAGCGATCAGCCCCTGGAGGGCGGCCATGGCGTAAACCCGGCAGTCCAGGGCCTCGTTGCGGTCACCGTCCCGTTTCTTCCATTCCCGGATCGGTCTGCCACGGTGGAAACGAGTGGTGATGCGCTCGGCAGTGAGTTGCCGGAACCACTCGCCATCCCGGTCATGGGGAAAATGGCAATAACCCGGCCCCGACTCCTTCAGCCGCAGTCGGGCGTAGATCGCCTCTTTGCAGGCATCCACGCCGACGATGAAGAGCGGCACCCGGCCCTTGTTGTTGCGACTGGGACGGCGCGGCCAGATGGGCACCCCCATCCCGCCCCGGCCCTTGATCGCCCAGATGCGCCGATCCTGCCGAGATCTACAGAAGGCGTAGGCTTGCAGGGTGTGGTGGCCCCCCGTGTCCAGGGCGGCGGCGCGAATGTGCAGGTCCGGCATCTGCCGGGCGTGGGGAAAGGGACGCCGCAGCAGCTCGTCCAGATCCTGCCAAACCGCTGGTCCCGACGGATCACCCCAGAGGATGCGGTAGTCCACCGACCAGTTTTCTTCATCCCGGCCCCAGCCGACGATCTCCACCTCCAGCCGGTCGTCCTGAACGTCGACACCGGCGGTGAGGATGACGATGCCGCTTGGCAAAAACTTGCCAAACACCTCCCGCCGCTCCATCAGCCCGTCGCCGTCCAACTGCTCGGCGGCTTCCTCCCAGGTCTCGCCCAATTTCGTGTTGACCCACACCTTCAATCGGGGCGGGTCGCGGTGGACCTGGCCATGTTCCTCGGCGATGTCGCCCCAGGAGGTCCAGCCGTGGGGCGAATAGAGGCTGGAGAGGTGGAACCCGGCGGTCTTGCTCGCACCGGGCGCGGCGGCGATCCACTGTCCGCGCTCCAGCATCCAACCCTTCTGGTAATCCTGGATGGCCGCGCCGCAGTGGATGCAAGCGTAATGAGCCTTGTCGCGCTCGCCTTCCGGCCATTGCACCTGTTTCCACTCCAGCACCTGCATGCCGCCGCAGGCAGGGCACGGCACCCAATACCTCCGCTGGTCGCTCTCGGCGTAGGCGGCTTCGATGCGGCTGAAGCCTTTGATGGTCGGGGTGGAGACCATCAGGATCTTGCGATTGGCAAACGTCACCGTCCGCTGCACCGCCAGGGCCACGGGGTCACCTTCGCCATCGGCGTCACCGGGATAGCCGTCCACCTCGTCCATGAAGAGGTAACGCACCGGCATGGAGCGTAAGCCCACCGCCGAATTGGCCCCGGTCATCACCAGCACCCCGCCGGGAAACTCCTTGCCCAGCACGGTGTTGCCGCTGTCGCGGGAACGGGGGTCTTTTACCAGATCCTTCAACGCGCCACTGGCCTCGATCAGCGGATCGACGCGCTGTTTGGAATGCCGCTTGGCCGTCTCCACCGTGGGCTGCACCAGAAGCATGGGGCCGGGGGCCTGATGGATGACGTAGCCCACCCAGCACAGGCCCGCCTCGGTGCCCCCCAGTTGCGCCCCCTTCATGAACACCACCCGCTCCACCGGCGACGAGGGCGACAAGCAATCCATGATCTCCTTGAGGTACGGCGTCCGGGCGGTGCGCCACAGACCCGGTTCGCCGGAGGCCACCGAGGAGAGCATGCGATGGCGATCCGCCCAGGCGGACACCGTCAGCAGGGGGTCGGGCTTGATTCCCTGACGGAAGGCATCACCGTAGGATGGCAGCGGGGTCGGCGTGGTCATTCTCTCTCCGGAAATTCGTTGCAACACATGGGGATCAGCTTGATGCGGGGCGGAAACGATGGCTTATGGAGGTCATCGAGAACGCCAACCTCCAGGAGACGACCATGGAACCCCGCACCGCCGAAGAACTCGCCGAAGGACTCTTCCACTACCTGCGCGGCTATGGTCGCAACCGCCCCGAGAATCTGGAGGCGCTGATTGCCTACGGCGATTGGCGACGCCGCGCCCAGGAGGAGTTGGAACGGCGCGTCACCGAGATTCTCCAGTCCCAGGACGTCGAGACCCTGGCCGCCATCGCTGAGGGCAGGATCGACGTGCCCACCCTCGCCAGCCGGGTGAAGCAGGGCGGGTGACGCCTCCGGTCACCATGTCATTCAAGATGAAGGGGGCGGCTCCAGGCTGCCCCCTTCGTTATTCTGCGACCCTGATAAATCTGTTCATAACCAGCATGTTATGCTTGATAACCGGTCGGAACGCTGCCCTTATGTGGCCATCGCAACCACCACAGCAAGGAGACAGACCATGAACACCCTGACCACCACCCAGAAGACCATCCTCGAAGCCGCCCTCGGCCACCTGAACGGTTCGATCCACCCCCTGCCGGAGCACATCAGGGGCGGGGCCGCCAGGAAGGTGATCGAGAGCCTGCTCAAGAAGGGCCTGATCGAAGAAGACGGCCCTCAAACCTGGCGCATCAACGAGGCGGGCTTCCGCGCCCTTGGCTTGGAGCCGCCCAAACCGGTCGAGGATTTCGAGGCCGACGTCGCCGCCGCCGAAGCCACCCTGGCCGAGGCCAAGCCGCGCCGCAGCCGGGAGAATTCCAAACAGGCCCAGGTGATCGCGCTGCTGAAGCGTCCCGAAGGAGCCACCACCGCCCAGATCGCCGAGGTGACTGGGTGGCAAAACCACAGCATCAGGGGATTCCTGTCCATCGCCAAGAAGAAGCTGGGCCTGGAAATCACCGCCCAGCGCACCCGGACGGCGGGACCAAATCAGGGAGGTTCCCCCGGTTCCTACAGCACCTATCGGGTGACCGGTTGAACCGGCCATCAACCGCCGCTCCGGAGACGGGGCGGCGGTACGCACCTTTCGAGGAGTCAGAAAATGGAGCAGCCAACCACCCCCCAGATGGAACGGAACTACGATGCCTTCATGGAGGAGCTGACCCGTCTCACCCGGAAGTATGGAGTGGCGATTCAGTCCACCGGCGGGGTGTTCGTGGCTTTCAGTCCGAACGAGTACCGCCAGGTGACTTACATCGCCGACCTGAGCAGTGGGGATCTCATTCCAGTTTTCCCGGAATCGTGACTGGAAGAGCCGCCAGGATCACTCCCGGCGGCTTCACGCCGCCTGATCCACGGGAATGCCTCGCTCGGCGGCGATCTGCTCGAAGGTCTTGCCGCCGCTCCCCTCCAGATAGACAATCTTCCCGGTGGCCTGGAGGAACCGCTTCACAGCCACGTCCACGTAGACCGGCGAGATCTCCATGGCATACACCCGCCGTCCGGTCTGCTCCCCGGCCATGATCTGCGATCCCGAACCGCTGAACGGTTCGTAGCACAGCCCGCCCGGTTCCACATGCTGGCGCATGGGAATGGCAAAGCAGTCCAGGGGTTTTGGGGTCGGATGCTCGGGGCGGTCATCCCCGGTAAGCCCCTTGATGTCCCACACCGTGTAAGCCGGATCGGCGCCCTCGATCTTTTCAGGCCGGTTGCCGCGCATCCAACCGTAGAAACAGGGTTCGTGCTTCCAGAGGTAGTGCGTCCGGGTCAATACCGGCGAGGGCTTGTTCCAGATGATCTGCTGGTGGACGAAAGCTCCCATCTTTTCCCATACCGCCTCCAACATCGCCTGTCGCCGGGAGGCGTGCCAGCAGTACCATGCCGCATGATCTGAAATGGCGTGGTCGATGGCGGCCTGGATGAACCCCTCGTACAGTTCCGGCCCCTGACTGGAGTCGTCCCAGGTGACGCCGTAGGTGTCCGACCAGTCCTTGTTGCCATCCAGCCATCCCTTCTTCACCTTCCCGGCAGCAGCCAGCTTCGCTTTCTCCTGCCGCTCCTTGTAGGTCTTGTTCGGCGGATGGTTGGTGCCGTCGTAGTCCACCAGATACGGGGGATCTGTCGCAAACAGGATGGCCCGTTCGCCCTTCATCAGCCGCTGCACGTCCTCGGCCTTGGTGCTATCGCCGCAAAGGAGGCGATGCTCGCCCAGCACCCACAAATCGCCGGGTTTGCTGACGGGGTTCGGAGGTGGTTCGGGGATGGTTTCTTCATCTCCTGCCGCACCCGTGCCACCTTCACCGTCTTCCATGACATCCAGGAGGTCGCCCAGTTCCTCGTCGGAGAAACCGATCACCTCCAGTTCGAAGCCGTCCTCCCGCAGGCGGTCCAGTTCGGCGGCCAGAATGTCGTTATCCCATCCTGCGTCCAGGGCCAATTTGTTGTCGGCCAGGATGTAGGCCCGGCGCTGGGCGTCGGACAGGTGATCCAGGACAATCACCGGCACCTGATCCAGGCCGAGCTTGCGGGCCGCCATCAGGCGGCAGTGTCCGGCGATGATGCCGTCCTTGCCATCCACCAGGATGGGCGAGGTGAAGCCGAACTCCTTCATGGAGGCGGCTACCTTGGCGATCTGCGCCTCGGAATGAGTCCTGGCATTGGCAGCGTAAGGAATCAGCCGGTCAACCGGCCAGACTTCGATGGCCTTGGCCATGGCGGGGATGGAATTCATCGGGAAAGCTCCTCCAGGGCGATGCGCAGTTCCTGATCCAGCAGGCGTTCGATGGTTTTCGCGTCGGTCTCGGAAGCCAGCACCGCCGCCATGCGGCTGGGGATGCCCAACAGACGATCCCGCACCCGGCGCGCCATCTCGAAGGCGTCGCGGGCCACGTCCTCGGCCTTCAGCAGCTTGCCCTGCCGTTCCTCGTAATCCATGCGGGTGAGCTTGGCGTTGTAGGTCTCCCGGATGGCTCGGCTGACTTGGTAGTTGGGGACCGCCGGATTGCCCGCCGCCGGTTCCGGCTCGGGCGACGGGGCGCGTACCGTTGGCCGGGGTTGCGGCAGGGGGGGCGTCTCCCGAACAGGCGCAGACGGGAGAGCCTCCCGAACGGGTGGCGGCGGTGCCGGTTCCGTCTTGCGCTGCAGGGCCGGGCTGGTGTTGCGCACCCAGGCGGCGTCCGCTCTGGCGGGGTCGATGGTCCCATCCGGTTCGGCGGGGATGCGTCCGGAGCGAATGGCCTTGTGGACCGCAGTATCCGAGACCCCCTTCATTTTGGCGTAGGCGCGGATGGAAATGCCCATCAGATGGTCTCCAAAAGAGATCGGGGGTGCAAACCAGGGTGCAAACCTTGGATGACTCGGTTTGCACCCGACAGGAGGAGGTTTGCACCCCAGGTTTGCATCTCGTAAATGTTTATCGTTTTGTTTTCACAGACTAATTTTCGTCATGGTGCAAACCGCAAACCTGCAAACCGCAAACCCGTTTTCCGGTCTGACGCTAGCGAAATCCCGCCGTCGCGCGGCACCCGCCAATTTATTGACGAAGAAGGAACCAACTGTTTCATAATGATATTTATTGGACCGCTTCTTGCTTGTTGGCACCTCTGGAGAGGAGTTGCTTCCGCCTCGGTCGGCGATGTGGGGAGGAAAATCCTTCTCTCCGACCTCCGGCGCGACGGGTTGTCATGGGGTTAACGGACCTTTTGAGACGGAGGTCAGGCTTGCCGTGGGAGAGGTTCGCGGTTACTCTGGAGGGACAGGCAAACGTACAACAGGAGGTTGCCATGGCTGTTCTTCCCGAAATGATTCCCGTGTCCGATCTGCGCCAGGATGCCGCCGCCACCCTCAAGCGGTTGGAGCGCTCCCGCGACCCCATTGTCATCACCCAGCGGGGACGAGCCGCTGCCGTACTGATGAGCGTCAAATCCTATGAGCGATCCGAAGAGGAGCGGCAACTCCTGCTGCGGTTGCTGAAAGCTGAAAAGGAAATTCAAAAAGGGGAAGGTCATGACCTGGATGAGGTCATGACCCAATCCAGGGCTCTGTTGGAATCCAAATCAGAATGAAGGTCCGCTTCACCCCTTCAGGACTCGCCGAACACCTGAAAGCTCTTGAGTTCTTGCAAGAGGAGAACCCGACTGCGGCATGGCGATACCTCGAACACCTTGATAACCTATTGAAGCAGAGTAACTATTCACCACCTCGTCTCACGAAAAATCCTTGACACGGTTTTCTGCGATTTTTTGAAAAACCAAGTGCAGGCCGGGCCGCTGTGTGATTTGGCTGTTTGCTGACTATGCGCGGCGCACTCTTCCGCTCGTGAATTCACCCGCACCCTCCGGCATATGGTGTTGTCCCACGTGCGATCCCTGGTGGCCTCGAGGGGCAAAATTTTTGCCCGGAAAAGCCGTGGTATACTCCTCCCATCAACACAGCGTGAGGAGGTTCCTGTTGAAGATCAACGCAGACGAAATCCGCTCCACCGTCGATCAGGTGCGTCACCTGCTCCACGAGGAGACGACCATCTCCCCGGCCCTTCGGACCACCCTGGAGATGCTGCTGCTGGTCGTGACCATCCTGCTCAATCGTGTTGGGCTCAACAGCCACAACAGCAGTAAGCCGCCCTCGGATGACCCAAACCGAAAGAAAGCGTCTCGTGACAGCCATGGCAACAAGCCCGGCGGTCAAAAGGGGCATACGGGATCCAACCTCGAACCTGTCGCCACCCCAGACGAAATCATCATCTTGAAAGTAGATCCGTCCACCTTGCCAAAGGGCGCCTATCGAGATGACGGCTTCGAATCCCGACAGGTCTTCGACGTGGATATCTCGGTCCACGTCACCGAATACCAAGCGCAGATCTTGGTCGATCAACGTGGCAAGCGGTGGGTCGCACCCTTTCCGCAGGATGTCTCCGCCACCGTCCAATACGGCAATAGCGTCAAGGCCGGCGCCGTCTACATGTCCCAGTATCAGTTGCTCCCCTACAACAGGGTCGAAGAGCAGTTCGCCGACCTGTTCCACATTCCCTTGAGTGCCGCTTCCGTCTTCAACTTCAACCAGGACGCCTTTACTCGTCTGGAACCATTCGAGCAATGGGTCAAACAGCAACTGCTCGACTCCCCATCGCTCAACGCCGACGAAACCGGCATCAACATCGCCGCCAAGAGGCACTGGTTGCACTGCCTGTCCAATGACCGTCTTACCCTGTTCTATCCCCATGCCAAACGAGGCGGAGAAGCCATGGAGGACATGGGAGTACTTCCCCTGTTCCAGGGCATTCTGTGCCACGACCACTGGTCACCCTACTTCAAATTCGGCGGCAACCATGCCTTGTGCAACGCCCACCACCTACGGGAACTGGAGTGGGCCGCAGAGCAGGAGAAACAGTCCTGGGCCAAGTCGTTGCAAGACCTGCTCAAGGAGGCCTGCCACGCCAAAAACCTTTCCTCAGGATGTCCGGATCCGCAAACCGCCCAAGGCTTCCGGGAACGATACCGCCAAATCCTGGCGGATGCCGAAACCGAATGCCCGCCACCCAACGAAAACAACCGCAACGGTAAAAGGGGTAGACTCAAACGCACCAAGTCCAGAAACCTCCTGGAACGGCTACGAGATCATGAACACCAGGTCCTTCTGTTCCTGATTAATCCGCAGGTCCCGTTCTCGAACAACCAAGCCGAGAATGATCTGCGCATGACCAAGGTCCACCAGAAAATCTCCGGCTGCTTCCGCTCCCAGGAGGGGGCAGCTATTTTCTGCCGCACCCGCAGCTTCCTCTCCACCTGTCGCAAAAACGGTGTCTCAGCAACACAAGCACTGAAAGATCTGTTCCAGGGAAAATGGCCAGACTTCATGGCCCCTTGATCATCACACTTTCCCCTTCACACCACCACCCAGACAGGGAGGGGGTGGTGAATAGTTACGAAGCAGATTGAACAGTTCCCCAAATCAGGCCGTCCGCTTCCGGAATATCCGGATCTTCCGTACAGGGAGGTGATCGTTCACCCGAACAGGTACATCTACCACGTCAGTGGGGAAACGGTCTGGATTGCAACGGTATGGGGTGAACGCCAGGAAATGAAGAAACTTCAGCCGCCGACGTGATCACCTCGCCGAGGCCAAGGCTTGCCGCAGTGCCTCGGCGAACCGATGGGGAAAGCGTTCCACCGCCACCTTGCGCACCGTCTCGCGGAAGCCAAAGCGGGGCTTGAGCCGCACCTTTTGCTCGAAGACGTACATCAGGGTCAGGCGTTCGCCACGGCCCTTGCCGGTGCGTTTCCAGACCCCCATGGTCTTGGAGCCGTGGGCGATGGGGGCGATGAAGAAGCCCTTCTTGGTGAGCAATGCGCCGGGGAATTTGGAGGGACGGGTGACGGCGGTGGGCGTGGGCCGTGCGCCTACCGGCACACCCAGGGCATCGCCGAAGGAGGAGATCTTGTCGCCGCCGGTCTCCTGCAGGGCCATGAAGGCGTCCTTGACCAGCACCGAGGCCTTCAGGTTGTTCCGGTTGGCCGGGCGAATGCGCACCCCCTTGGCCAGCCAGCCTGTGCGGATGGTGAAGCGTTCGGGAAGCTGCCGCTTCACCTCCTCCTGAGCGTCCTGCGCAGTGCGGGTCAGGGCCTGGGCGGCGGCGAAGCGCAGTTGCTTCTCCAGGTCGGCGAAAGCGCGCCCGATGACGTTCTCGTTGACGCTGACCATGGCGACCTTACGGCTTCAGGAAGTGAACCACGGCCATGGCGCCGCCGCCACCAGCGATGCCCCACAGGGCGGCCTTGATCTCCACGGCGCGGAGGCGGGAGTCCATGCCGTCGAGCCAGTGGGTCATCTCCTCCTGGCGTCGGGCGATGGCTTCCAGCGAACCCTGGATCTGCCCCAGGTGCAGGAGGATGTCTTGCAGAGTGTCCATCAGAAACGTGGCGGGTTGCGGTTGTTGGACTCGGCCAGCACCACCCCGGCGAGGGTGGCGACGCCGCCCGCGATCTGCAACGCGGTATCGGCGGCCAGGGCCGGATCATGGCCGGTGACAATGGCCAGCCCGGCGGCCATCGCCGCCCAGGTGGACGGCTCCCGAAAACGGGCGAGAAACGAATAGCGGTTCATGGCGGGATCTCCGATCAGTAGGTCCAGACGCGAGGACGGGGACGGCCCGGCCCCTGTTCGATGGTGTCCAAGTGGATGAAGCGCTCCTGGGAAGCGCCGCTCTGCCGCAGGCCGATGCCGGTGAAACCGAAGCTGACAGCCATGGCCAGCAGGCGGAAGGCGTCTTCGCCCGCCACCTGGAGGTCCACAGCTTTGCCGGTGACGTGCGGGCCAGACAGGCCGGTGCTGGAGGCCTGGAGATTGTGCATCGGGCAGCGGAAGCCGGAGGTGACGGTCATGGGTTTGCCGTAGGCCGTCCGGAGCATCTCCAGCAGGGACATGAAGTCGGCGTCCATCTCCATCCGACCGCAGCCGCAGTGGCAGGTCAGCTCGACGGCGGAAAAGTGACGCCAGCCATCCATGGCTGGCGCCCTTCGGGCCTCGCTGCGCTCGGTCCCAATCGGCTGTCCTGCCGATTGGTGGGGCCAGGGGATTGCTTCCGGCATTGGCGGTCTCCAGAAAAGCAAAACCCGCCGCGAGTCTCCCCGGGCGGGTTTTGGTGGTGATCGAGCAGGACGGGAGCGGCGCACGCTCCCGTCATTGTGATGGGAATCATAGCAAATTCTGTTGGGGCTGTCTCGCTTCTTGATGTTGCAACACTTTTTCCCGTTTGGCCTCCAGGCGGGAGGCGATGCGGTTGAGAGCGACGGTCCATTTACGCCACGCCGTGGAGCGGTCGCAGGCGAAGCGGACCTCGATCAGCTTCCACGGGATTCTCGTGGCCCGCAGCCAGACCAGCTTGACCTGCTCCGGGTCCAGCCAGCGCAGCCACTCCATCGCCTCGTCCATGCGAGTGATGGCCTCGGCGGGTGGAGGGCCGAGACGCACCACCGCTTCGTTCCAGCCGTAGGCCTCCATGGCGTCGTGGATCACCGTGGGCCAGGAGTTGCCGTATTCCCTGGGTTTCAGTCCGGCCACCGGCAGACGGCGCAGGGTGCTGGCGGCCTCCTCCAGACGGTCGGCCACCAGCTTGGGGGTCCATTCAGCGACCATGTTTCACCTCCTTGCCCTGGCGACGGCCATAGAGCTTTTCGCCCAGTTGCTTGATCAGCTCCCGTTCCGGCCAGGCCAGACGGGGGTCGTTGGCGTCGATGACCAGGAGGCCATGGTCCCGCCAGCCGCATTTCTTGGTCTCCTCCTTGTCGCTCCGCTCCGGTATGAACCGGGCGAGACAGGAGCGAGGGGGGCGTGGTCCGCCGAACATCACGCCACCTCCTGGGCCAGGGCCCAATACAGCAGAGCGAGGGCGTCGGCCTCGTTGTCGTCGCCTGAGTTGTGGCCCTTGGCGATCATGGCAGAGATCATGGCGGCCTTGTCGGCGTTGCCCCGCACAGTGGCGTGACGTTTGATCACCCCCACCGGGACGCCCTGGTAGGGGAGTTGGTGCAGTTCGCACCAGGCGGTCAACTGGCCGAGGAAGCCCCCGTAGACGTGGGCCGCCGTGGTGCCCGCGTGCGCCCTGAACCCCCGACCAGGGATGGGGACCACGCTGGCGCTGGTCCCCTCCCGTAGGGAGGGGATTACACTTCCTGTTCTGTAATTGAGTCTAACATCATGTTTTTTCATTAGAATTTCCCAGATCCGCAGAATCGGATTCCAGATTCGCGCGGATCTGCGATTCTGGCGTAACATGTTGTTATTGCTTTGTTCCAGATCCGACCATTTTCCAGATCATGATTGGCACAGATTCTGCTTAGACCGTTATGGTCATATAGTTTAATGAGAGTGATTCTTGTCTGTTTCTGTCGCCTCATCCTGGCAAATCCACACCTCCGGTTTCTCGACCGGCAACATCGCCCCGGATTTGAGATCCTTGAAGTGGGTCGGCAAGACCGGGAGCCGTTCGCTTTCTTCGTTCTCCGAACCAAGCAGCATGCCTTCCACGCAGAGGTATCCAAACTTGGAGCGGATCGCCGACGGCAATCCGTAATCCTGCGGGTTGCGGAAAAACTTCAGATAGCCGTTGGTGGCCAGCACATGGATACGCTTGATGATGGTGTCGCTGCCGCCCAGACCGGCCTTGTTCTCGAAGTGTTCGGCAAACTGGCTCGGGGTGTAGGCTCGCCCCTGCAACGCCTCGTCGTAGATCAATTGCAGGATGACGTCGTGCTTGCGGCGGCGTTCGGCGTCCAGCTTTTCGCCGATGCTCTGACGGACCAGGCGTTCTCCGCGAAGATCGGTTGCCACCCAGCGCCCCTCCCGCTTGTCCACCAGCATGGGGGCGAGGGCCGGACCGTTGCGCAGTTCGAAGTGGAGCATCCGCTCCGAACGCTCTTCGTCCGGGCGATGCATGAGGAGGCCGCTGGTGTAGAAGCCGCGCAGGCTTCCCGCCCCGCTCAGGAAGCGGAAGGGATCTTCCTTCAACTGCTTTTTATCGATCTTGCTGGTGTGGTGGCAGAGGATGAGGCCCGTATCGGGATGAATCTCCTCCCGGATGCGCTCCAGCCGTTCCTGAAGGAAGAAAAGCATGGCGCCGTTGTCGTTCTCCCCGCCGCCATCGGGGCCGCCGTCGAAGACGTTTCTGAGGGGGTCCACGCAAATGATGTCTGGTGGGTTGGTCGGGAAATCCCTCTTGATAGTGGCAACCGTGCGGGCCACGCCGTCGGCGTTCAGGATCATGCGAACCTTGGGGGTGACCACCAGGTTGACCCCCGCCAGGGCAAGAGTCTGCCGGGGGAGCCCCAACGCCTTCATGCGCTCCCGCAGGTAGTGGTATTGGATCTCGGTCTGGAGGTAGAACACCCCGAGAGGTCTGGCCGGGGAGAACCCCAAAAACTCCCGTCCGGCGGCCATGTGCGCCAGCAGGTGAATGAGCAGATCGCTTTTCCCCACCTTGGGCGCGCCGCCGATGACCAGCAGTCCGCCGGGGGTCAGCAGACGGGGGGCGATGAGATCCTGGGGCATAGGGGATTCGTCGGCCAGCAGTTCCGCCATGCGGAAACTGGGCAACTCTCGGGCGGAAGGGCCCATTTTCCCCGCCGGGTTTCCGTACCGTTCGCAATGTCGTTCCCAAAGTCGTTGCGTCTCGTCGGACAATCGCTCCTCCGACCAGGGCGGTCGCAGCATGGCGGCGTTGTACTGGCGGATGGCTTCCCAGGCCTCCTCCATACTCATGCGGTGTTCGTGGGCCATGCGGAGGTAGTGGCCGATGGCGGCGGAGGCCCCCTCGAAGCGGGTCCAGTCGTCCTGTCCTCCCGCGCGCACCGGGGTGGTGAGCACGGCGTCCACGGGCGGCTTGGCGCGAAAGACGAAGTTGAAGTCCATTCCGCCCTGGTCGGTGGTCGTCATGGGAGGCAGGTCGGCCACCGCCTCGGCCAGGTCCCGCAGGTGAAACTCGCGCCTGGTCAGGGTGCGGAACATCGTCAGCCGCTTGTGGCCGTGCTTGTGATAGACCGACCCTGCCACCCGGATGGGCTGATGGGCAGAGCGAAAGTGGGGGTCGCCGCCCACCTTCAGGGCGATCTCGTGGCGCAGGCGGCAGGCCAGGGCGATCTCGTCACCTTCGGCGGGTTCCGACAGCTTCCAATAGGCGTGCAGCTTCTTCTGCCCCTCCGGGGTGACGCCGCCGGATTCGATGACGGCGGTGGGATCGCCCAGGTGGAGGGCGAGGTGCGCCAGCTTGGCCTCCACGTCCCCGGCGTCCAGATCCACCAGGACGGTCTGGAGTTGCACCACCTCGTCGGCCCTGGCCTGCCCGCGTTGCGCCACGGTTCCTGGAATGACGTAGAAGGCGGACCCGTTGTTGGCGGCCCACTGGGCGAAGGAGAGGGCCTTGTCCGCAACCAACGGGTCCGCCTCGATCCAGGCGAGATGAGGTCGATTGGCCAGTCCCTGGCCGGGATCGCTCAACCCCCGCAAGGGGATCAGGCCGTCGCAATAGCCGAAGACCAGGTCGATGTAGGAGGCGATGGCCTCTGGATCGGGGGCCAACGCGGCGAAATTCGTCGGTTCTTCCGGTTGGGGCCGGGCGTCGTTGAAGTCCAGCCAGCCGATACCGCGCTCCGCTCCGGTGGCGTTCGCGTCGGGGGAGAGGGCCTCCTTTCGGATGCTGACATGACTGAGATCCGACATGGTCATTCCCGGTCCATGGCCGTGCGGCATTCCTGCAAAACTTCGAGCGGGTAGATGTTGATCCAGCCCCAAAGGGCATTGGGTTCACGACCGGGACGAATACCCAATTGCCTGCATTTATCCGCCGCCAGCGTCTCCAGGGTGCGCGCCGTTTTCAGATAACCACCGGTGCGGGCTTCCCGGCGGCAGAAGGCCAGAGCGGTCATGTACCCGGTGTCGCCGGTCCTCTCGACCTGCCGTCCGGCGAGGTTATCGACTGGGGTGTTCATCCATCGTTCTCCATTCCTGTAAGCGGTGATGGCCAAAGGATTTCTGGCCCTGATCCGTCAACAGGAATAGCCCGTTTCCCAGGCAATGACCTCCGTTCGAACCGTTCCGGGCTGCCGCGTCCATGGGTGGAACCCTGCCCTTGCGCTCGTGCAATCCGTTGATGCTGCAAGCGCAACCGGGGTGAACCCTTTGATCGGGGACGAGGCTCCGGTTCTGTCGTGATCAGAACTGCATGGAACCGTTTCCGAAAAGCACAGGGGAAGGGATCAACCCTCTTTCCGGGTTATGCCCTCACGGAAGCTGACGTTAAGCGTGACCAGGCGTGAGCAGGGAAAAGCAGGAGAAGAGATCGGCGGAAAGCCGAACAGCGGGGAGATGGAACAGCTTGAGGTGTCAACGAACGACGACGGGACGTGCAGGGGTCGTCGGATCAAGATTGCCGCACCATGATCCGGAAATATCGCTCAGACTGCCCTCACGCGCGCCAACGCCCTGGCAGTCAGTCGGATGAAAAGATGAAGGATGACGCGATGCTTGCCGGTCAAAACGATCTCACCACCTCCGGTTGCCCCCGGCACGGGCCTCCAGGGGACGGATGATCGTGGCCATGGTTTCCGCCAAATTGCGCGACAGAGGTTCGCCGCCGACTTCCTGCTCAACCAGCCAATGGACGATGGTTTCTTTCTTGTCTGAAGGCGGAGACCCGGAACGCCAGAAATTCTCCACCGCCCGGTTCAGCAACTCCAGGTAGGGGGTCGGGGCGAAAGGCAAAGACTTTCCTCCATCGACGACCGCCACGGAAGCGGCTGATGAAACAGCGGCCTCCCCGGCGGGAGCGGGCCAGAGGGTCTGGAGGAAGAAGAGGGGAACCCGGATTTCGATGTATTCTCCGGACGTGTAGGTCAATCTGCCCGCGCCGATGTTGGCCTGCCCGCCCACCCAGTACTCCATGGGAATCTCGGTATGCTTGCCGGAGTGGAGCCCCCAGGGCCCATTCCTGGCGTTCCATGGTTGTGTCTGGGTTTCCGACAGCCTTCCCGTAGCCCGCAAGTCCCCATCACGCAGGGCCACCAGGAGATCATCGCGGGCAGGACTTTCCGCCGTTTCTCGCAATTGCTCGGGAGTGCGCCTCATCCAGCGTGCTTCCGGGCGATCCGACTCCGCAGCGCGACGGTTGAAGTCCTCCAGGTGAGCCGCCGTCGGCCCTTCCAACCGGTCGTAGGCAATCCAGTTGACCGCCTCTGGCAGCGATACCATGTCTCTTGGAAACTTCAATCGTTTCGGCATTCCGGCACCTCTCCCTCCCAACACCCCTCAATTTTTCGGAGGGTTCAACCCTTCCACCCCGCCCATGCCACGGGGTCGGAAGGGTTGAACCCGCAAACCTCCGGTCTCCCCACGCTCCCTGGAACCCATCCCATGGAGAGCATGCCATCCCGACCCGAAGGGTTCAACCCCTGGATGAAGCAATAACAATCGGTTCCAGATGGGGTCAACCCGTTTTCCTTCCCGACTCCCGTCCGGGGTGAACCCTTCGGACGATCCCGTTCCGTCCCGGTTCGCATCAGACTGCATCTCATCCGATGTCAGGATAACGAATGGAGATGACGGGACAACCAAATCATGAATTTCACCGACCCAACAAAGATGACCACCGACCAGCGCCTGGAGGAGGCCGCCGCCATCCTCGCCGCCGGTGTCAGGCGGCTCGCGGAAAAGAGGAAAATGGAGAAAATTCCGCTGGATAAGTCGCCTGGAACCCGCCCTTATGTCCGCAAAACCAACCGAACGGGAGAAAGGGCATGAGGAGTGACACGTTGCAACGGGTGGCGGCCCTGCCGGGGATGTCCGCCGCCGAATTGAAGAAGATGTGGAAGGAGCTGTGCCAGTCTGAGCCGCCGCCGTACAACAAGGCCTTCCTGGTGAAGAGGCTGGCCTACCGTATCCAGGAACTGGCCCACGGCGGCCTGTCGGAAAGGAGCGAGAAGCGGCTGGAGCGGCTGGCCGCCGAGGAGGAGTCCCCGCCGGAGAAGAAACGGCCTCCGGGAGAGCGGTTGCTGTCCGGTACCCGGCTGGTGCGGGAGTGGAAGGGGGTGGAGCACTGCTGCACGGTGCTGGACGACGGTTTTGAATACCAGGGGCGGCGCTTCGGCAGCCTGTCGGCGGTGGCCACCGCCATCACCAGCACCAAGTGGAACGGCCTGGTCTTTTTCGCGCTCAAGAAACAGGGAGACAAGGCATGAACGCCAGAAAACCGGTGACGCCCAAGGTGCGCTGCGCCGTCTACACCCGGAAATCCACCGACGAGGGGCTGGACATGGAGTTCAACAGCCTCGACGCCCAGCGGGAATCCTGCGAGGCCTACATCGTCAGCCAGAAGGGCGAGGGGTGGTTCCTGGTCCCGGATCGCTACGACGACGGCGGCTTCTCCGGCGGCAACCTGGAACGGCCCGCTTTGAAACGGCTGATGGCCGATATCGAAAAGGGCAAGGTCAACGTGGTGGTGGTCTACAAGATCGACCGTCTGACCCGCTCCCTGATGGATTTCGGCAAGCTGGTGGAGGTCTTCGAGCGGCACGGCGTCACCTTCGTCAGCGTCACCCAGTCCTTCAACACCACCACCTCCATGGGGCGGTTGACCCTTAACATCCTGCTCTCGTTTTCGCAATTCGAAAGAGAGCTTTCGGCAGAGCGGATCCGGGACAAGTTCGCGGCGTCGAAGCGCAAGGGGATGTGGATGGGCGGCCATCCGCCCCTGGGCTACGACGTGCGGGAACGCAAGCTGGTGGTCAACGCCGCCGAGGCCGGGACGGTGCGCCAGCTCTTCCTCCGTTTCGCGGAGATCGGTTCCGCCACCCTGCTGGTCAAGGAGCTGGCCGAGGCGGAAGCCACGGGCAAATCCGGCAAGCCCCTGGACAAGGGGGCGATCTACCGGTTGCTCAACAACCGGCTCTACCTGGGCGAGGTCGCCTATCATGGCGAGATCTACGCCGGGGAGCATGCGGGGATCATCGAGCGGGAGTTGTGGGAGCGGGTCCACGCCATCCTGGAAAGCAACAACCGCCAGCGTCCGGGACCGGCCCGGGTGCAGACCCCCGCGCCGCTCAAGGGAATCATCCGCTGCCGCCATTGCGACCGGGCCATGCGACCCAGTTTCACCCGCAAGGGGGGCAAGCTCTATCGCTACTACACCTGCCAAGGCGCGGACAAGAACGGTCGGGAAACCTGCCCCCTGCGCACCGTGGCCGCCGGAGAGGTGGAGCGGGTTGCCTTCGAACAGGTGCGTGGACTCCTGCGCACGCCAGAGGTGATGGTTCGGACCTTCCAGGTCATGGATGGGGAAGAAGGCGGGGTGCCGGAGTGCAAGGTGATGGAGTCCCTGCGCAACCTGGAAACCCTGTGGGACGAGCTTTTTCCCCTGGAGCAGGCGCGCCTTCTGCAACTGCTGGTGGGCCGGGTGGAGGTGAGCGGCCAGGGGGTGGAGGTGCATCTGCGGGCCGGTGGCTTGAAGAGCCTACTGGCGGAACTGGAACAGGATGACGAGGGGAGGAACGTGGCATGACAAATCGACAGGACGGTCGATTTGGATGCCCTTGGGTACCCGAAGGGTGCGCGCCAGGGATGGCGCGCATCAAAGCAACCTTGAGTGAGGATGGCCAGACCATGATCGTGCGCATTCCCATGCGACTCAAGACATGGGGCGGCAAAACGGAGATCATCGCCCCTCCCGGCGCTCCCGAATGGGCACCACCCCCGCCATCGCCCCATCAGGCCATGCTCAAGGCCTTGGGCCGCGCCCACCGGTGGCAAAAGATGCTGGAAAACGGCACCTGCCGGTCATTCCGAGACCTCTCGGAAAGGGAAGGCATCGATGACGCCTACATTGGCCGCATCCTGCGTTTGACCCTGTTGGCTCCAGACATCATCGAAGCCATTCTGGATGGGCAACAGCCGGAGGGGTTGACCCTGGCGGCCTTGATCGCCCCTCTACCGATGGATTGGCCTGGTCAGAGGAAAACACTTGGATTTTCATCGGTTGCGTGACAGGCGGTCGCAAGAAAGTTCCACCAACCATCACGCTCGCCACCCAAGGCACACGCCAAACAGTCCGAAAGCTGCCGACCTGATCATCCTGTTGATAAACAACGATAAAGTGAAGTCCGAAAAATCCGGACTTCCGGGAGCGAGGTCGTCAGCTTTTGGAGAATGTGGCGGGAGAGAGAAGAGAGAGGGGCAAATGGCCGGAGACGGAGTCCGCAATTTGGGAGACGCCGCCTTTTCATGCCCGCGCTAACCATTGGAAACATTGGGGTTTTTCAAACGACTACGGCCACCCTGGAAGGTGGCCGCAGAAGAGAGAAAACCCTGTAAAATCAAAATGGTGGAGGTGGCGGGAGTCGAACCCGCGTCCGCAATATGTAGTTGGCCAGGAGGAATCACGACCATTTCGCCGGTGCTGTTCTCCGTCGCCATTGCAGACCGGCAGGCGGCGGAACCTCCGTTACCTCGGAAGAACTGGGTGGCCCTTTATTTCAACCGGCATCCACCGTTCCGGCCTGACCCTGCCCGAAGGCTTCTGTTGCCGGGTCCGGATCCGGACCCCGCTCTCACAACCGCTTACGCGGCTGCGAGAGCCGGAGCGTAATGCTCGTCGTTGGCAATTGAAGTTGCCGGCCCATTACGGCGGTGCCATCCCGGGTCGCCTCCAAAACCGTTCCATACCCCGTCGAAGCCGTTTCACCCCCATCGAAAAACCCCACCCTCGCCTCAGACTATCACCCCATCAAAGGAACTTCCAGAAAATTCTCCCAATGGCCCGTCCCGCCGTCACCATCGCCGGCGGTTCCCGAAAAGGGCTCACCCTGGTTTTTTTTCACCACCGCCCGGGGTCACCAATCCACGCCCTATCCGTCAACTCTCCGACCTCATTCCCCCTGCCCTCCCCTCTCGTCCACCTCGGCCAATACCCCCGATGGCCGGCAGAACATCTCGAACTCCAGCAAACACCAGAGACGAGGAAATGATGGCGCCATCAGGAGGAGAAACAAAAATGTTGGCGCAAAATATGCGGCAACCGTGTCAGGAGGATGGGAGACACGCATCCCCCGGTCCGGTGGCCGATGCCACCTTCACGGGGAATCTTGACAGGAGGAACGCTCATGGACAGTCCCGTGACCAAATTGCTCTTGGCCAATCTGGTGCTGGCCCTCCTCGCCGTGGCAATGGTTTACTGGGAGGGGCAATCCGTGGCCTCGACCGCAGAGAAATCTCGTCGATGTCAGGTGGGCCTGGGCAAGGGGAGATCCACACCTCCTGCGACTTGACCCGTCCGCCATCCCACGGGCGTGCCCTCTCCGGCAAGTTTCCCCTCATCGGAGCAGGCCTGGAGGCGCCCCTGCCGGGCAAGAGATGCCGGGCCATTCGGTCGCATTGCTCGAACCAGCCGAGGAGAAACATTGCCCGACCGGCTGGTCCGGGACCCGGGAAACACCGGGGCAGGAGCTGCGAAAACAAAAAGCTGTCGGAGGGGCCAGGGCCTGTTCACAATTGAGTTCCGGAGGCCTTCAGGCAAGGCGTGGGGCCTCGAGCAGCGCAGCATACACGCAGTATGTGAGCAGCGGAGAGGCCCCACAACGCCGCATCAAGGTCTCCAGGGCCAATTGTGAACAGGCCCTAACGGTTGCCGGCGGCACGTCGTTTGGTGGCACACCAAACATCGAAGCCTTCATCCTGAGCCACACGGCGAACGTCGGCGAAGTGGGCCGCCAGAGGAGCGCCATAGTCCAGGAAACGGCTCCCGACCAGCCAGAGTTCTCCTCCCGGCGCAAGCAGGGCGTGAGACCTGGGAATGAAGTCGCGCACCACCCCATGGTCGGTGGCTACACCGCGGTGGAAAGAGGGGTTGGAGACAATCAGATCAAAGCGCTCCCCCTCCAGGACAGCGCCGATCCCGTTTTCGGCGATGACCTGGCAGCGGTCACCAACGCCATTCAACACCACCGAACGCCGGGCCGAAATCACCGCCCCCCATTGATCATCACTCATCACCACCCGCAGCGATGGCCACCGGCGGGCCAACACCACTCCAAGAAGACCACTGCCGCAACCAAAGTCCAGCATCTTCAAGGAATTCCAATCCTTCTCCACACCACCCAGGGCCCGGAGAAGAAGCAACGAAGCCGGATCAGGCCGTTGCCAGGAGAAGATCCCCGGACGCGAGGCCAGAGTCACCCCTTCCGCTACATAGTGGAAAAAACCCTCCTCCAGGGAAACCTCAGGCCTGCGACGCTTGCGCCCGGGGGACTCCCGGCGCCTGGCCCCGGCAGGCAAGGAAACCAGACGCAAATGCCCGCAACTCAGTTCGTTCTGCACCGGCTCAAAGCGCCTGCCGAGAGTCACGATCCCACTTTCGCGATTGCCAAAAAGCCAGAGGCGTCCCCCTTCCGGAAGTGCGGCAACCGCCGCCTCGATCGCCATCCGTTCCGCCTCCCGGCCCTGGGGCATTTCCATCAATATGTCACCGCCGGCCCTCTCTCCCGCCGTGGGGTGATCATCCAGACGGATATCGTCGATGGTCCGGTATTCCCGCGCAACGTCTGCCAGGGAGGCCCGCGCCGCCACCAAAGTTCCCTGAAAACCATGCTCCGGGGCAAGATCCCACGGACCTGGAAGCCCCTCTGGCCAGTGAATAAGGTGCATGACCCCCACCGAGGCCATGGGCAAATGCCCCACCAGGGCCAGGAAAAAGCGTTCGGCGGCACGGAAATCAGGACGAGGCACGGGGCTGCTTTCTGTCAGGGACGGGCATTGGGTCAGGGACAGGCGTTGGGAGACTTCCGTCCGGTCAATTCCTGAAATATTTCCCAAACATGCATCATGCGCTTGTGACGCACGGCATTGGTTCCGGTAAAAATCAGCCCCTCTTCAAGATCCCCCTGCTGGGCCCGATGCAGGGCCTCGGCGATGCAAAAGGTCTCCTTCTCCTCACGGCAGCGACAGGCCTCGAGGCAGGTGGCAAAACACTTGGAATAGACCTCGCTGCCACGGAACAGCTTGCTGGTGAAAGGGCTGAGGAGGGCACGTCCCGGAAGCCCCGCAGGGGAATCGACGATGACGACATCACCCTCCCCGGCCTTGATGAAGGTCTCCTTGAAGCTCTCAGCAGCGTCGCATTCGAAGGTGCAGATGAAGCGACTCGCCATCTGCACCCCCTTGGCCCCCAGGTCCAGGGCATGATCGATATCCTGACGATCCCAGATTCCGCCGGCGGTGATGATGGGAATCTCGTCGCCATACTCCTTGCGCGACCACTCCACCAGTTGGGGGACCACCCGCTCGGTAGAATACTCAGGCGAGAAAAGCTCGCTGCGATTGAGCCCCAAATGCCCCCCGGCGGTATTGGGATCCTCGAAAACCATGGCATCGGGGATACGCTTGTAGAGCTTGCTCCAGCGCTTGGTCAGCAGCTTGGCAGCCCGCAAACTGGAGATGATGGGAACCAAAGCCGTCTGCGGTCGCGAGGCCGCAAACTCCGGCAATCGCAAAGGCAGACCGGCCCCGGAGATGATGAGCTGCGCCCCATGCTCGACCGAGGTCCGAACCATGTCCTCGAAATCGCGGATCGCGACCATGCAGTTGGTGCCGATGATCCCCGTGGGAGAAAGTTCCCGGGCCCAGGCCAACTCATCCGCCAATGCCTTGATGTTGGCCCGAAAATAGTCCTTACCCTTCTGGTAATACTGGGAGGCCAGGGACAGGGCGACAGTGGCTATGACCCCTGCCCCCCCTTCGTTGCCAACGGCGGCCGCCAGTCGGTGGGCCGAGACCCGAATCCCCATCCCCCCTTGAATGATGGGGACAGGAATGGTGTAGTCACCGATCCTCAATGGCGGAAGGGGGCTGAGGGAGATCGCATCTGCGGTCATAAGCAACCTTGAAAGTAAGCGTTCACCAAACAACAGATCCGGAACCCTTGATCGGATCGATCGACATCAAACAAGAATCAAAAAAGCCCGTATCATCCAAGCCAGGGTTCGCCCTCAGGTACCAAAGGGGCTACTCCCACTCGGCCCAGTCGGGTCTGCTGGCCTCGACAGAACAATCTCCGGCCCGGAGTTGGTCACCGGGGGAGAACTCGGCTGGTTTCAAAATGGCCAGACCAACCCCACCACGGGGAGAGAGGCTCGTCAGCACCCCAATCTCCCTGCCACCGGCATCGAGTACCAGCGTCCCGACCGGAGGCGGGGACGATCCGACAACTCCAACCCGAAAGAGTCGCTTCTTGATCGTGCCACGGTGGTGAGTCCGCGCCGTGGTCTCCTGACCCACATAACACCCCTTGCCGAAATCGACACCATTCAGCTCCTTGAGACCAGACTCCAAGGGTAGACTGGTCCCAACCATGAACTCGGCGCCGGCACGCGGCAAACACCGGGCCTGTCGATAGTGCTCCCAGGCTTCCCAACCCGTCGGCCTGGCCACCCCGGTCAGGCGATCCCAAAGGGCGGAGAGCACCGCCTCGGAGGCCAGAAGGCGCCAACCAAAGTCGGCATGGCGCGGGTCACGCCAAAGAGCGACACCGGGCTCCGGGGTGAACAGACTCCCCAAGCCCGCCTGGCTGCCATCGAATCCGGGAAAAACCCTTGCGAGAGCCGCCGCAGAACCTCCTCCAACCAAACCCAACAACCCTTCCTCCGGCTCGGCCTCGGAGATGGTGACCTTGGAGCGAAGCTTATAAAAATTCAGCTGGGCAACAAGCTCGCGCACCCGATCCGGTTCGGTGACCAGGAGCAAGGCATCGCTCCGGGCAACAATGGTAAAATCCCACAGGAAGCGTCCCTGGGGGCTCAGCAAGGCGCTATAAACCACCTGAGTTGCCGTGGCCTTGCGCACCTGGTTGGTGATCAGACCCGAGAGAAAGTCCACCCTCTCCTCACCCCGAACCACGACAACCCCGAAGTGGGAGAAATCGATCAGCGCGGCCCCCTCTTCGTCGACAGACTCCGAGACGGGATCAGAGACATAGCGGGCCGGCGTCCGGGCACCCCTGTCCTCGGTCAGGACAATACCTGCGGCGTGATGATTCAGGAGGCGGCTCAACGTCATGACTCCCCGACGACCAAAGCGAACCCCTCCGGCCCGGTTCGGAAGCCCGAACAGCGAAGGGAAAGAAGGATCACCCCCACCAACGCCCGCCGATACTTATCCCGGTACCCGGAGGCGCGGTCGGAATGTCCGAAAAGGAGATGAATTTCCTGGGAATGACGACATGCCAGCATAAGACACCCTGCCTTTCCGGAGAAGCCCCTGCGCCCCATCCCTCCGAGAATTGCCGTCTCTCCCCGGCCTTGTCAAACCGCCAAAGAAGTCCGCCAAAGGGACCTCGCCAACCCGAAAAGAGCAAAAAAAATCAACATTCCTTCATGAATTCAATAAGTTGCACACACCACTCGAAATTGCCCGGCCACCCACGGAAGGCCCTGCCCATTCGTCGGCAAGCTGTTTATGGCCTTGTGTTCGGCGCCGTCGGGCTTTACCTTCTGAGGGGACTGGTCGGGAGCCGGCCCGCCCCCTGGCAGGTGACGCCCGGAGAGCCCCGCGGCCCCCATGGACAGCGAAGGGTCGGCCAGAGAGCCGCCTCGGAACTTCTCCACCTCTGAACCTCTTAAGACAGCCGCTCAAGCTCGCGGTTCCCCCAATCATCCGGAGACGACTCACGACGATGACTGCTTCCCGATCTTCCCTTCGCACCCCCACCGCAGACGGTCAGGTTACCCAGATGGCATTTGCCCGGCAAGGGGTCATCACCCCCGAGATGCGGCACGTCGCCTCGGTCGAATCCCTGGAGCCCGAGATGATCAGGCAGGAGGTGGCATCCGGGCGCATGGTCATCCCCGCCAATGTCAACCACACCGGGCTCAAGCCCGTGGGTATTGGACTTGCGGCCCGCTGCAAGATCAATGCGAACATTGGCAACTCCCAGATATCCTCCGGTCTCGACGAGGAGGTGGAGAAACTGCGCCTTGCCGTTCGCCACGGGGCCGACACCGTGATGGATCTCTCCACCGGCAAGGGGATCAGCCGAATCAGACAAGCGATCATCGAACACTCGGAAGTCCCCATCGGCACGGTGCCGATCTACGAGGTGGTGGAACGGCAACCGGACGTGCGACGCCTGACCGCCCAGATGATCCTCGACGTGATCGAGGAACAGGCCGAACAAGGGGTGGACTACATGACGGTCCACTGCGGGGTGGTGCGCAAGATCCTGCCGATGATCGAGTCCCGCATCACCAAGATCGTCTCCCGAGGCGGGGCGCTCATGGCCCAGTGGATGCTGCACCACGGGGAGGAGAACCCCCTCTACACCCATTTCGACCAGCTCCTCGACATCTGCGTCCGCCACGACGTCACCCTCTCCCTCGGGGACGGGATGCGTCCGGGATGCCTCCACGACGCCTCGGACGCGGCCCAATTCGCCGAGCTTGCCGTCCTCGGCGAATTGACGACCAAAGCCTGGGAGAGGAACGTCCAGGTGATGATCGAAGGTCCCGGCCATGTCCCCATGGACCAGATCGAGATGAATATGGCCCGGGAACAGGAAATCTGCCACGGAGCCCCCTTCTACGTCCTGGGACCTCTGGTGACCGATATCGCCGCCGGCTACGACCATATCGCCTCCGCCATCGGCGGCGCCATCGCCGCCTGGAAGGGCGCCTCCATGCTCTGCTATGTGACACCCAAGGAGCATCTGGGACTCCCCCATGCCGAGGATGTCAGAAACGGCATCATCGCCTACAAGATCGCCGCCCATGCCGCCGATATCGCCCGCAAACGCCCCCAGGCGCGGGATCGGGATGACGCCATGAGTCGGGCCCGTTACGCCTTCGACTGGAACCAACAGTTCGAATTGGCCCTCGATCCGGATCGCGCCCGGGAGTACCACGACGAGACGCTTCCGGAAAGTGCCCACCGAACGGCCGAGTTCTGCTCGATGTGCGGCCCCCGCTTCTGTGCCTATAAACTCTCGCGCGAGGTCGCCGAGAAGTCGCGGGAACTGGCCTCGACTCTGGTACCGGGTCACTGCCCCGAGCAGGCCGCGGCAGCGCCTGCCCCTTGACCCCTCGTCCCGGTGAAGATCGGGCGCAGAGACCGCCCTTTGACCCCCGGTCCCGGTGAAGATCGGGCGTCAGGCGATCGTCCAGGAAAGGTTGGTGATCCCCGTCCCCACGCAATACCGCTCCACCGGGCCGACCTGACCCGACAGGATGCCCTTCGGCTCCAGGAGCAGTTGGCGCGGCAGCCGTTCCACGACCCGGAGAGTCTGCAATCCTGGGAGGGAGTCTGGGCCGACGCCTGGGAGCGCCCGGCGGTCGCCTTCGCCGACACCTTCGAGGTCATGCGCTGCCTGAAGGCGCTCATGGGGTGGCGTTCGGGGGATGCGGTGGCAGCAGATGTCCTGCTGGAGCCGGCCTGGAGGGAAGCCCTCGGCGCATCCTGGCTGCATTGGGCAACAACCGACATCGACCCGGTAACCGCTCGCAACAAAGGGGCTCCGCTCCCCCCCGAAGGTGCCCCCGTGCGCGCCTGGATCGGTCGGCACCCCTTCGGACTTCCCTCTCCTCCCGTTTCCTGTCCCGCCGGGGTAATGCTCTTGGAGGAAGTCTCCTCCCTGATCCTCCCCTTCCCCGGGAGCGGCTGGGGAGAAGCGCAGCTCCTCTGCCTGGATGGTAACCGAATCCTGCAGGCCGGCGGCACCTGCCTGGTTCTCAGCCGCGACGAGCGGTGGATCCGCGAGCTGTCGATAATGCGACAGCATCCCCCCTCGGCGGCGGCCTCCGCCCTTGGGCTGAGCCAATGGCAGGGAGTGAAGAGACTCTTGGAGTTGCGCGAGGCACTGGCGCACCGCTATATCGGGATGCGGAATCAGGGAGAGTTTTCGATGCCGGAGGCCGGTGGCGCTGGCGGGCGGGCCTGGGAGCTTTTCCACCTCCGGATGCCGAGCGAGGAAAGCCTCCGCTCCCTGGCCGCCCACCTCAGGGTGCGTCACATCGCTGCCGCCTCCCCCGTCTGGCATGCCGTCCCGGCGTTCCCACCCTGGCCGGGTCTGAAGGCATTCCTGGGCCACGCCCTGGCGCTCCCTTTCCACGCAAGTCTCGACTTGGTTCTGCAAAAGCGCGTCATCAACCGAATCCATCGATGGGTCGAAAGACGACCCCGGGGGCCAGAGGGTGGGTGAGGCGGAAAATTGTTCGGGCAGGTATGATCGCAGGCAGGCAACCGATTGCCCAGTGGCCTGCGGTATCGGTTTCGCGGAGTGACGGCTTGATGGAGATCACCTTCGCCGTTTCCGGGGTCACGGCCCCTCTCTGGTTGCCGCCTCTAGCGGCAGCGATCATTTCCTTCTTCACCTCCATGATCGGCATCTCCGGCGCTTTCCTGCTGATGCCCTTCCAGATGAGCGTCCTGGGTTGTGCCGGACCGTCGGCCAGCGCCACCAACCTGGTCTACAATCTGGTGGCGATCCCAGGCCCCGCCTGGCGCTACAGGCACGAGGGACGGCTGTGGTGGCGGCTGGCCCTGGTCATCTCCCTGGGCGGCGCTCCTGGAACACTTCTGGGCGTCTGGGTGCGCACTCATCACTTGTCAGACCGGAACAGCTTTCAGCTCTTTGCCGCCCTGGTTCTGGGCTATCTGGGTCTGCGCCTGCTGGCCGACATCCTGGGCCGACGAACACAAACAGCGGACAACGATGCCGTGCGCCCCGCCTTTTCCGTCCCGCTCATGGCGGCGCTCTCCTTTCTGGTTGGTGTGGTAGGAACCATCTACGGCATCGGCGGCGGCTCCTTCATGGTCCCTCTATGCGTGACGGTGTTTCGCCTGCCCATCCACGCGGTGGCGGGTGCAACCCTCACCGCCACGCTGTTGACCTCGCTCTTCGCCTTGGCAGCCTACCAATGGTTGCCCTCGCCTGTTCTGGCGCAACCCGACTGGCCCTTGGGTCTCCTCTTCGGTCTGGGCGGGTTCGTCGGCGGCCTGGCAGGCGCCCGTTACCAGCGCCTGGTATCGCAACGGGTGTTGAAGGCCGTGCTGGCCGCTCTCCTGGTGGGACTGGCGCTACGCTACGGCATGAGCTACGCTACGGCATGAGCGCGTTCGTTGTTGCGTTCCCGCGATCCGGTTTCTAAGGGGGAGACCCCGCTTCCGGGGAAAGATGCGTCGTCCCCCGGGCCCCGGCCACCTGACCCTGGGACGGATCCGAACTCGCCGCCACGGAATCGATCCCGCCCAGGAGGAGCCGGTGCCGCTGGTAATCGATCCGGGCATTGAGCTTGGTCAGAAGATCCCGACCCAAACGCGAAGGCTCCCCAGCAGCGGCAACCAACAGGGCGATGTTCTGCACCTCATAGCCGCCAAAACGCAACGAACGCAAAACCACCACCTCCCGATCCACCGCCCCCCCCCCCGGCAGACGGAACTTGCCCGGGGCCAACACCTCCCTCTCGTTGAGAAGCTTCTTCTCCCTCAACGACGCAACCAACTCGACGGCGATCATGGCCTCCGAGGCCTCCGGATCGACCAGAAACCGACCCGAAACCGCACCATTGAGTTCGGCCTCCGTCCAATAACCCCCTCCTTCGGCCACCAGCGGCCACTCGAGCCCCAGGTACCCACCGAAGAGCGAATGAGGACAAGCCCCCTCGATACGAATCCGTTTGAGGCCGGCATCCCGGGAGATGTCCCAACACTCACTCCTCTCCAAAACCCGACGTCGACTCCCCTGTTGCAGGACGATCTCCTCATCGGCAATCCGTTCCACCCGGGTCCCGTCCTTCAAGATTCCCCCCTCCGGGACCAGATCGCCATCGATGATCAACACTCCCGCAGCGCCACCCCGTTTCACCAAGTCGATCCGCCAGGCCCGATCGGTGGCAACCGTTGCATTCGGCACTTCGGCCAGAGATGAGATCCCCTCATCCCCGATCCCCTTCCCCTGGGGCGACTCCCCCGCATCCCAATCCGGACGCGTAGGATCCGGCCCGGCAATATCCGCTGCCATCACCCCGAGGGCAATCGGCCAGGATACCCATACCGGCACCACCATCCACCGGAGAATACGCAACAAACGCATGGAACCTCACCACGATGCCCACCGGAAACAGGAACTGAACCGAAAAATCAGGGATGCCGCAGCAGCAGAGAGATCACAAACCCGGAGAGAAACGCATTCTTGCCCGTTAAACCATAGACCTCGCCCAGGAGATCGGCCAAACGCACCGGATCCGCCTGAGCCGGTGGAGGAATCGCCCGCAACCAGGCCTGTAGCTTCTCCCGGCCATACTTCCCGTGCAAGGCCGCAAGCCAGTTGCCAGGAAAGGCCGCCCGCTCCTCCTTGTAAAGGACCAGGGCGCCACGGACGATATCCAAAACCTCGTCCCGCGAAAAAAGCGTCAGTCCAGATCCCCCACCCAATTGGACGACAACGTTGTCGATCACCCCCTCCACCGAGGCATCACAAAGATCGCTCCCCGCCTCGAACCCCACCTCTGAGGCCACCACCGCCCGAGGATCGACCCCGGTCAACCGCTCGCGCAGCAGACGCTCAACATCGAGGGAGAGATGGCGCTGAACCCCATCGAACCCCCCCTTGACCCGCAGGGTCCGAATGGTCGCTCCATTGGTATCGTCAGGCAGAAGATCGTTGTGGTAGAAGTGGCGGATCTCACCCAGGCTGCGACCGGCGGAATCGAAAAAACGAATCCGCACACCGAGCCAGGCCCGATCATCCACCCCCCCCATCGCATAAAGAGGGGTATAGTCGAACTCCAACCGCCGGAGCGCTTGATGAAATATCCGCCGGTACCCCTGGGTCCCCTGGCTCTTCTCGAACTTCAGGGAAAGCCGCCCCTCACGGATCTCGGGGACCGCCTCTCCCCGATCGGGAAGCGGAAGCTCCGGCGGTGTCACCGCAGGCGGAGTGTCCAGGGAAAGGAAGAGGGCATCCTCCGACGGCTCCGGCGCCGCCCGCTCCGGCTCCCCTCCCTCGACGCATCGATTCCGGTTGGCCTGCGGCAACCACCCTGGAAGATCCGCCACGCCATCGGGGCGATCGAAATTTTCCCGGAAAAACTCCCCCTCCCCCGCCTGGGCAAAGGAGAGCGTCGATACCACCAGGAGAGGGACCAACACCAATCGCCGCCGCAACCCCGGCCACCCGGTAAGAGACCCCCTGCCGCCGCTGGCCCCTCCCATCACAGATATTCCCGATAGCGCCGGTAATAATCCAATACCCGGCTGACATATTCCCGCGTCTCCTGAATCGCGGGGATGCGGTTTCCCGCCCGCCGCACCGCATTCTCTCCAGCATTGTATGCCGCCAGGGAAAGCGACAGATCATTGTCGAACTTGACCAGAAGATCGGCCAGATGTCGGGTCCCCGCATGGATGTTGGAGACCGGGTCCCGACGATTCAGCACCCCGTATTGCAGCGCCGTCTCCGGCATAAGTTGCATCAGCCCCACCGCCCCGGCCCGGGAGACGGCATTGGGATCGAAATTGGACTCCGCCTTGATTACCGCCATCACCAGCGCCGGGTTCAGCCGATAACGACCCGCCGCCCAATGGATCGTCTCCCGGAATGCGGCCAGCCCCCTCATACCCAGGCTGACGTAGGACCTCGGTTCCTGGACCACGGGCTGCCGAGGCAGGGTGACCGGACGCCGGCGTGTACTCACCAGGAGACGATAGCGGGGATCATTGGGCGAATCAGTCAGGTGGACGACCCCATTGGCATCCACGAAGGAAAAGATGTCCGCCCCGGCCTCTCCGGGAACCAGGGAGGAGACCAGCGCCATCCCCAACAGCAGCCCGAACCGGGACCCGCCCCCTTGTCGGGTCCGCTCAAGAAAACCTGGCGAACGACGCATCGGCATGAAGATCATCGGCAAACCCGTCAAGACCCCGGACCACAGCGGCGGAACTCCGCAACCACCCCCGGCAAGACCTGCGACCGGGAGGCCCCCAGAACACGACCCGACCTCGGGCACAAACCCCGAGCCGGGAAAATACCGGCGCGGCGATCCGGGGAAACGCAAGCAGGAATCAAGCCAACACTCAGGACGAAGAGAGCGACGAGCGAACACTCTGTACCGCGACCAGGAACCGCAAGGCAACCCCGTCCCCGTCCACCCGGGCCACCTCACAGGGGAAGCGGTAATGGACTTCGTCGGAATCCCAGGGACCGTCCAACCCCAGGTGCCCCTCCTCCCCCTCCATCAGCCCCCTGGCCGGTTCGAAGAGAATGACGAAAGCACCCCCGGTACTCATATCACGCAAAAGACCCCGCGCCTCGACGCCGCTGTCGAGGTAGAGGACCACCCGCGCCTGTGCCGGAAATCGGGGGGTCCGCCGGCGGGAATCCTGGCGCCACCCGGGAGGAAGGCGGCGAAAGATACTGTAACGGCTCATTGAAAGGAGTGTATCAGGTGTCGCCGCACCGCTTCCACCTCCGCCGGAAGTACCGTACACCGGGTCGGCAACGACCTCAATCCGGCCAGCACCGGGGGCAACTCCGGCTCGACCCCGGTCGCCTCCCGGACCGCAGCGCCGAACTTGGCCGGGTGCGCCGTCGCCAGGCAAATGACCTCTCCCTCCCCCGACGCCGCCCGCAACCCGACTGCGGTGTGGGGATCGGCCAGGTAGCCGGTGGCCTGGTAAAGCTCGCGAATTTCGGCCAGCGTCTCCTCCTCGCCAACCGCACGCGCAACAAACTCCCGAGACACCGCTCGCGCCTGCTCGGGTGTCACCGAAAAGGAACCTTCCGCAGAAAAACGATCCATCAACCCACGGACCGCTGCAGGATCCTCTCCCAGAAGATAGTAAAGGTAGCGCTCGAAGTTGGAGGAAACCTGAATATCCATCGACGGACTGACGGTCGGATGAACCTCTCCCATGGCATAATGACCGGTGTCGACAAAACGGGTCAAGATGTCGTTACGATTGGTGGCCATGATCAACCGGGAGATCGGCAAACCCATCTTTCGGGCAACAAAGCCCGCAAAAACATCCCCGAAATTACCGGTCGGGACCGCGAAAGCCACCGGGCGGTCCACCCGACCGCCTGAAAGCCGCCCCCAGGCGTAGAAGTAATACACTATCTGAGCCAGAATACGCGCCCAATTGATGGAATTGACCGCCCCCAATCGATAGCGTTCCTTGAACTCCAAATCGTTGAACAGGCTCTTGACAATCCGCTGACCGTCGTCGAAAGTCCCCTCGACCGCGATGTTGGTGACATTGGCATCCAAAACCGTAGTCATCTGCCGCTCCTGCATCGGCGAGACCCGGCCATGCGGGTGGAGGATCGCGATCCGGATCCGCGATCGGCCCCTCACCCCGTGGATGGCAGCAGAACCGGTATCCCCGGAGGTAGCCCCGAGGATGTTCAACTCCCCAGCCTCCCGGTCCAGGAGATATTCGAACAGATTGCCCAAAAATTGGAGCGCCACATCCTTGAACGCGAGCGTCGGCCCATGGAAAAGTTCCAGGATCGGTCGCCCCCCAACCATGCGCACCGGGGTGATTTCGGGGTGAGAAAAACCGCCGTAGGCCCTCTGGACGAGTCCAGGCAACATCGAGACCAACGGCTCCTCAACCACAAAAGGCCGCATCACCTCCACCGCCAGTTCGGCGAAGGGTAGCCCCCCCCAGCGCCTCAGCTCATCCGCCCCCACCCTGGGAATCCGCTCGGGAAGCAACAGCCCGCCATCGGTGGCGAGCCCCATCATCACCGCCTGGGAAAAGGTGACCGGCGCCACCCCCCCTCGCGTACTGATGTATCTCACAACGCCTCCTCTCCTGGCGACCGAGTCGCCGACTCGGACTCCATGAGCCCCAAAAGGCACAGACCAACACCGTGCTTGGAGCTGCTTGAGGGAACGAGCCGATGCCGCCGCGCCAACCCCTCCGCCAACCGCTTCACCGGCTCAAAAGGACCCGAGATCCGCTCCAGCTCGACCTCCAGGATCCCCTGGCGCAGCCCCCCGGCACGCACTTCTCCAACATCAAGGGCCAACTCGGCGACGGACTCCCCGGCCAAGCGGAGCTTGAGACGCCGACGGTGAATGTCGCTGACGATAAAGGGATCCATCGGCGTCTTCGGTCCGCCAACAAGGGCAAGCACCTGCTCCCGCAGCGGCCCCTCCGGCAGATCCGCGAAACAGCGAACAGGTCCGTCCAAGCGTACCTCGATCTCCTCCCGACGGGAAACCCCGTCCACCACCTCCCCGTGCCCCTTGAGTCCGACCCGCCAGACCCTACCCTCCCGACGGGAACGGAAGGCGAGACGGTTGGCCAGAAACACATGCGTCGGGGTATCGTAGTAGGTCGTCAGAAGGGGGACACTTTCGACCGCCGAGAACGCGGCGTCCCGGACCTCGACATCATCCAGAACCGCGCTCAGGCTCTCCCGGTCGGGAGCCGAGAGCTTGATCTCTTCCTCGATCACCATGGCAGCATCGGGCAACCGCCCCCTCCCGTTTCCGTAACCCCGCGACAGGGACATTCGAACCCGCCCCCGACAAGATCGGGAAGATGGACGAACAAATCACCCCCCCTGGCGTGGATACCCCTGCTCCTCCCAGCGAAGCATGCCGCCTGCGACATTGCAGACCGTGGGAAACCCGGCACGTTTGAGGATCACCGCGCCGCTCAGGGAGCGATTCCCCGTTCGGCAGATCACCGCGACTCCACGATCAGGATATCGTGTACGCAAAGAGGCGGCCTTCTCCCGCAACTCCGGCAAGGGAACAAGAACGGCCTCGCGAACGTGGCCCTGGTTGAACTCCCGGGTGGAACGCACATCCACCAGGAGCGGGGGTTCCGGCCCGCCTAAACGGTTGGCCAGATCATGGACCGAGATGGAGACGATGCCAAAAAAACGGGAGAGGATGGGACCCCGGAAAACCAGGCCGACCGCCATCACCAGAAGAAAGAGAGAGAATCCGTTCTCCTGCAACCACGCCATGAGAACCCCCTTGGCAGAGAAGGCCCCGCCCGTTTCTCAACAGGCTGCTAGGGCGTGCAAAATATCGCCCGGGTCAGGGCCACGAGATCCAGAACCTTGCAGTCACCCACCCGGTAGAACACCTGGTTGGCCACCCGCCGGGAGGAGAGAATATTCTTGTCACGCATGATGGTCAGATGCTGCGAAACATTGGACTGGGTCGTACCAACCGACTCCACCAGTTCCTGGACACTCAACTCCTTGTTGCTCAAGGCAACGATGACCTTGAGTCGAAGAGGGTGCGCCAGGGCCTTCATGCACCGCGCCACCTTCTCGATGTTGTCAGCGTCGAACTCACGGGCTACATTCGGTTCGGTCACGGAGGTCTCGATTGCCGTCGATTTTCAGGCTGGCTCCCTGTATATTAGCCGGCGCTAATAATACGGTCCGCCCACCCGTCCGTCAACCGATTCCCATTGCGAGGGATTGATTCCACCATGGCCCGTGACTCCGAGGAAAAAGATCGCTTCCGCGAGGCCGACGTCCTGACCTGGCTTCAGGCCAATCCGGATTTCCTGCGGCGCCACCTGAAGGAACTCTCCCCGCTCCTTCCCCCAGGAGGCAAGGTTCTCAGCCTGGAGGTCGGGCAGTTGGAGCGATTCCGGGCCGAAAACGAAGAGTTGCGCAATCAATTGGACGGCATGTTGCACCGCATCCGCCGCAACGAGTCGATCTACCAGGCCTTCCACCTCATCCAGGGCAGCTTTCTCCGGGCCATGGACATGGAAAGCCTGCTCCTGACGGCCTTCCACAACCTGGAACGGGTCTTCGACATCTGCCGGGTGGCCCTGACCCTGAGCGAACACGCCGTGACCTCCCTCGGCCTCTTCCCCGAGAACACTCCCCCCCCGGGACTCGCCGATCGCCTCTTCGTCCTGCCTGACGAACGGCTTCGGGCGGTGATGGGAACCGAAGGGAGGAGCATCATCCGGGTTGGTCGGGAGGGCGCCGCCGAGCGGCATCTCTTCTTCGGCGAGGCAGGCGGTCTGATCCGCTCCGAGGCCTTGATCCCGCTCCTGGAACCGCTCGCTTCGAGCCATGAGACCGGCAACACCACTACCGTCGGTCGTCTGTTGGGCTCCCTGAACCTCGGCGGGGCAACCCCCAGCCGTTTCCTCCCCAGCGACGCCACCGACCTGGTCCAAAACCTGGCCGACATGCTTTGCCTCAACCTGATCCACCGGGTCAGCCCCAGGCCATGACCGCCCCCGTGCCCTCCCGGCCCCTCCCC
>JADGCL010000023.1 GCA_015229005.1 Magnetococcales bacterium
AGGGCGTGGGGGCGGGAGGGAGTGGGAGGATCAACGAGGGGCCAAGAACGAGGACCCGTCAACAGGGGCAGGGAACAGGGCAAGAATCCCATGAAGAAGATCGAGGCCATCATCAAGCCGTTCAAACTGGATGACGTCAAGGAGGCCTTGGCCGAGGTAGGGGTCCAGGGGATCACCGTGACCGAGGTCCGTGGTTTCGGCAGGCAGAAGGGGCACACCGAACTCTATCGGGGGGCGGAGTATGTGGTCGACTTTCTGCCCAAACTCAAGGTTGAGGTGGTCATGGCGGACGACGTGGTCGATCGGGCGCTGGAGGCGATCGAGCAGGCCGCGCGGACCGGTCGCATCGGCGATGGCAAGATCTTCGTGAGTGATATCGAGAGAGTGGTGCGGATCCGGACCGGCGAGCGGGATGACGATGCCCTGTAGGATTTCTCGCGGTTTGTCCATTCGCGCCGAGTCGGGGGTTTGGTTTTTCCGCCCCCGGGCTTCGTGAGCCGCGAGCCCGCCATCGCGCATGGATGCCAAGAGGGATCTGGGAAAGCTCTACCGCAAGGGTGAGCGAATCTTCCGCCAGGGAGATGAGGCCGACGGCGTCTATGTCCTGCAAAAGGGTCGGGTGGAGATCGTTCTGGAGACGGAGGCCGGGGATTTTTTGCTGACCACGCTCCGTCGGGGCGATATTTTCGGTGAGGTTTCCCTGTTTGCCAAGCGGGCGCGTTTTGCCACGGCCCGGGCCGCCCGGGACAGCCTTGTCCTGTGGGTGGACGAGAAGAGTTTCATTGGCAAACTCCATCAGGATCCATCGCTGGCCTATCGGGTCCTCCGGCAGATGGCGGAACGGATCTATGAGCAGGATCACGAGCTGATACGCAGTTTTTCCGGCAGTGAGGAGCGGTGCCGGATCACCGGTTTTTCCAGCTTCATCGATTTGGCGGCGTTGTTGGATGGAGAGGTCAAACGGGCCCGTCGGTTGACGCAGACCTTGGGGTTCGCCCTGATCGACATTGACGATTTCAAGGGGATGACGGAACGCTACGGGGAAGCGGCGACGAACGGGGTTCTGCGGGTATTGGGGGAGATTCTGCGCGAACATCTGCGGCGCACGGACATCATCGGTCGCTATGCGGATGATCGCTTTGGGATCATCCTCTTCGATGCCGATGGGCCCTCCTCCTTTCAAGTTCTGGAGAAGGTCCGCCAGGCCTTCATGGTGTATCTTCATCCCTGGGAAGGTGGGGAGTTTACCGCCACCTTCGGTTGCGGGGTGGCGATCTTCCCGGAACACGAGAAGCCTGCCAAACTGGGGAAGGCTGCCCATAAGGCACTGATCCGGAGCAAGGAAGAGGGGGGAAATCTGGTGGTGTTGGCCGAACCGGGGAAGGGGTGGGTTGGGGTCGAACTCCCGAGTGGGCATCAGACATTCTCCCGACAGCGTCCGGAGGGGTTGCGGTTGCCGTTTCGATTTCTGCGCCGGGCGGAACCGGGGTTGAAGTCCGGGTAACGGTGCGTTCCGTCCGTCCGGCGGCCCGGAGACGGGAGGGGTGCGTCGGCCAGGGGTGGTCGGTCGGATTCGATGGGGTGGTCTGTCCCGTTGAACCTGGAAGGGAAGGCGGGGTTGCATATGGTCATCCCAGGTCGCAAACGTTCGTGGACGGGTTGCCTCGGCTTGCAGGCGAGGTCTCTGCGGAGAGGGGCGAGGTCTTGTTGATGCGGGTCGGACTATGAACGAACGACGTGGTGGGGGTCATTCGGATCCAGGCTCGCGGGTGCCCGCGTTCGATCATCCGTTGCTGAAGACTCTGTTGGAAAACAGTACCGAAGCGGTCATCCTGCTCGACCGCCTGGGGAATATCCGCCGGGTCAACCAGGCGTTCGCCAATGCCAGCGGCTACGCTCCGCAGGAGTTGGAGGGACGCAATATCCGCCGGTTTCTCCTCGAAGGTGAGGAACGGAGTCTTTTCGAGGAGATTTATGAAAGTGTCTGGCAGGGGGGCTACTGGCAGGGGGAGATCGTTGCCCGGAGAAAGACGGGGGAGACGTTTCGTGGCGCCCTGAAGGTGAGTTCCGTGCTGTCCGGGGGTGGGGGGGAGCGTTATTACGTCGGGCAGTTGATTTTCTGGTCACGGGCGCCATCGCCGGGGGCCGGGGCGGGCGGTCTTTACCCTTCGGGGATGGACTCCCTGACCGGTCTGCCGGGGCGTCCGCTCTTCGTCGATCGGCTGCAACAGGCGCTCTCTCAGGCTCACCGCCAGGGTCGTTGCGTGGCGGTCATGTTTCTGGATCTGGACCGTTTCCAGTTTCTCAACGACTCGCTGGGGTGGGCTGCGGGTGACACGGTTCTGTTGGAGATCTCCCGGCGTCTGGGGAGATGTCTCAGGACGAGTGACAGCGTCGGTCGGATCGGTGCCGACGAGTTTGCCCTTCTCCTGGCCGACATCGACGAAGAGCGTGAGGCGGTGCGCAATGCCGGGGTTGTGGCGCGCAAGGTCTATGAGTCGCTGGCGTTGCCGCTTTCGCTGGCGGGAGAGGAACTGACGATATCGGCGGCCATGGGGATCACCCTGAGTCCGCAGGACGGGATGAGCGCCGAGGTGATGATGAAGAATGCCGAGGTCGCCCTGCAGCACGCCCGTCGCAAGGGATGGAACAATTATCAGTTTTTCTCCTCCGAGATGACCGAGACGGCACGGCGGCGCTTTGCCCTGGAGACCAGTCTGCGTTCCGCCATCGAACGGGGCGAGTTGCTCCTGTACTATCAGCCCCAGGTGGATTTGAAGAGTGGCCGGGTCATCGGCGCCGAGGCCCTGGCCCGGTGGCGGCATCCGGAAAGAGGGATGGTTCCCCCGGGGGAATTCATTCCTGTTGCCGAGGAGACGGGCCTCATCGTTCCCATAGGGGAGTGGGTGTTGCGTACCGCCTGCCGGCAGTTGGCCGAGTGGCGGGATATCGGTCTGGCGCCGATCCGGGTGGGGGTCAATCTCTCGGCCAAGCAGTTCCAGCGTCAGGATCTGGCGCAGATGGTTGCGGATCTCATTGCGGAGTTTGGGTTGGATCCGCACTATCTGGATCTTGAGATCACCGAGAGTGCTATCATGGAGGATGTCGAACGGGCGGTGGCGATGCTCAACCGGATCAGTGCCCTGGGGGTCACGCTTTCCATCGATGATTTTGGGACGGGATATTCGTCGCTGGCGCAATTGCGGCAGTTTCCCTTCAAGACGCTCAAGATCGATCGGACTTTTGTCCGCTCGATACAGGAGAATACGAGCGATGCGGCCATCGTCAGTGCCATCATCGCCATGGCCCACAGCCTGAACCAGAATGTCATCGTCGAGGGATTGGAGACGCAGGAGCAGTTGGCGATTCTCCGGGAACTGAAGTGCAACGAGATGCAGGGTTTTCTTTTTTCGGCGGCGGTTCCTGCGGTCGAGCTGACCGAAATGCTGAGGATGGACAAGCGGTTGTTGTGATCTGGTGAGGTGGGAAGAGTTCCGGG
This sequence comes from Magnetococcales bacterium, assembly GCA_015229005.1. Classification (GTDB taxonomy): domain Bacteria; phylum Pseudomonadota; class Magnetococcia; order Magnetococcales; family JADGCL01; genus JADGCL01. The sequence goes on from JADGCL010000023.1 coordinate 3,500, forward strand.
AAGGTCAAGTGCATGGATCAGGTCGATCAGGGGTGGATGGCGCGGGTCGGGCCGGAGGGTTCGGAGCCGGGGCGCGGTCGCAGGGAGGGGAGTGGCGGCGAGGGGAATTCCCCTTCAGCGGTCGGTGGGGAAGGGTTGTCCCTGCCGGCGGAGTATGCTGCCAAATTGTCCAAGGACGAGATCAACCGGCTCCCCATTCGCCGTTGGGAGGGGCCGGTCCAGGTGATCGAGGACGAGGCCGGGATGGAACGGGCGCTGCGGGAGCTTGTACGCGAGAGGATCCTGGGTTTCGACACCGAGACCAAGCCCGTCTTCAAGAAGGGGGTGACGCATCCCCCGGCGTTGGTGCAGCTGGCAACGGCCTCGACGGTCTATCTTTTCCGCCTTGGGCATTTGACGGATCATTCGGGGCTCAGTTGTCTCCTGGAGGACGCGGGGGTTCTCAAGGTCGGTGTCGGTCTGGGGGAGGATGCCAAGCGGCTCAGGGATGTTTTTTCTTTTGAGATAAACGGGATGGTCGATCTTGGCGAGGCGGCCTGTCGGGTAGGTCTGGCCAGTCGGGGGTTGCGCAGTCTTGCGGCCACTTTCTTTCGCTGCCGCATCTCGAAACGGGCGCAGTGTTCCAATTGGGAGAGTCGGGAACTCAAGCCGTTCCAGATCACCTATGCTGCCACCGATGCCTGGATCAGTCGGGAACTCTTTCTTTTTATGCAGGGCTTGGGACTCTTCGATCCGGATCCCCTGGTTGGGGGGAGGTGTGCCAGTTAGCCCCCGCTGCTGCGGCAGAGGGCTATGACCGGTGGAGATGGGGAATTATTCCGAATGGGTTGTTTCCGTTGGGGGGGTTGATGCGGGTGGGAGGGTGTCTTTCTCTTCCGTTTGTATGGGGCGGTTGGTGTTGTGTTCTGCGTCGGGTGTTCTGCGTGGTATTCCCGGTGAAGGAGATTTCTGTGGCCGGGGTGTCTCGGATTTTGATGGTCGCGATCTTTGCCGTTGTTCTGCTCCAGGTTACTGCGCGGGTTGCAGAGGCAGCGGCGGCGGTCGCCCCGACTTCCAAGCCATTGATCCGTATCGAGGGCGGGATGCACAACGCCCAGATCAATCGCCTTGCCGTGGATCGGCGCAACAGGATTCTGGCAACGGCTTCTTCGGACAAGACGGTGCGGCTCTGGTCGGTCAGTGACGGGGCATTGTTGAAGGTCCTGCGGGTGCCTCTGGGGCAAGGCGCGGAAGGGCAGTTGTTTGCTGTTGCGCTCTCTCCGACCGGGGATCTGGTGGCTGCCGGTGGTTGGACTGGTGTTACCTGGGACAAGAGCTATTCGCTCTATCTCTTCGATGTGGAGAGCGGGGTCATAGTCCGGCGTTTTACCGGACTGCCTTCGACGATCAAACATCTCGCCTTTTCCGCGGACGGGCGCCTCATCGCGGTGATGCTGAGCAGCGGCAAGGGGATCCGAATTTTCCGTGCCACCACTGGTGAACGTGTCTCCGGCAACGACGACTGCCAGGACGATGCCGTTTGGGGGGATTTTTCGGCTGACGGTCGTTTGGTAGTCTCCTGCTACGATGGTACTGTCTACCTTTACGGTCGTGATTGGCATCTGTCGGCGAAGCGGGAGTTTCGACAGGGGGTGCGCCCCCACGGCGTTGCCTTCTCGCCTGAAGCGGACAAGGTGGCGGTGGGGTTTGCCGATAACCCGAAGGTCGCGGTTCTCTCGGGTCAGGGGCTGGTGCCGCTCTACGAGGCCGATACTTCCGGTGTCCGGGGTAATTTATGGAGTGTCGTCTGGTCGAATGATGGGAGGCGGCGTCTCTTTGCCGCCGGAACTCATGCCAGCCGCGGTGTTGCGCGCATCCGGTGGTGGGCCGATGAAGGGGTCTCCGATCGCAGCGGCGAGTCCGAGGTGGGCGAGTGGGTGGCCCCCGGTGGGACCATCACCGGGATTCTGCCCTTGGGTGACGGGAGCCTCGTCTTCGCTTCCACCGGTCCGAGTCTGGGGCGTCTCGATGCACAGGGTTTCACGGCTTTCCTCAAGGAGAGTCCATCTGCCAATTTTGCCGGTCTTCATGGCCGGTTGCTGGCCTCCCAGGATGGGACTTCGGTTCAGTTCGGGTTTGGTGGCGGGGGGACGTTACCGGCGGTTTTCTCCGTTCGGGATCTTAGATTGAGCAATGCTCCCGACAGCACCGGAAACTTGAAAGGGCCTGTCGAGTCGTCCCCCGGGGTGACGATCGACGGTTGGGACGGGGGCAATGAGCTTACCCTGAACGGGAGGGGGTTGCCCCTGGAGTCGGGGGAGACGACCCGGTGCCTGGCCATCGATCCCAAGGGGCGATACTTCGTGGTGGGGACCTCGCTCAATCTCCGGGTATATACCCTGGCCGGTTCCCTGCGCACCCGGCTGCCGATCGTCGCCGAGGCCCAGGGGGTGACGGTCAGCGGCGACGGTCGCATCATCGTCATGGCTTTGGCCAACGGCACCATTCACTGGTACCGGGTGGCGAGCGGACGCCGGCTCCTCTCCCTCTTTCCCCACCGAGACCGGCAGCGTTGGGTGGTCTGGACCCCGGCCTATTTCTATGCCGCTTCCCGGGATGGGGATAAGTTGATTGGCTGGCATCGCAACCAGTCGGCCTCACGGGAGGCCCTCTTCTATCCGATCGGTCGCCATGGGTCGGGTTATAATCGACCGGACCTGATTCGAAAGCTCTTCTGATGGAAAGGTTTTCTGACGGGAGGGAGGTTCGGGATTATCGGGTGCGGGTATTCCTTTAGCTGGCGCCGGGACAACTTGGCCCATAGTGTACAATGGTGCGGCAAGGGGTGCCGATCAATACAAATTATCTTCGTATTGGATGGCTAAATTTCCCCATTCGCTGCTGTTGGCATATAATGGGGGTCATGAACAGGTCCAAGGTACCGAGATCGGCCAACGATGCCCATTCCGGTCGCGTGAGGGCGGGTCGGCTGGCGGTTGGGATCGTCGCCGTGGCGGTGGCGGTCTCTCTCCCCCTGGTCGGCTGCAATCTGCGCCTGGAGCGTCCCGAGGTCGAAGAGATCCGCCAGAAGGGGGTTCTCACCGTTGTTACCCGCAGTGCCCCGACTACCTACTACGAAGGACGCGACCAGCAGGGGGAAGGGTTCGAACACGATCTGGTCGTGGCTTTTGCCCAGCATCTGGGCGTGGTCCCCAGTTTTCTCGTTCTGCACAATACTGCCGATATTCTCCAAGCCCTGCGGGATGGACGGGGTGATCTGGCGGCTGCCGGTCTTGTGGTGACCCCCGAGCTGCGCCAGGAGTTTCGCCTGGGTCCGGTCTATCAGGAGGTGGATCAGCAATTGGTCTGCCGTCGTGGGGGACGTCGTCCCCGCAATCTTCTGCAGATGGCGAAGGTGACCCTTGCGGTGGAGGAAGGGGGGGGCTACGACGATCGCCTTCGGGAGCTGAAGGAGCTGGTCCCCGGCCTCAAGTGGAAAACGGATCCGGAGTCCTCCACGGAGCAGATGCTGGAGAAGGTCTGGCGGAAGGAGATCGACTGCACGGTCGCCGATTCCAACATCGTCGCCCTCAACCGACGCTACTACCCGGAGCTGGTGGTCAAGTTTCCCGTCGGTTCTTCCCGCAGTCTGGCCTGGGTTCTCCCCAAGAGAGGCATTCTGTTGGAGCGCGAGCTGCGGACATGGTTTGCCTCGGTTGCGGAGGGGGGCTGGCTGGCGGACCTTGAAGAGCGCTACTACGGCCATGTAGGGGCTTCCCACAACGAGTATGACTACGTCGATACCCGGCGGTTCCTGGCGCGGATGGAGGATCGCCTGCCCCGTTATCGGGAGATCTTCGAGCGGGCCGGGCGGCGTTACCGGACCTCCTGGCAGCTGCTGGCGGCGCTTTCCTATCAGGAGTCGCACTGGGACCCGGAGGCGACCAGTCATACCGGGGTGAAGGGGATCATGATGTTGACCCGGGCGACTGCCCGGGGGCTCGGGGTGGGGCAGCGCACGGACCCGGAGGAGAGCATATTGGGAGGGGCCTGGTATCTGGCACGTCTTCGGCGGGAGTTGCCCCCGGGGATCGCCGAGCCTGACCGGACCTGGATTGCCCTGGCGGCTTATAATGCTGGCCCGGGGCATATTCTGGATGCGCGGACGCTGGCGCGGAAGTTCGGCAAGAATCCGGATATGTGGAAGGATCTGCGGGAGGTTTTGCCGCTCTTGTCGCTCAAGAAGTATTTCACGCTCCTCAAGCACGGCTATGCCCGGGGCCAGGAGACGGCCCACTATGTTCAGAAGATTCGTCACTACTACGACCTTCTGATGCAGGGGGATGCGATTCTCGCCCGCGACGGGACCATGCCGAAGCTGGCACTGCCGCTGGTTGTGAGTCGGGAGCTTGGTGTGGTGGGGAGTGGGGTTCGGGAACCTGGGGTGGAGGCCGGGGTTGCGGCGTCCCGGTCGGTTCCACCTGGGGGTGGCCGGGAGGCGGTGGTTGGTGCGGAAGGGGTGGTGCCCCGACCGGGGGTGGCGCCTCTGGTGCGGATCAGAGGCAAGGTCCTGCCCAAGGCAACGGCGGTGGCGGCGTTGCAACGGGGCAAGGCGAAGAGTGCGGTTGCCTCCGGGATCCAGATGGCCGACCGGCAGCAGAGTCTGGAGAAGTCCCGCAATTCTGGCCGGGCCGGGGCGTTGCGTCGACCGCAACCGCCGGCCAAGGCGCGAGTGGTCGGGAAGAAGCCGCGGCTTTCGGTGAAGTCGCCGTTGACCGGGAAGTCCCAGGTCTCCCAGAAGGCAAGGGGACCCCGGCGGTCGTCGGTCTCGGGCTGAGAGCGATTCGATCGACCGTCCCTGGCTTGGCCGCGACGCGGTCCGTTTATCGACGGGCTGCTTGTCCGGTGGGGGGTCAGGGGGCGGAGATGGACCTGGGTGACTTCCGACACCAGACGATGCGCCGGGTGGGTCTGTCCGATTCGCTGACCTCCATTTCCGGAAAGTGGCGGGAGAGGCTGGCGAGGACGGTCTCCAGGGAGTAGTCGATACGCCTGGGCATGTTGAGGAGGGCGTTGTTGTCGTCGTCGAGGGCGACGAACTCGAAGATCAGGTGTTCTTCCGTCACGCTATCGAGCAGATGGGCGATGCGGTCGAAATCCTGGCGACCGCTGATGTGCAGATGGTGCATGAGGCCGAGGCAGAGGACGGCCTCGGAACGGATCCGTGTCATCAGTCCCGGGTATTGGCGGCCCATGAAACCGAAGGGAGGGGTTGGGCAGAGGAGATCGCTGACCACCGGGGTGATGGCCAGGTCGCGTTCCCGGGCGGTGCGGAAGAGGGTCTCCATGCAGCTTTCGCTGGCGTCGACCGAGACCACCCTTGCCCCGGTTTCTGCTGCGAGGAGGCTGAAGACGCCGGTGTTGGCCCCCAGATCGAGGAGGCTGGCCGGTCGGATTTTCTCCAGGATCTCGCGGATGCCGGTGATCTTTCTCTCCTTGTCCACACTTTTTGGGATTTCGGCGTAGTAGCTCTCCCAGACCTCGCCCGAGGTCCGGAAGGCGAGGGCGGCGACCTGCTTCCTCAAGCCGGAGAGGAACCGCCGGCGCGTGGCGGCCGCGACCGTGATGCGGGTGTTCTCCAGGCGTTTCTTGAGGCGTTTTTTCCGTTCCGGGTTGCGGTTGATCCAGCGGTCCAGGTACGACTCCAGGAGGATTCCCGGATGGCGGAGGCGGTAATGTCCGGGGACGAGGGAGGAAAATGCCTCCAGTGAGATGCCGTTGATGTTGTCCTGGAGGAGGAGCCTGGCGACGGGGCCGGATCCCTGGGCCGAGAGGAGCAGGGGCCAGAGGAAGAAACTCCGGAACTGCTGATAGGCGGGCCAGAGGCTCCCGGGGATCACCGGGGCGATGGAGGTGAAATCGACGAAGACCGGCTTCGAGCCGCGGAAGAGGATGTTCCAGGGATAGGCGTCCTGGAGGGTGCGTTCCGAGGTGTTGAGGTCGAGGGCGAGCTCCAGGGTCAGGAGGGCCGCTTCCCGGAGCATGCCGGGGCACCACTCGACGCAATAGGTCTCGGGTTGGATCAGGGGGTGGGAGAGGACGAGGGCGATCCCTTCGTCAGGGATCCGGAACCCGGTCTCGACGGCCTCGATCAGGCCGTGATTGCGATGCAGGCGCTGGGCGGTGCCATCGGTGAGGAGGGTTCGGACGAAGGCCTCGGCCTCGGGGCGGATGGCACGCAGGAGGCCTCCCTCGAAGCGGCAGAGGAACCCCTGTGGATCCACATAGGAGGAGGGGTGGCGCTCCAGGTCGGCGAGTCGCAGGAGGCGGCCCTCCGTGTCCGGGGATCGACCGGACACTTACCGGGGACTCCGGGAGGGGCGGGAGCGGTCCGGACAGGGGAGGCGCTTGGGGATTGGAGGAGCTGCGGACGGGGCCGGCATGGGGTGTTCAGCCATTTTCGTCCGGGTTCTTTCCGTCACCGGATTCCGGACCCGAGCGATCGGCTTTGCCATCGTTCCCTGCCGCCTGGGGGGGCTCTTTTTTTCGCCCGAAGAGGGAGGAGAGATATCTCCAGGGTCTGAAGACCCAGGCGGCGAGGAGCCCGAAGACGGCGGCATAGCCTGCCTGGAAGAGGGCGGCGATGATGCCGGGGTCGACATAGGCCCAGGCGTCTCCCGGCGTAAGAGCGAGAAGAAGGAGCGCGGCGATGGGGAGAGCGATTCTGGCGTGCATGGGGACCCCTTCCGGGACTCTGCCTCTGGTTCGACCCCTGGACCCTCTCCAGACCGGATGCGGCTTCCGGGGGAGGCGCTGCCGGTCGCGGCTTCCGGACGGGGCCTGTCCCGGTGCGATTGTGGGACCGCGACGGTCCACGATCACCATCTACGACCACCGGGTGGTGAATTCTATCGTGCCGGTCCGGAAAAGGAAAGCGCGACCGAACAGTTGCCATGTTGAATGGTGAAAGGCAAATCGGCCATACTCGCGTGAGACGTAATGAGAGTGGTGGGACGGGGCAGTGCGACCGATACCACAACCATAACTCGCGAGGCCTCGGCCCTCGGATTGGCGGATGGCAGGGGGTGGGGGGGCATCCGTCCATGGGCATGGTGATCGAACTTGTGGGTGGCGGCGAATTGCTGCTGGCAATGACGGGAGCGCTGTTGTGGGCCTGGTCCCTGCGGCGGGAGGTGAATCGGCGCCGCAAGGCCGAGCAGGAGCTTCTGGCCGCCAGGGACGAATTGAAGCTTCAGATGGGCTGCATCAATCGTCGAAGCAGGGTCGGTGTCGAAGAGTCCCTGCAGCAGGCGGTGGCTCTGTTGACCAGGGAGGTGGAGGAGAAAGAGCGCATTCAGGAGGCGCTGAATCGGGAGAACGGTACTCTTTACGGCATTCTGGACGCCATGGACGACGGGGTCTACATCGTGGACCGGGAGTGCAACATCGAATATGTCAATCCAGTGGTGGAGCGAACCTTCGGTTCCCCAGCCGGACTGAAATGCCACCGCTATTTCCACGATCGGCAGGAACCTTGTCCCTGGTGCAAGAACCAGCAGGTGTTCGCTGGTCAGACGGTGAACTGGGCGTGGACCTCCCCCAAGACCGGCCAAAGTTTTGACCTGTTCGACGCGCCCCTGTGTCATCCCGACGGTCACGTCAGCAAGATCGGGTTTTTCCATGACGTCACCGAACACAAGCGGAGAGTCAACCAGAACAGGGCAGCTGCTTCTTCTTCACCCTGCCGGCACAGCGGGTTGAATCCCCTGCCCTGCAACCCGTGTCGGAGGAAGCCGTTGCCGCTACCGGGAACCGGGGGTTGCGCATCCTGCTGGCGGAGGATTCCGCGGACAACCAGCTGTTGTTCAAGATCTATCTGTCAAAGACCCCCCACACCCTGATCATGGTCAACGACGGCCAGGAAGCGGTGGCCCGGGTCAAACAGGAGCCCTTCGAGCTGGTGCTGATGGACATCCAGATGCCCAACCTGGACGGTTACGCCGCCACCCGGGCCATTCGCCAATGGGAGCGGGAGCAGGGGCGCATGCCCGTGACCATCATCGCTCTGAGCGCCCATGCCACCGAAGGAAAAAAGGGGGAAAGTATTGACGCAGGCTGCAACGACCATCTTTCCAAACCCATCCGCAAACAGGAGTTGTTGGATGCCATTCAGAAGGTCAGATAGTTTTCATGGGTCTCTTGCCAGAATGTAAACAGGGATAATCACCATCCACTTGTCCCGCCTCACCGGTCCGGCGGCCCGGTGCCCGCGTTCAGGATCTCGACATATCGGATGTAGCTGAATAGGCGGTTCCTTTGCTTCTGAGTCAATTCCCGGATGATCCCGAGATGCTCCAACCGTTCCAGGGCCTTGTTGACCGTGGCTGGCGTGAGACCTGTTTTCTGCGAGAGCCAACCGGAGGTGGCGATGGGATGCTCCATCATGGCCCGATGCACCCGCAGGGCAGAAGCGGAGGCTCGACCGAAGCCGGCAATCCTCTCCCGATCTTCATCGGCCAGGTCGGCGAGCTGCTTCGCCGCTGCCACTGCTTGGGTTGCCGTAGCGGTGACGGCCTCCGCGAAGAAATCGAGCCAGGCTTCCCAGTCCCCTGTGAGGCGGACATTGTTCAGCAGCTCATAGTAGTAGCGCCGATGGGATTTGAAGTAGAGGCTCAGGTAGAGCATCGGCTCCCGGAGAACCTTCTGGTCACACAGGAGCAGCGTGATCAGGAGCCGCCCGAGACGGCCATTTCCGTCCAGGAACGGGTGGATGGTCTCGAACTGCACATGGGCCAGGGCAGCTTTGAGCAGCACGGGCGTTGGTTCGGGCTGGTCGTGGAGAAACAGTTCGAGCTTGCCCATCCCTTCCAGAACCTGCTCGGCGGGTGGCGGAACGAATGCGGCATTGCCGGGACGGCTGCCGCCGATCCAGTTCTGGCTGCGCCGGAACTCACCGGGGGTCTGGTGGCTCCCCCGACCCTTGGCCAGCAGCATGGTGTGAATCTCCTTGATGAGACGGAGGGAGAGCGGGAAGCCCTCGTCCAGGCGTTTGAGCCCATGGTTCAGGGCGGCAACGTAGTTGCTCACCTCCTGGACATCGTCGAGGGGTACTCCGGGTTCCTGGTCCAGCTCAAACAGGAGCAGGTCTGAAAGGGATGACTGAGTCCCCTCGATCATCGAGGAGAGTACGGCTTCCTTGCGGACGTACATGTAGAGGAACAGGGAGGTGTCCGGCAGCAGCATGGAAACGCTGTCCAGTCGCCCCAGCTCCAGTAGCGCCCGGTCGAACTTGCCGCGCAGCCCCGGCGTCCAGTCGATGGGCGGCCTGGGAGGCAGCGGTGCGGGGACGAAGGCCTGGGCTTTCTCCCCCGCCGTGGAAACGGTCACATAATGTCCCTGGAGATCCCGCTTCATGTTCGCACCGTGAAGTTAAAATAGGGAATCGCTCAATTTTAACAAATGGCGATATCCTAAAATAACTGACGATGGCAGGTTCGGCAAGCTGGGCTCACCTCTCCCGTCAAAACGGCGGAACCTCGTTTTCCCACCACAAAGCGGAAGCAGACACCGGCATGCCCCATCCCGAACATCGGATCTATCCTTGGTGGCCTGATAATCATCCGGATACCAAAAAAAATATCCTTGACTTTTCCATGGTAGGCGACCGATAGGGGGAGCGGAGGCTTTGTCGGTTTCGGCTGGCATTGCCTTTTTTTTGCCCTGCTGCAGTTGCATTACCGCTATTGGTCGCGTTGTGAGCGCAAATCGTCGATCAGCGCGAAGCTCCAAATCACAAAATTTTCGTTCCCCTGCCTCTCTCTCGTTGCTCTGTAGCGCAGTGCGCTGACCTTTTCGGCAAGTTCTCCAAGTTTGGGGCGGGCTGGGCGGCTCATGGTGCCAACACGCACACCCCAGGAAATCAGATAGGCGATGATGTCAGCCAACTGAATGGCCGTAGTCAAGTGGCTATGGACGAAAAACGGTTCGGGGTAGATCAGGGCGGCACGAGCCTGTCCATTTGCGGTTTCGCGGAAGGGCGGCGATGGCAGGGGCCGTGGTCACAGGTTGGAGTAGGCTTCTACCGGAACCTGAATGGTTTTCGTGGGTTTTTTGCCGGAGTGCTGGATGGCAAGGAAATCGGCCTCGATGCGTTTCAAAACGGCGGCCTCGAAATAGTGTTCACCGCAGAACTCGCACTCCAGGCAAGGAACGTCCGTCACCATCATGAACTGCTCGCCCAGACGGTAAAGGTATTCCACCTGCTTGGCGGTCATGTTGCGATGACCGCAGAAAGGACATTTTCCGGCCATATCAATCACCCCTTTCGAAAGGCGTTTTGAACTTGGGCGGGGTGGGAATGTAAACGGTGATGATCACCATCCGTTCATCCCATTGCCCGCAGACCACATGCACGGGTTTGCCCCCGTGGGTGAACCCGACCACCAGGCAGCTTTCCCCGCGCCCGGTGTCGCCGTATTGCTCCAGTATCCTCCCGGTGAGGATGGTCTGTTCCACCTCCTCCAGGGTCAGGGCGTCATTGCCCCGTTCCCGGTCGCCATGGCGGGAGTAGAGGTAGGCCCCATCCCGCACGCAGCTTTGAATCCACTCCAGTTCCATCATAGCCGCATTCCCCATCCCTATGGACATTCGTTGGGAGCAGGGGGTTCTGGATCCCGCCCAGCGTTGCTGGCGTCGCCCGTATCCTCGTTTTGATCAACCCATTCAATTCGATCCAATTCCAGATATTCAGGGTCCAGGGGGGTATCCTCACCCTCTTCAATGAACCAGTAGCAATGGGCGATAATCTTGTTGGTGCCGCCAGTCGTTTGGTATTCGTCCGGGGAGATATCAAGCGTCACACGGGTGGTGATGGATCCGTGGGCCATGACTTTCCCCTGCCTGGGGTCAACAGTGAAGCCATCGATATAGACTTCCGGGTCATCATATTCGAAGTGGTTCGGGTTATATCCATCGAACCAGTTTTCCATTAGATCATCAGAAACCAGGGACTCAATCCTTTCATGAATCCTGGCATTGCGTTCATCAATTTTGTTTGCATAGTCTTGCCGGGCGAAGTGATACAGGATTTCCGAAGGGCGGATTTCCTTGCCCGCGATGAGCAGGGTGCCTTCCTCCTGGTCATATTCAACGGAAACGCTGGTGTCAGTCTGGCGGTTGAAATCCTCCAGTCCAAGAAGTGCTTCCAATTTGTCGAACGCCATGGTGGTGTGGCGGATATCGGGTGCTTCCTGTTGGATGAGAATGAGGAAAATCCGGGTCAGGTGTTCGAAGGTGGAGACAAAAAGATGGATCTCCGTTTCTCCGATCAGAGGCTTGGATCCCATCAATCCGTGTCCAGCCATGGTTTGGTCGTTGCGGATCTGGGCAATGGCGTTGACCAGGCTGGTGATACCTCCCCGGATTTGGTCGTTGCTGATTCCGGCCTTTTCAAGGGCTGCTTTGATCAGCTTCGGCAGTTCGGTTTTCTCGTCATCAACGAAAGCTGGCTCCTTCTCCCGCAGCACCTGCTTGCACATGGACTCGATGACGCTTTTGCAAAAGTCGATGGTCTCCGGCTCCAGAGTTTTGTAGGCTTCCTCGGCTTTTTTGATGGTCAGGCGCAGACGGGGCAGGTGGAACCGCTTTTCGAAAGCGTAAGCACTCTGGAACGGGTCGTTGGCCATGCCCGTTCCCCTACGCCGCGCTCAGGTGGTGGACGGCGGCTTCCATGAGCTGCGCCCCCTCGGTTTGTGCCTGCCGCAACTGCCCTTCCAGCCGGTCGCAAAGGGCCATGAGTTGGTCCACACGGGACACGATGCGGCGTTGTTCGGCGAGGGGTGGAATAGTCGCTAGATTACTCAGTAACCTACTGTAGTGGCGGCCATAGCCCCTATTCTCAATTGATATACTCCTCGTAAGCATATAGAAAAATCGCTCATCCAAGCTCAATGGACGCAGGATTTTAATCCCATCAGCACCTGCAACAAAGTCAAAATCAACGTATTTGATATTGCATGTGTGATCCCCGAAGACAATGACCGGTCCAGGAATTGAGATGGCTAGATCAGGATCATCAATGTATCCTGAAATAAAAGTTTGCCCCTGATCTATAACAGGTACGGCTCCAGTATCATTAATTATGCTTGTTTTTACTTTGTTTTTTCCTGGCGAAATTAGATAGAACAATGTTTCATAGCGCACCAACTCCCACCCCTTCGGCACTTCAAAAGGCACCTCCTCCGGCTTGATCGGCGGTAACGGCTCGGATTTCCGAATCTTCCCTTCTCGCACCAACCGCGCCTTCTCCACCGCGATCTTCTTCAGCAGCACGGAAGCTGGCTCGTCGCTAGGATCCTGGGGGACCAGCTTTCCTTGCACCGCCAGTTGTAGGATGGTTTGGCGAAGCGCTTTGACCGACTCGGGGGTGATGAACAGCGGGTCGAAGTGGTCGCGGATGCGGCACCAGGCGGTCTGGAAGGTGTGGGGGCCGTCGGCGGTGGTCAGGGCGTGCAGGGCACTTCGGGTCAGCGCCTGGTGGGTGGTGCTGACCTCGGTTTCCCGCTCCTCCAACCGGTCGCACAGGGCCATGAGTTGGTCCACCCGTTCGACGATACGGCGTTGTTCTTCGAAGGGCGGGAGAGGGAAAAAATATGAACGCACGCTATTTGCCGACAAATTAGGCTGGGCAGATCCATTGTCAAATCTAAAAATTTGGCTTCTGCCAAGGGATGAAGTGAGGTACTGATAAAGAAAGCGCTGAACATAGGGGCGATAGGGCCTGATAATCATCAAGGACGATGCGATTGCCCCTTCTTTCAGAGGGTCAACCATCGCCGTCTTCCCGATGGTCCCTCGGAGACAGTAAACCAAATCCCCAGGATAAATTTTACCACTTCTGAGACTGTCAAACTTCTCCCAGGTGATGAAATTCATTCGGCCCATGTTTAACGAGCCGTCGGGGTCAATGTGTCCTGTGTTGATCCACGGGACACCAGAATCGACATACTCGTTTCTGTTTGGATAGTTCTTGCTGCGGTCCCCGTTGATTAACTCTCCCATATTCCCCAACAACACCCATTCCCACCCCTCCGGCACCTCAAAAGGCACCTCCTCCGGCTTGATGGGCGGCAAGGGCTTGGGCACCCGGATCTTCCCTTCTCGCACCAACCGCGCCTTTTCCTCCATAATTTTTTTCAACAGCTCAGACGCAGGTTCATCGTTGGGATCCTGGGGCACCAGCTTCCCTTGCACCGCCAGTTGCAAAATCAACTCCCGCAGCCGCTTCACCGCCCCCGGCGTTCCGGCCATGTGGCCGAAATTTTCAAGAAACGTTTTCGGGGTCATGTGCCGCGCTCCAGGGCTTCTGCCAGGGCGGCCCGCAATTGGTCGCGCACCTCCTGAACCTGGGCCAATCGTTGGTGGTAGGCCCGCAGCAGCTCTTCCGGGTCGCCGTGGCCCGGATCGGAGTTGTGGGGATTCCTGATATCCAGATTGAAGCCGTTTTTCCGGAAGGTTTCCACCGGCACCCGCCAGGCGCGTTCGTTTTCCTCCCGGTGATCCCACCATGCCTGTTCTGGGGTAAACTCCTCAAAGCGCATGGGCTTGGTCTTGGAATAGCTCTTGTACCCCGCCGGATAGGGGTGCTCGTAATACCAAGTCTCCCGGGTGGGTGTGCCCTTGCTGAAAAAAAGCAGGTTGGTCTTGATGCCGGTGTAGGGGTTGAAAACCCCGTTGGGCAGTCTGACGATGGTGTGGAGATTGCACTCGGTGAGGAGCTTTTCCTTGATGCGGCTCTTCACACCCTCGCCGAACAGGGTGCCGTCGGGCAAGACCACCGCCGCCCGTCCACCCGGCACCAGCAGGTGCATGATCAACACCAGAAAGAGATCGGCGGTCTCCTTGGTCTGGAAGTTGAAGGGAAAGTTTTTTTCCGTGCCGTTCTCCTCAATGCCGCCGAAAGGCGGGTTGGTGACGATCACCTCCACCCGGTCGGCGGGGCCATAGTCCCGCAGGGGGCGGGCCAGGGTGTTGTCGTGGCGCATATTGATGGGCATCTGTATGCCGTGCAGCAGCATGTTGGTGACACACATCAGGTGGGGCAACTGCTTTTTCTCCACGCCGAAGATGGATGCCTGCAAACGGGCCTCATCCTCCGGGGTCTTCACGTACCGTTCCCGGATCTGATCAATGGCGCTGGCGAGAAAGCCGCCGGTGCCACAGGCCGGATCCAGCACACGTTCCCCCAGACGCGGGTCCAGCCGGTCCACCATGAAGCGGGTCACCGCCCGGGGTGTGTAATACTCCCCGGCATTGCCTGCGCTTTGCAGATCCCTGAGAATCTTTTCGTAGATATCGCCGAAGAGATGCCGATCGTCCTGGCGGTTGAAATCGACGGCATTGATCTTGTTGATCACCTGCCGCAGCAGGGTGCCGGACTTCATGTATTGGTAGGCATCCTCGAACACCGACCGCACCACCAGGGCGGCCTTGTCCTCCCCGGAGCGGGGTTGCAGCCCCTTCAGGGCGGGGAAGAGCTTGTTGTTGACGAACTCCAAGAGTTCATCACCGGTCATGCCTTCCTCATCCGCCGCCCATTTGCGCCACCGAAACCGCTTGGGGATGGGGGATTGGTATCCGTCATGGAGCAATTCCGCTTCCTGCTCCTGGTCGTCGAAGATCTTCAGGAAGAGGAGCCACACCAATTGGCCAATGCGCTGGGCGTCGCCGTCCACGCCCACGTCCTGGCGCATGATGTCCTGAATGGTTTTGATGGTGGTGGAAATGCTCATGGGGCTCCTGTATGCAAGCGTCCTGCGTCAGGCCGCATAAATTTCCTTTTCCAGTGTCTTCAGCGCATCGTGATACTCCTCCTTGCCGCCGAAGGCCCGAATGATCTCCATGGGTGTTCCCATTTGACTGATGGGTTGCAGCTTGAGGATATTCATGTTCTCGATGCTTTGAATGCCTTCGTCGGTAAACTTGTCCAAGAGGGCATCCAATACCGCCCGGGCCTGTTGTCCGTATTTGGTGAAGACATCACGCTTGCGTACCCGCTCGGCACGCTCACGGCGGGTCAGCGGCGGTTGGTCGAACGCCACATGGCAAATCAGGTCGAAAGCGCCAAACTCGCGGCCTATCTCCTCGGCCAAGGCCTCCAACAGCACGCCCCGCTCCTCCAGCTCCTGAATCAGCACCCGTTTCTGTCCGGCGCCGCTCCAACGTTTGAGGAAATCATCCAGGGAGGTGAACTCCCGGCGCACGCTCCTTTTGGTGTAGTCCTTCAGGGACTCGGTGATGAGCCCGCCGTCCCGGTCGTAATACTGCACCCGCTCGGCGATGACGGATACGGTCACGTCGCCCACTACATATTTTTTGCGGGGTTCCGGGCCGAGTCCCGGGCCTGAACCGTTGCCTCCAGGCGGGATACCATCCACCCCCCCGATACCATTGCCGGTTTGCCTCTCGTCTCCATCGTCATCATCGGGCGGAGTGGGAGGATCATCCGGGCTGGGCTCATAGATCACCACCGGGTCCCCGTCAAAATCGGGATCGGCGAAGCGGTCGGTGGCCTTCTTGAAGTCCATGATGGTGAAGTAGAGCTTGCCGTATTCTTCCCTCAGCCTGGTGCCGCGCCCGATGATCTGCTTGAACAGGGGCATGGATTCGATGCGCTGGTCCAGGACGATCAACTGGCAGGTCTGGGCATCCACGCCGGTGGTCATCAACTGGGAGGTGGTGGCGATGACCGGAAATAGGCTCTCCGGGTCGATGAAGTTGTCCAGTTCTGCCTTGCCCGCCGGATCGTTGCCGGTGATGCGCATCACATAGCGGGGATTCTCCGCCGCCAGGTCGGCGTTTTGGTTGACCAAAGCCTGACGCATGCGCTCGGCGTGGTCGGTATCCTCACAGAAAACGATGGTCTTGGCATAACGGCTGATGCCTTTCAGGTATTGGGTCACCCGCTCGGCCACCCGCTCGGTGCGCTGCTCCAGCACCAGGGAACGGTCGAAGTCCCGCTGGTTGTAGATGCGATCCTCGATCACCTGTCCATGCTTGTCCCGCTTGCCCGTCTCGGGACGCCAGCCCTGAAGATCCCGGTCCAGATCGATGCGCACCACCTTGTAGGGGGCGAGAAAACCGTCGTCGATGCCCTGTTTCAGGGTGTAACTGTAGACCGGCTCGCCGAAGTAGGTGAGGTTGGAAACCTCACGTGTCTCCTTGGGCGTGGCGGTCAGACCGATGTGGGTGGCACTGGAAAAATAATCGAGGATCTCCCGCCAGGCGGAGTCGTCGGCGGCACTGCCCCGGTGGCATTCGTCCACCACCACCAGGTCGAAGAACTCGGGGGAGAATTCGCGGTAAACGTTGCGTTCCTCCTCGCTGCCGGTCACCGCCTGATAGAGGGAGAGGTAGATTTCGTAGGACTTGTCGATGCGGCGGTCGCTGATCTTGGTCATGGCCGAACCGAACGGTTTGAAGTCGTTGGTTCGGGTCTGATCCACCAGGATGTTCCGGTCGACCAGAAAGAGGATGCGCCGCTTGGCCCGCGCCTTCCACAAACGCCAGATGATCTGGAAGGCGGTGTAGGTCTTGCCAGTGCCGGTGGCCATCACCAACAGGATGCGGTCCTGCCCCCGGGCGATGGCCTCGATGGTGCGGTTGATGGCGTTGAGTTGGTAATAGCGGGGGCTTTTGCCACCGCTATCAACGTAATAGTCCTGGGCGACAACCTCCTGTGTCGTGTCATCCAAGCCCTTCCAGGTTCGATAGCGTTGCCATAGATCCTCAGGGGATGGAAAGGCATCCAGGGAAATTTCCTGCTCCACGACTCCGTCAGTTGCCGTGGTGTCATGAAACAGGAAAGCGTCTCCATTGCTGCTGAAGACGAAGGGGACTTGCAAGGACGCAGCATAGCTCAGGGCTTGCTGCATGCCATCGCCGACGGCGTGGTCGTTGTCCTTGGCCTCGATGATGGCAAGGGGGATATTGGGCTTGTAGTAGAGGATATAGTCCGCCCGCTTGCGTCGGGAGGTGTCCCGGCTGGCCAGCTTGCCGCGCACCACGATGGGACCGGCGGTGAAGGTAACCTCCTCCCGGATCTGGGATTGGGACCAGCCTGCCCGCACCACCGCCGGGGTGATGAACTTGGTGCAAATGTCCCGCTCGCTCAATGGCGTTTTGCTTAATCTATTCAATGGGCCAAATTCCCAATCCAAACCAGTCCACCGTTGCCGTTTTATACTGCCTCAATATATTCAATTGGGTCGGCTTGGGGAAGAGGATAGACTTTTTTAATCGTCTGCCAGGTAGCGTTTCCAGGCCGAGGGCCAGGCCCTCTCTTGTGAGTCGGCGGCCTCGGCGCGGAGGCGTTCCCACAGGGCCTGCACCTGGATCCGGGAGGCGGCGAGCGATCCGCTGTTGTCGATTGACCAGTGGGCATGGCGGCATTTTTCGGCTTCGGGGAGTTGCCGGGCATTGGCCCGTTCGCGGCTTTGGGGTGACATCCCCTGACGCGACCGCAGGCGTTCCTCCTGGCCGGGGCCGCAGCGGACCGCGACCACCCGGTCGCAGAGTCCCTCGTGACCGCTCTCGAAGAGGAGGGGGATTTCCAGGATCGCCACGGCTTCGGGCTTCTCCCGGGCGAGTCGGGAGAGGGC
Source organism: Magnetococcales bacterium (assembly GCA_015229005.1). Taxonomy (GTDB): domain Bacteria; phylum Pseudomonadota; class Magnetococcia; order Magnetococcales; family JADGCL01; genus JADGCL01. The sequence goes on from JADGCL010000023.1 coordinate 21,136, forward strand.
CGCCGCCAGGCCGCGCCAGACCATCGGGTGGACGATCGCCTCCAGGATCGCGGCGCCGTCGCTGCGGGAAAAGACCACTTCGGCGAGGCGGCGACGGTCGAGCCCGCCTTCGGGGGCGAGGAGTCCGGGACCGAAGGCGGCCACCACCTGGGCCTCCCCCGCGCTTCCCGGGGCCAGGGCCTGCCGTGCCAACCGGTCACAATCCATGACCACCCCCCCCAGCTCTCCGAAGAGGCTGGAGACGGTACTCTTGCCGCACCCCATCACTCCCGTCACTCCGAGCAGAAACACGCCGTCACCGCTTCCTTTCCGACCTCGGGCTGACCCATACTGGGGGCCTCGACCCCTGTCACGAGGCCACCATGTCCTGGGAAATCCTCTCGATCCTGATCCTCTATGGCGCCATTGTCGGCAGTTTTCTCAACGTCTGCATCGTCCGGATTCCGGAGGGTCGTGAGATCGTCGTCACTCCTTCCGCCTGTCCCCGGTGCGGGGCGCGGATCGCCTGGCACGACAACGTCCCGATCCTGGGATGGGTGTGGCTCCGGGGGCGCTGTCGCCACTGCCGCGAGCCCATCTCCATCCAGTATCCCCTGGTGGAGGCGGCGATGGCCCTGCTCGCGGTCGCCATCGCCCACCGCTTTGGCCTCACCTGGGGGGCGCTCGCCCTGGGAGTCCTGGGCGCAGCCCTGATCGTCCTGACGGTCATCGATCTGTACCACTATATCCTTCCGGATGTCATCACCCTGCCCGGCATCCTTTGTGGTCTGGGTCTCTCTCTCGTTCCCGGGGTCGGTCCCCCCATCGCCGACTGGTCGGCCTCCCTCACCGGGGTGATCGCCGGCGGTGGTGGCTTGTGGGCCTTTGCCTGGAGCTTCGAAAAGATCACCGGCAAGGTGGGAATGGGCTTCGGCGATGTGAAGCTTACCGCCATGATCGGCGCCTGGCTCGGTGGCCAAGCCCTGCCTTTCACCATATTCATTGCCGCCGTCATCGGCAGTGTGGTCGGCCTTGTCTGGATCGTCATCGGTGGTCGTGACCGGGCCCTCCCCATTCCCTTCGGTCCCTATCTCGCGGCGGCGGCCCTGCTCTATGCCTTCTATGGGCCGGCCCTGCACCGCCTCTACATGGGGTGGGTTCTCGGGGGTTGATTGCCTGCACGGCATCCCCCCCTCTTACTTCCCGAAAGGGGCTGGGGGGACATCATTTTCCACTTCCCTTCCAACCTCGGTCGAGCCCCCGGTAGCGCTCCAGGAGCCGTTCGGCGGTTCCCCTCTCTGCTGTTTCGGCGGCCACCGATCCCTGCTCTTTCCCGGTCGGCGTCTCTTTTTCCCACCAGTCCAACAGGGTCCGGGCCATCTCCACGACCGGTCGTTTGGGAAATCCTCGGGCGGTGCCGTGGTGGAGGTATTTGAGGCAGAGGAGGCCGTTGAACCAGCGGTAGAAGTGTTGCCGTCCGTGCGCCCGGGAGGTGGTGTGGCGGCGGATTCGGGCCATGGCCTGGTCGAATCCTTGTGTGCGCAGGAACTCCTCCAGGAGAGGTTCCAGCGGCGCCTGAAGCGGTGGCGCCCCCGCGACCGCTCCCCCCGGACGGGGCCTGTCGGTTGCCTCTTCCCCGTCCGGTGTTCCCCCTGCTTCAAGGAGTCTCGGCGGGTTCTCTCTGGCGGGTCCGGCCTTTGTCCCCCAGGCCTCTTCGAGGAGCGCTTCCATCCGGGTGAAAAAGGCGTGGAGGTGGGCATAGAGCCGGCAATCGTAGACCAGGAAGTCGCCCCCGCCCGCCTCCAGCCACCGTCCCAGGGCGCGCCCGGTCCCGAAGGGGGCGCGTGCCGACAGACGCGCCGCAGGTTCGACCAGCGTCGCGGTGACCTGGGTGAATCCGCCGAGGGGGACGATTTTTTGCAGGAAATAGAAATCCTCTCCCCCCTGGCGCCGATTCATTCCCCCCTGGGCCGCATAGACCCCGGCGCGTACCGCCATCGCCGAGCCCATGGCGAGGACGGCGTGGGGATGACCGGCCCAGAGGAGTCCCCGGAAGTGGTAACGCAGGTAGAGTTCATAGGCGATCATTCCCTGACGCAAGGGGCCGGGCGACAGGGTCGCCAGCGGGTGTGCGAAGGGGATCGTGGCGCCGGGACTCCGCGGGTTGGCGCGGAAGTGATCGACGACGGCGGCGAGATAATTCGGCGCCACGCGGCAATCGGCATCGAGGCAGAGGATGATCCCCTGGTGGTTGCCGACCGCGAGGAAGCGTGCCGCAGCGGCATCCATACCAAGCTTGCGGGCGAGCCCCACGCCTGCCTCGCGCGGTGGCAGGCGGGTGCAATCCAGGCGATGGAAGCGGAGGTGGTCCTCGCTTCGGGCGGCAATCCAGCGGTCGAGCTCGGCCAGGGTGCGCTGGTGAATGGCCACGGCCTCGGGGGGATCGTCGGCGGCGCCGTTGACGACGACGATGACCTCGGCCCCGGCCCCCGGGGGGGGCCCCGCCCGGAGGGACTCCAGGGTCAGGAGGGGTTCCGGCTCCTCGCGACAGGGGATCACCACCACCACTTCGAGATCGGCGGGCGGTGGTGACCCGAGGCGCGGGGTTTCGAGCGGCTGTCGCCTGAGGTAGCCTTCGAGGGGCGACTCAGTAGTGGACCTGCTTGACCTCCAGGACATTCTCCACCTTGAGCAGCTCCTCGATCACGGCCTGGGGGATCTCCTGATCGATGTTGACGAAGGCGATGGCCCTCCCGCCCGGGGCCTGGCGACCGAGGTGAAAGTTGGCGATATTGATCTTGTTTTCGCCGAGGATGGTGCCGATGCGACCGATGAGACCGGGGGTGTCCTGGTTGGCGACGAAGAGGAGATGGCCGACCGGGGTGGCCTCGATGGGGACCTCGTTCATCGCCACCACCCGCGGCTCTTCGCCGTTGAAGAGGGCGCCGGAGATGCAGCGCTGGCGCTTTTCGGTGGTGATGGTAACGTTGATCACCGAGGTGAAGCCCTTTTTCGAGCGGCTCTTGGTGGTCTCGGTCACCTGGATGTTGCGTTCGCGGGCGATGAGGGGGGCGTTGACGAGATTGACCCCGCTCTCCAACATCGGCGTCAGGATACTGTTCAGGATGGTGTTGGTGAGGGGCTTGCGGTTGAGGAGCCCCACCTCGCCCTCGTAGGAGATCTCGATCGACTTGACCCCGGCCTCGGTCAGTTGCCCGAGGGTGGTCCCGAGCTTGTCGGCGAGATTGAGGAAGGGGCGCAGCGCCGGCAGTTCCTCGGCGGAGACCGAGGGGATGTTCAGGGCGTTCTGCACGGTCCCCTTGAGGAGATAGTCGGCGATCTGCTCGGCCACCTGGATGGCGACGTTGACCTGGGCCTCGCGGGTGGAGGCGCCGAGGTGCGGGGTCAGGACGACGTTGTCCAGTTCGAAGAGGGGATTGTTCCGCGCCGGCTCCTCCTCGAAGACATCGAGGGCCGCCGCGAAGACCTTCCGCGATTTCAGGGCGTCGTAGAGGGCCTTTTCATCGATGATGCCGCCGCGGGCGCAGTTGACCACGATCACCCCGTCCTTCATCTTCCGGAAGGCATCGGCGTTGACCAGGTGGCGGGTCTTGGGGGTGAGGGGGGTATGGACGGTGAGGACATCGATCTCGGGCCAGAACTCGTCGAGGGTCGGCGCCAGGGTGATGCCGAGATCGTCGGCCCGCTCGCGGCTGATGAAGGGATCGTAGGCGAGGACCCGCATCTTGAGCCCGAGGAAGCGCTCCACCACCAGGGCGCCGATATTGCCGGTGCCGATGATACCGAGGGTCTTGCGATAGAGTTCCCGCCCCATGAAGGCGCTCTTTTCCCACTTGCCCTGGCGGGTCGAGGCGGTGGCGGCGCCGATGTGACGGGCGGCGGCCAGGGTCAGCGCCACCGTGTGTTCGGCGGTGGTCACGGTGTTGCCGAAGGGGGTGTTCATGACGATGATCCCCCGCTTGGTGGCGGCGGCGATGTCGACGTTGTCGACCCCGATCCCGGCGCGTCCGATCACCTTGAGGTTGCCGGCCTTTTCGATGATGTCGGCTGTCAATTTGCTGGCGGAGCGGATGGCCACCCCGTCATACTGGTGCAGCACTTCCTTGAGTTCTTCCGGGGTCATTCCCGGCTTGTTGTCCACCTCGATCCCCCTGGCGCGGAAGAGTTCCTCGGCCTTGGGGGACATTTTGTCGGCGATCAATACCTTGGGCATCCTTGAGATCCTCTGCGGCGTCCGCTCCTCCAGGCCTCCCGGGGTTCCGGCGGGTGCCCTCCGGGGCTCTGGCGGGTCGGAACGGAGACACGGGTCACGGGCCCGACAACCGGGCCCACCCTCCCCCGGGCGGGGAAGGGGCGACGGAAAAAGCACGCGAGGATCGCACGCATGAACCCCCACCTTCAAGGTGAGACGCACGCCATTCCCCCGCGGGTCCTGATCGTCGCCGGTTCCGATCCCTCGGGGGGGGCCGGGTTGCAGGCCGATGTGCGGACGGTCACCGCCCTCGGGGGGTACCCCATGACGGCGGTGACGGCGATCACCGTCCAGGATACTTGCCGGGTCGAGGCGGTCGATCCCCTCCCTGGAGAGCTCGTGGAGCGGCAGATGCGGGCCTGCCTCGAGGATGTCGGCGCCGATGTCATCAAGCTCGGGATGCTGGCCACGGCGGATATCGTCCGTGCGGTCATTCAGGTCGGGGGCGATTACCCGGCGATTCCCATCGTCGCCGATCCGGTCCTGGCTGGGACCGGCGGCGGCACCCTCCTGGACGGCGCCGGTCGCGATCTCTTCCTCTCCGGGCTCCTGCCGCGACTCACCCTCCTTACCCCCAACCTGCCCGAGGCCGGGATCCTGACCGGCCTCGACGTCGATTCTCCCGAGGCGACTCTGCGGGCCGCCGAGGTTCTGGGTAGCTCCGGTGCTTCGGTGTTGATCACCGGCGGCCATCGACCCGGGGAGGAGATCGTCGATCTGCTCCTGACCGGTTCGGTGACGCACCGTTTCGCCGCCCCGCGTCTTCCCCTCCCCGACCGCGGGGGGCGTGAGGTCGGCTGCCGCGGGACCGGTTGCATCCTGACCAGCGCCATTGCCGTGGGAGTGGCCGAAAAATTGCAGCTTGTCGCCGCGATCGTCCGGGCCCGGGCCTTTCTCAGGGTCGGGCTTGCCGCCAGTCTTCCTTTGGGGGCCGGCCAGCGCCTGATGACGATGGTCGCCACCCCACGGAGGGAGGGTTTTCTGGGGGATGGCGGTTGAGGGAGTTGCGATCGCAGGAACGGCAGTCGCTCGGAGTGGCGGTCGCAGGAAAGGCAGTCGAGGGGAGGAGAGGGTATGGCCACCAGCAATGACGAGCACGTCACCCGTGACAACTTCCACGCCGTTCGCCGGTATATCGAGGAGGCCATCGGCGGCAAGTGGCCTTTCTCTCGTGGCCCGGCGGAGGATTTTCAGCGAATTCCCACGGAGATGGACCCGGAGGGGGTGGCGGTGACCGCCCTGGAGCGCTGGGTCCAGCGGTATCTCGTTGCCCGGACCAAGGCGGCGATGTTCGCCGAGCTTGGTCGTTCGGTCGCATCGGGTGATTCGCCGGGTGAGGAGAGTACCGTGCGCCTGATCCTTTCGCGGCAGACCTGGCAGATCCTGAAGTCTTTCCCGCGGCTGCCGGACGTGCCGCACCCGGAGTCGCCGGAAGGGATGGTTCGCACCCTCCTCGATGGCGCCCGGCGTGCCTTGAGCTGGGAGAGTTGCAACCGGTTGGAGTCGCTGCGCCTGGAGCTTGGTCTGGTCACTCTGGACCAGGTGGTGGATCACCTGTTCCAGGTGGCGGTCTCTTCCCCTTCACGGGGCGCCGGCGTCGTGGCGCCGGTGGAACTTCCGGCGGCGATCCCTTCTCCGGCGGCGGTCATTCCCTCGGCGGAGCCGCCCCTGATGACCGAATCGTCTTCCTTTGCGGCATTGTCGACCCAGTCGGCAATGCCGGCCTTGGCGAAGCTCCCGACCCTGGCCGACTTGCCGGGCATGTCGCATTCGCCGACCCTGTCGGCACCGGTGGTTTTGCCGGATGTCCCGACTCCGGCTGATTCACCGGTCCTGCCGGAAGCACCGGCCTTGCCGGAAACACCGAGCTTGTCGGAACAAACGACCCTGACGGAAGCGCCGAACTTGGCGGAAGTGCCGGTTCTTGCGGAGCAGTGCGATCGGGCGGGATTGCCGGTCCTGGCGGAGTTGCCGGCCCTGGCGGAAGCGGGTGCGCCGACGGGGGTGTCGTCGCGGTTGGGGACGCCGGCACCGGCGAAATCCCGGGCTCGGACGGGGGTGTCGACCCTGGCGGTTCCCCGGACTTTAGCGGAGTCGTTGCCGCCGGCGGACGCACCCTCGCCGGTGGTTGGCTCCTCCCTGCCGGAGGTTCCGGTGGCGAAGGTCGCTCCCCCGCAGCGGGAGTCGGCCCTGGAGTCCCTCCTGCGCGGGGCGAAGTCCGCTCCTGTCGGCAGGAGGGTGCGCGGCGGGGGCGAGAAGGCCTCCCTGAAACGGGCGTTGCGCCAGGAGATCCAGGCCCTTCTTGGAGAACTCAGGGAGGGTCTGGGCAAGGCTGCCTGATCTCTCGGGATTCGTCAGATCAAAGACCAACCGTGGAGGGGGGAACCCCTCCACACCTCTCCCTTTTTTTGATGGTTTTTCAGGTGGGGGTGTGGGGGAGTTCTCTCCCCCGCGGTCTGGTTTGTGCGGTTTTGACTGGGAATTGCTGTACCCGGCAGGAGAAGTCGGGCCGGTTTCCGGGAGCGACTTGGGTCCATGTCACTGCGCCGATCCCTGTTCCGGGGCTCCTTTTCGATCCATCTGTTCCTGTCGATTCTGCTGCATGGGGTTCTTTTCGGCTTGGTTGTGGCCGAGTTACGGAGGGCGGCCTCGCCCGAGGGCGGGTTGGGCCGGGCGATTCAGGTGGAGCTGGTCTCCCTTCCCGGGGAGGAGCGACCGCCGCCGGAGGCGATCCAGGCCCTGGCCGAAGTCAACCACCGGGCCGATCCCAAGGCCCGCATGGCCAAGCCCGGGGCGAAATTTCCGGAAGCCGAGGTGGGCGGGGCCGCGCCGCCTGCCGCTGCCCGACCGCTCGCGCCCGGGACCGTGGCCGGTGCGATCTCCCCGATGACGGCGGGTGATCCTCGGATGGAAAAGCCGCTGGCTGCCACCCCCGCCGTTTTCCCCGGTGAAGGGGAGTCGTTGGGTGTTTTTCACCTCGATTCCCGGCTCTCCCCGCCGAAGGCCCAGGTCGGGCCGACGCCTGGGGAGGGCACCGAAAGCTCTCCTGGGATCCCCGAGGCGGGGGATGTCACCACCCGTCAGGCCCTGCATGCCGAGTATGTCCAAACCCTCAAGGAGAAGGTCCGTCCCCACTGGCGCTATCCACCAGAGGCGAGGCGACGGGGGCTGGTGGGGGTTGTCTCGGTGGCGCTCACACTTGGCGCCGACGGGGCGCTGATCGAGGCTCGGGTCGACCGCTCTTCCGGGGCGCCCCTTCTCGACGAGGCCGCCCTGAAGGCGCTGCGGGAGGCGGCCCCTTTTCCCCCTCTGCCGACAGGCTGGGGGCTCGAACGGTTTTCTCTCCAGACCAGCTTCGAGTACAGCCGCCGGGAGCGGGCGGGGTCCGGGAGAGTCGACGGAGTTGGTGGCAAACCCCGGTGAGGCCCGGGGAGTGGAAGTTTCTCTTGAATGTTGTTAGCAAATAGGCTAACATTTCGCCGATGAACTGGGAGATCACCTACTACTCGGAGCGGGTTCGGGATACTGTACTCGATATGCCTTCTGGAATTCAGGCGGACTACCTCCGCCTGACTGAGGTGATGCGGCAACATGGGGTCGATTTGCGGATGCCGCATTCCCGCGCCATGGGGAGTGGGCTGTTCGAGTTGCGTCCGCAAGGCCCGGAAGGTGTTGGTCGTGTTTTCTATTGTGTTTCCATCGGTCGGGTGATCGTGGTGCTGCATTCGTTTGTGAAGAAGACGCAGGAAACACCGAAATCCGAACTGGATCTGGCGCGCAGGCGTTTGAAGGAAGTAAAACATGGACGAAGACCGCTATAATCCTGTTCCCCACGACGACGCTTTTGTTGCGCGTGTTCTGTCCAATCCCGAGGTCAGGATTGCCTACGATGCCCTGGAGGAGGAGTATTCGGCAATCTCGGCCTTTCTTCATGCACGCAAAGCCGCCGGGTTGACTCAGGAAGAGATTGCCAGCCGCATGGGTACCACCAAAAGTGCCATTTCCCGACTGGAATCCTCTCTCGGAAATGGTCGGATGTCTCCATCATTGGCAACTCTGCGTCGATATGCTGCCGCCGTGGGTTGCCGTTTGGAATTGAAACTGATGCCGCTTTGAGTTCCGAGAAAAGATAACTACGAATTTTCGACCCTCTGCCAATATTTCAAGTTCATTGTAGATCCGTTCGATCCGGGTTCGGGTTCATGGGGTTTTGGTTCCCTTCGGAGATATCCGGGCCTGCCAACTCCGGATTGCCGGTTCCCCCCCTTGGCGCCTCTGGTTCGCCTGTCTGGATCGGGATGTAGCACGCGCTGATCGTTTGCCGGAAGCGCTCCGGAATATCCGCCCACTCCACCAGGTCCACTCGGACGGGCAGGTCACTCTCCTCGAAGGCTTGTCGCAGACGGAGGGTGCCGGGTACCCCGTCCGAGGAGTTGGAGGTATTCCGCAGGACCAGGTCCAGGTCGCTGGCGTCATGGCCTCTGCCGTTCACGCGGCTGCCATAGGCCCAGACTTCGGCGTTGGGGAGATGCTGTTGGAGGATGTGACGCACCCGCTCCAGGTATTGCGGGGAGAGGTGGAGGGCGGCAACGTCAAGCTTCGTCATGGCCGAGCTTCTCCCTCAGGGATGTTTCCAGTCGGCGGCTGTCGGCGATGAAATCGGCGAGCAATGCCATGGTCTCTCTGGCCAGGTGTTCGCCGTATTCGTGCGCCGTCTGGTTGCGACCAGTCCGGTAGGCATACCACCGCTCCACCTCTTCGAGGGAGACCAATCCGTGGGTTGCGGCCAGGCGCAACAGAGCGCGGACGGGTGTTTCGTCCAGCTTTTTTGCGCCGTGGCCGAATTCCCTCAAGGCCTTGCGCAGCAATTTGTACGAGGTCTCCTGGACCAGTTCGTATCCCTTGACGATGGCGTTGCGGAACACCTCCTGCTCGATGCTCTCCGGGGCTGCCTGGTGGTAGAGCCCGACGGAGGCCTCCAGAGTCAGGATGCATCGCCGCAGGTGGTCCGTGTTCAGGTTCATGGGGCTTTGTCTCTCCAGGTCCCTGTCATCACTCTATCAGCCTGTTACTTCGCCGGCCCATGAGCAACGTGGCCTGTATATTGCTTTTTACCGTGGTCCGCACTGAAGCCGGTGCAGAAAAATCGGGCAGCGGTCCGTCTTGGGTGGAAAGGGGAGAAAGGGATCGATGACCGCCAGGGTCACCATCATTGCCGAGGTCGGCGTCAATCACAATGGGGATCCCGAGGTTGCCCGGCGGATGGTCGAGGCCGCCTGGAGGGCCGGGGCCGATGCGGTCAAGTTTCAGACCTTCAAGGCTGATCGCCTGGTGCTGGCGGCGGCCCCTAAGGCCCCCTACCAGGAGCGGACGACTGATCCGGGGGAGAGCCAGCGGGAGATGTTGCGGAAGCTCGAATTGGCGGAGGAGGATCACCGCCGTTTGCAGGACTTCTGCCGCGAGATTGGCATCGACTTTCTCTCCAGCCCCTTCGACGAGGTGAGCCTGACGTTCCTGGTGGAGGAGCTGAACCTTTCCACGCTCAAGCTGCCCTCGGGGGAGATCACCAATGCCCCGCTGCTCGTTGCTGCCGGGCGAAGCGGCAAAAAGATCCTCCTCTCGACCGGCATGGCGACCCTGGGAGAGATTGAAAAAGCCCTGGAGATGCTGGCGGTTGGGATGGTTTTTCAGGGAACGGCACGTGCATTGCAAGAAGTGCTGCGGGATGTGTCACCGGGGGGCCGTGCCTCCCGTGTATTCATCGATTTTCCGACTGCGAGGGAGTTTCTTGCCGAGCGGGTGATCCTGCTCCAGTGCACCACTGAGTATCCGGCGCCCTACCGCACGGCGAATCTTCGGGCGATGGAGACCCTGCGGAGCGCCTTTGGTCTGGCGGTGGGGTTTTCCGACCATACTCCCGGGATTGCGGTGGCGCTGGCGGCGGTGGCGCGGGGGGCGGTGGTGGTGGAGAAACATTTCACCCTGGATCGGCGCCTACCCGGGCCGGACCACGCCGCTTCGCTGGAGCCGGAGGCGTTTCGGGAGTTGGTGGAGGGGATTCGGGCGGTCGAGGCGTCGCTGGGTGATGGCCGGAAGGGGCCGGTGGCGGAGGAGTGGGCGAATCGGTTGGTGGCGCGGAAGAGTCTGGTGACGCTGGCGGGGGTGGCGCAGGGGGAACTTTTTACCGAGGCCAACCTGGGGACGCGACGCCCCGGGGGCGGTCTCAGCCCGATGGCCTATTGGGATTGGTTGGGGCGGCGGGCGGAGCGGGACTATCCGGTCGGGGCGTTGGTGGGAGTGACTCCGGATCCTCCCTGACCCCGGATAGGGCCGCGCCCAAACTGGGGAGACGGGTATGACCAGGGTGGATCATTGGCGCACGGTGCTGGTGGGGCCGGAGGTTCCGATTCTGGAGGCGATCCAGGTTATCGACCGGGGCGGGCTGGGGGTGGCCCTGGTGGTGGATGCGGCGGATCGCCTGCTGGGAACGGTCACCGATGGGGATGTGAGGCGGGGGCTGCTGCTCCATTTGCAGTTGGATACACCGGTGCAGAAAGTGATGAACAGGCAACCGACAGTGGCCCGGGAGGAGGACACCCGGGAGCATATTCTCTCGATCATGCGCACCCGGGATTTCGATCACATCCCGGTGGTGGACGATCTGGGTCGTGTCGTTGGCCTGAAGACCCTGCGCCAGCTGGCCCGCCCGAAGCGACGCGACAACTGGGTGGTGATCATGGCCGGTGGCCTGGGGAGCCGTCTGGGGCCGCTGACCGAGGATTGCCCGAAGCCGCTGCTCAAGGTTGGTTCGAAGCCGATCCTGGAGACGATCCTGGAGAGTTTCATCGATCACGGGTTTCACCGCTTCTTTCTCTCGGTCAACTACAAGAAGCGGATGATCAAGGAGCATTTTGGGGACGGCAATCGCTGGGGGGTCGAGATCCGCTACCTGGAGGAGCGGGAGCGGCTGGGGACGGCGGGCTCTTTGGCGCTCCTGCCGGAGGTGCCGAGGGAGCCTTTCTTTGTCATGAACGGGGATCTCCTGACACGGATTCATTATCCTCAGATCCTGGAGTTTCATCAGGATCACGGGGCCTTTGCCACCATCTGCGTGCGCCGGGTCGAGGAGACGGTCCCCTATGGGGTGGTGGAGCTCGACCGGCACCAGTTGATCGATATCGAGGAGAAGCCGGTCCGGGCCTATCATGTGAACGCGGGGATCTATCTCCTCGATCCGGTGGTCTTGCCGCTGCTCCCGGGGAATCACGAGCGCTTCGACATGACCGATCTCTTCCGCAAGGTGATTGCCCGCGGCTGGCCGACGGCGGCCTTTCCCTTCCTCGATTACTGGTTGGATATCGGTCGGATGCCTGATTTCCATCGGGCCAACCTGGAGTACCCGGAGGTCTTTCAGTGATCGATGGCCGCTCGGTGTTGGCTGTGATTCCGGCGCGGGGGGGCTCCAAGGGGTTGCCGGGGAAGAATATCCGGGAGCTTTGCGGCAAGCCGCTGCTTGCCTGGAGTATCGAGGCGGCACGGGGGTGTCCCGAGCTTGATCGGGTGATCGTCTCGTCCGACGATGCGGCGATCCTGGCGGTGGCCCGCGCCTGGGGGGGGGAGGTTCCCTTCGTGCGTCCGGCGGCGATCTCGGGGGATCGGGTTTCGGCGACGGAGGCGGCGATCCATGCCCTGGAGAATCTGACCCCGGCCTACGACCTGGTGGTGTTGCTGCAACCCACCTCGCCGCTGCGTCGGGCCGAGGATATCCGGGCCTGTTTGGCGCTGTTGGTCGCTACCGGGGCGAATTCGGTGATTTCGGTCCAGGAGGTGGTGAAGAGTCCCCGGTGGATGTTGACCCTGGATGCGGCGGGGGAGGCCAGGCCGCTTCTCGATTCCGGCTTTGACGGCCGCCAGCGCCAGGAGTTGCCCAAGGTCTACCTCCCCAACGGTGCGGTTTATGTTGCCGGGGCGGAGTGGCTCAAGCGGCGGCGGGAGTTTTTCGGCGAGGGGACCCGTCTGCACGTCATGCCGGCGGAGCGGTCGCTTGATATCGATACCCATCTGGATTTTGCCCAGGTTCGACTCATCCTGGAGGAGAGTGTACATGCCGACGATCTGTCACCAACCTCGACCCGTGGATCGGGATCGGTTTCCGGCGAACGCCGGGGGGCATCCCCTGGAGACCCGTTACGGGTTGCCTCGTGAGGTGCATTTCTGCCGCCGCTGTGTGATTTCCAACCAGAGGCCGAGCAGTGCCGTCGAGTTCAAGCATACCCGGGAGAGTCGCAAGGAGACCATTCACTTCGATGCCGAGGGGGTGTGTGATGCCTGCCGGGTGGCGGAGGAGAAGAAGCGGGTCGACTGGCGGGAGCGTGAGGCGGCGCTTCGGGAGTTGTGTGATCGCCATCGTTCGGCGGATGGCTCCTATGACTGCCTGGTTCCCGGGTCGGGGGGCAAGGACAGTTTCTATGCGGCGCATGTCCTGCGATATCGTTATGGGATGCACCCGCTGACGGTGACGTGGGCGCCGCACATCCACACGGATTGGGGTTGGCGTAATTTCCAATCGTGGATTCATGCGGGGTTCGACAATTACCTCATGACTCCGAACGGGCGGGTGCATCGCTTGTTGACGCGCCTGGCGGTGGAGAACCTGTTTCACCCGTTTCAGCCTTTCATCCTGGGGCAGAAGAACCTGGCGCCGAAGATGGCATTGCGCCATGGCCTCAAGCTGATCTTCTATGGGGAGAATGAGGCCGAGTATGGCAATGCCCGCAAGGATGCGGCGAAACCGACCCGGGACCGGGGGTATTTTGCGGCGGCGAGTGATTTCGAGGGGCTGCACCTGGGTGGGGTTTCGGTGAAGGACCTCATGGGTGAGTTTGGGGTCGAGCGCTGTGACCTGGAGCCGTATTTGCCGGCTGATCCGGAGGCTTTGGAGCGGAGTGGGACGGAGGTCCATTATCTGGGGTACTATCTGCCTTGGCATCCCCAGGGGTGTTACTACTATGCTGTTGAGCAGGGGGGATTTCGGCCTTCGCCGGAGCGGACGCCGGGGACTTACAGCAAGTACAATTCCATCGATGATCGGATCGACGATTTCCATTACCACACGACTTTCATCAAGTTCGGGATTGGTCGGGCGACTTACGATGCGGCGCAGGAGATTCGCAATGAGGAGATCACTCGGGAGGAGGGGGTAGCGTTGGTGCGGAAGTTTGATGGGGAGTTTCCGGAGCGGTTTGCCGAGGAGATTTTTCGTTACCTGAGCATTTCCGAGAGGGAGTTTCCGCGGGCGTCGCGGATGTTTCAGCAGCCGCTCATGGATCGGGATTATTATTGGAGTTTGGCGGATCAGTTTCGTTCGCCGCACTTGTGGGCGTGGGAGCATGGGGGGTGGCGGCTCAGACATACGGTGTTTCAGGGGGTGGAGATGGAGGAGGGGGTGCGTCACAAGATTGCATGAGGTGGGAGGGCAAAAAACTAAAACTAAGCAAAAAAAGGATGGGGAGGATTGGAGGGGAAGTTCTCTTCCCCTCCAAGGTCTTGTCTTTGCTCTTGTCTTTGCCTTTGATCTTGCCTTTGATTTTGCTTTTGATTTTGCTTTTCGCGCCTTATTCCACCAAGCGGATCCCGCGTTTTTTGCGGGATCCGCGCCGGCGCGTGCCTCGGCGCTCACTCTCCCGGATCCGGCAGTTTCGGATCCGGGAGAGTGAGCGCACTCTGTGTCGGAGCGCCGCCGGAGGCGGCTTTGATCTTGGGGCGCGTCAGGGTGGGGGAGTGGATTCGGAGGCCTTTGGGCTCGTTCCGGCGCCTTTGGGCTCGTTCCGGCGCCTTTGGGCTCGTTCCGGCGTTGGAGGAGTTGGTCTGGAAAGGCCACCCTTTGGGCAGAGTGCGCCTCTTTGGCCGGATCCGAAACCCCCGGATCCGGCCAAAGAGGCGCCGAGGCACGCGCCGGCGCGGATCCCGCCAAAAGCATGCGGGATCCGCTTGGTGTAATAGGGCGCGAAAGACAAAGGCAAGGTCAAAAGCAAGACCTTGAAGGGGAAGAGAACTTCCCCTCCAATCCACCCCATCCTTTTTTTGATTAGTGAAATCACCCCATCCTTTTTTTGATTTTTAGGACCATCCCATGGAAAATGTCCGCCTCATCGCCCGCCTCGATATCAAAGCCCCCAATCTGGTCAAAGGCGTCCAACTCGAAGGTCTGCGCAAACTCGGCTCACCCAACGATTTCGCCCGGGAATACTATCGTCAGGGAATCGACGAAATTCTCTATATGGACATCGTCGCCAGTCTCTACGAACGCAACAGCATCCTCTCCCTGGTGGAGGCCGCAACCGCAGAAGTCTTCGTCCCAATCACCGTCGGCGGCGGCATCCGCAGCGTCTTCGATGTGGCCAAAGCCCTCCGTGCCGGAGCCGACAAAGTGGCCATCAATACCGCCGCCATCAAACGCCCCGAACTCTTGACCGAAATCGCCCGCCACTTCGGCTCTCAGTGCATGGTGCTGTCGATCGAAGCAAAATCGACCACCCCAGGACGCTGGGAAGCCTATTTCGACAATGGCCGGGAACACACCGGGAAGGACGCGGTCGCCTGGGCGCGTGAAGGCGAAGCCCTGGGGGCAGGCGAGATCCTCCTGACCTCGGTGGACCACGAAGGGATGGCCGCCGGAATGGATATCGCCCTCATCCGGGCAGTCCGGGAAGCGGTGACCATCCCCGTGATCGCCTCGGGCGGGGTGGGGTCGGTCGATCACCTCGAAGCGGCAGTGCGCAAGGGCGGGGTCCGGGCAGTGGCCATGGCCCACACACTGCACTACCGGCACCAGAGCGTCGGCGAAATCCGCGCCGAGGCGATCCGCCGCGGTCTCAACGTCCGCCAGGTGGCCTGATCGCCATGACTCCGGTGACGGTCATCGACTACGGTGTCGGCAATCTCCTGAGTGTCGGTCGGGCCCTGAGCCACTGCGGCGCAGAGGTGGTGTTTTGTAGTGATCCGGAAGGTGTCGTCAAGGCCGAACGCCTGATC
Organism: Magnetococcales bacterium; assembly: GCA_015229005.1. Taxonomy (GTDB): domain Bacteria; phylum Pseudomonadota; class Magnetococcia; order Magnetococcales; family JADGCL01; genus JADGCL01. The sequence goes on from JADGCL010000023.1 coordinate 36,422, forward strand.
CTCCCAGGGGTCGGCGCCTTTGCCAAGGGAATGGCGGAACTCGACAAGCGTGGTCTGATCCCCGCCCTCCGCGAAGTGGCCGAGCGCGGGGTGCCCCTCCTCGGGATCTGCCTGGGCATGCAGCTCCTGCTGGAAACGAGCGACGAGTTCGGTACGCACACGGGCCTCGGGCTCATCCCGGGAAGGGTGGTGGCCATTCCGCCCCAGGGCATTGACGGCAGTCGCCACGCCATTCCCCATATCGGTTGGAACAATCTCCTGTTGCCTGGTCACCGGCAGGGGTGGAAGGGGAGCATTCTCGAACGGCTGCCCCATGGAGAGTCGGTCTATTTTGTCCACTCTTTCACGGCGGTTCCGGCAGATCCCCTCCATCGCCTGGCCGACTGTCACTACAATGGTCTGGTGATCTCGGCGGCCATCGCCCGCGACAATCTCAGCGGTTGCCAGTTTCACCCCGAGAAGAGCGGCGAAAGGGGACTCGACATCCTCCGGGCGTTTCTGGCACTGTGACCCGGTGTCATCTCGATCACCGGTGAAGGTGGCCAGCGCCGAATGGGACGTGCCAGGAGTGATTCATGTTGCGGAGTCCGGTGAGACCGGGGACGGTTCTGGGGTTTTTTGTTCTTCTACTGTTTGTGGGTTATTGGGGCTTGTTCATTGGCCATGATTTCATGGTCGAAGAGGACCCCGTCACCGTCCAAGAGTGGTTGCACCCGGACCTGCCCAGCCATGGGTGGCGTTCGGATCATTTCTTGGGATCGACCTCGTTTTTCGGGGATCCGGCAGCCTATCACGCCTGGTCGCTTCTCGGGTTCTGGGAAAGGATGATCCCGGGGCAGAGCTGGCCCTATTCGCTCTCCATCCTCCTTTTGTCGCTGGCTGCGGGCATTGCCCAGTACGCCTTCTTGCGGCGTCTGGCCCCGAATCATACCTGGTTGGCACTTTTTCTCGCGCCGCTGGTGATCTTCAGTCCCATGCAGCACGAGCTGTATTTTCAGAGGACCTGGATCAGCCTTTGTTTCATGTCGCCCTTGACAGCCATCCTGCTCCATGATTATCTGCTGAATCCAAGAACAATCCTGGTTTTTCTGTACACGCTTGTCCTGTTTTCTGGCCTGTTTCTGGGAAGTGTGGTAATGGTCCAGCAGGCCGTGTCGGTCAATATTCTGTTCTTTACAGTATTTTTATCTTACAAGAAAAATAATTACGCTGTTTATGTAAAGAGATTTTTTTCCATCAATGCCTATGCCGCGCTCTCTCTTGCTTTTCTGGGTGCCTGGGTTGGGTATTCATTATGGACCGAGTTGCGGCAAACAGGTTATGAAAGGGACATTGTTCGTGATCTGGGAAGATTGGATTCCGGTACGCTGACGTTGGGTCGGTTGGTCAGTTTTGTGTTCGGTTTGTTGCACAGTGGATGGTATGACAACCAGGTTGGTGTTCTTCAGCTCAAAGGAAATTCCTGGTACAATGTTTCACCTTTGTTTCCGGTGGCGTTTGTCTTTATTGCTTTTTACAAAACAAGAACGTTCTGGGAATATCTTGTCAAGTGGATGTTTTTTTCTCTGTTTGTTTATCAGGTTGTCGTTGACCTGTTTCCCGGTTTGTTGGTTTCTGTATTGAATGTGTTCAATTTTTACCCGATGTCCAAGATGTTCACTAATTTATACATGTTTCAGTCTGCCATAGTGCTTATAATGATTCATCGGTTTTTTGAAGGATCTGGGACTGTTTTTCCGACTCTCCTGGCGGGGCGGATTGGGCGAGGGCTCTCTTTCATACTCTTCGCAGGATATGCGACACTGTTGTTTTTGGTGTTGCTTGCCTGGCTGTTCCCCGGGTGGTTGCCGGCGCTGGTGCGGGAGATGATCGGTCGTTACGGTCCGGAGAGCTATGCGACCTATCCGCGTGAGATTCTGGCGATCCTGATGGGGTTGAACGTGGAGCGCCTGCAGTCGTCGTTTGGGTGGGCGTTGTTTGGATTTTATTTGTTTGCGGCGTTGACGGCCTTTTGTTTTTTACATCAGGGTGTGGGTCGGATGGTCGTTGCTGGGGGGGGGGTTGGTCTGTCCGGTCTGTTCCTGGTGACAAGCCTGTTTCTCTCGTGGGGGGTCTACCCGCTCAACGCCAAGCTTGGCATTTGGGAGCCGGAAAGTCGGGAGGAGGCCGAATTTCAGCGGAGTCTGAGACCGTATGACCGCTTTTATCGGACCCACAAGGAGGCGGTCCCGGTGGAGTTGAAAGATTCCGAATATTATCGACGGGTTACCTTGCCCTGGTTCGCCGCCTGGGAGCGGCGGACGGGATATCGGAATCCTCCGGGACTGGCGATGGGTTCGATCCAGAATTTTTCGCCGCAGGCGCAAATCCGGTTCCTGCGGGCATTGTCGACGACGGATTCCGGGCCGCAGTTCCGGGAGGTTCGCGATCTGGAAAACGGTCCGCCGATTTCCTCGCCGCTCTTGGATTTGGCGGCAGTGAGTTACTATTACTCGGATCGCCCTTTGATCGACGGGAAATATCGGCTCCCGGAATTTTTGGAGTTCGTATTCGAGAAGAAAGGTCTTTCAGTCTACCGGAACAAAAATGCGTGGCCTTATTTTTATTTGGCCGATTCCCTGGAACCGGTGGCACAAATGGAGGAGCTGATCTCGGCCCGACCCGGCGTAGCCTACCTCAGGCCCGAGGAATTGTCTCTGGTGCGCCCCGTGGAGCCGGGGGTGGCCAAGGGAGAGGTCGAGATCGAGCAATTTGAGAATGGACGAATCGTCTTTTCGTATGCTGGTCAGCGAAATGAGTTTCTGGTCGTGGCCGACGGTTGGCATCCATTCTGGAAAGCGGATTTGGACGGCGCCCCCCTAAGGGTGATGGTGGCCAATGGTGTGTTCAAGGGGATTGAACTTCCCCCCGGCAGGGGTCGGGTGACGCTGTTTTTCGATACGTCGCCCTATTGGCCGGGGGTGTACATTTCGCTCCTCTCCTGGGTGTTCTTCCTCTTGCTTTTCGCTCGTTATGGCTGGGAGGGTGCGAAGGCAGGGCTTCGGTCGTCGCCAAAAAAGGAGATGCGTGATGAGTGATGAGTGATGAGTGAGATTGAAAGAGGGTAGCAGACGCAGCTTCAGTGATACGAGGCGGAAATCGATGTTCAGGGTCGGATTCGCCTGTTGGAACCGGTCCAGTTGCACGGTCCTTGCCGTGCCATGGTGACAGTGATGGAGTCTGTGTCGGATGAGGGGATGGACCGGGCGCTGTTGCAATTCGCCGAGAGTTCCCTGTCCCGGGACTGGGGACGACCGGAGGAGGATGAGGCATGGGCGCATTTGCAACCGGCCAGGTAGTCCTGCTGCCTTTTCCTTTTTCGGACCTGAGCCGGAGTAAATACCATCCGGCTGCCATCCTGGCCCATGTCGAGATGTGGGGAGCTGCCGGTGGGGGTGAGCCATGATCGACTATGACAAATTCAGAAAATCTCTCCAACACCTGGAGGTGCAATACGCCAACCATCGACGGGCGCAACATCGGCCCGAACTCACGGAGATTGACAGGGAGGCCATCGCGGAGTCGGTCATTCAGCGGTTCGAGACCTGTTACGATACTTTGTGGAAGGATCTCAAGCGTCACTTGGTGGAAGTCCTGGGGCTTCCGGAGGTTCCCAACAGCCCGAAACCCATTCTCCGGCTGGCGGGGCGGAACGATCTGTTATCCTCCCCGGTGGAACAATGGCTGAAGTACGCCGACGCTCGCATTGGCACCACCCATGACTATAGCGGCGACAAGGCGGTCCAAGCGCTGGCAGTCATGGAGGCGTTCATCGCCGATGCCCTCGGTCTTTATCGCACGATGACGGGAACCCCGTGGGAATGACCGGCATGGACCTCACGCCGGAGCAAGGGGCGACGTTGCAGGTATTGTTGCGCCGTTTTCTGCCCGGCGTGACGGTGTGGGCCTATGGCTCCCGTGTCAAGGGAACCGCCCGGCCTTACTCCGACCTGGATCTGATGGTCTTTACCACACCCGCTCAAAGTTCCCTGGTCTCGGAACTCAGGGAGGCCCTTGACGAAAGCAATCTTCCTTTTCTGGTGGATGTGCTTGTCTGGGATGATCTGCCCGCAAGTTTCCATCGCAACATTGAGGAAAAGTATGCGGTAGTGCAGGAGGGAAACGAAAACCAGCGCTGAGCTTGCGGACAAGGGCAGCAAACTTGTTCCGTGGAACGTGCTCCAGAAGTTGATTAAAGAGGCTGGCGGTCTTTACCATGGGGGTGCTCTCCCGCAGGACTGACGCGGAATGGGGCCTTCGGCAGCATCATTCTGGTCCGCTCTGTGGGAGGGCGTACCCCGGAAAATTGATTTTGGACGAGTGCGTTCTGGAGGCAAGCGTCTTATTTTCGTTGACATGATTCGGTGGCGCCGCTTGCCTCGGGCGCCTGACTTGGCTGCTTGACTCACGCAGCTGGATAGAAAGAAACCGGGGACAGGCCATGACGGTGGGTTTGCTGGTTTCTGCAACTGTCGAGAGGGGTGATGGAAAAAAACGGAGGCTGTCCCACTCGTGAGACCGGGCAGAGGTCGACCTCTCCTGCCGACCCTTTGCAGGAGACGCGGGTCTTCTGGAATGCCCACCCCTGTGATGGACAGGCGGGGTACGATTCCCGTTTCCGCTTCCGTTTCGACAAGGAGAGTTGGTTGCTGCCGCGCCTGGAGGAACTCTCCCGGCGAGGGTATCGGCGATTCCTGGAGGTTGGTTGCGGTCAGGGAACCGATACTCTGACCCTCTGTCGGATGCTCCCTCCCGGGAGCCGTTATGTGGGGGTGGATCTCTCCGAGGTTTCGCTCCAGGAGGCGCGGTCGGCGGCGGCTTCGGTTGCGGATCGCCTGCGGGTGATCCCCGAGTTTTTCCAGGAGAATGCGGAATCGCTCAGCTTTGCCGACGGGAGCTTCGATTGTGTCTACTCCATGGGTGTGCTGCACCACACTCCCGAGACGGGCAAGGCGGTGAACGAGGTGTTGCGGGTGTTGGAACCGGGTGGTCTGGCTTGCATCATCCTCTATCGGCGCTGGTCGCCGAAACTTCTGGTTGCCCATGCCTTGCGTCTTTTCCAGGCCGGCCTGGACCGGTTTCTGGGCACGAAGCGGATTCTCCTGCGGTTGGTGGATAATCGCCTGGGCGAGGTGTTGCTCGGGACCATGCTGAAGGAGTGTTTCGGGGTGCCGGTGTTGAGGAGTTACACGGGGAAGGAGATCGATATCCTTTTCGCCGGTTTTTCCCGGGTGAGGAAGACGCCTTACGGTTGGGGTCTGCCTGCCTTGGGACTGGGCTCGCGACTGGGATTGGGAGCGACGCGGCTGGGTTACTTCTGGTACGTCGAGGCGGTCAAGGGGGGGGGGCCGTCACCGGGGG
>JADGCL010000024.1 GCA_015229005.1 Magnetococcales bacterium
GCTGTCGCGGTCTGGGGTGGTCCGACTATTGGGTGGACCTTCGTGCCGCCCGGGTCATGACCTACGAAAGTGCGCACCGGCGACAGGACGGCTCCCACTACCCGGTGGAGATCGCCGCGACCTTTCTGGCCTATCAGGGACGCGAGTTCGGGCTGCTCTTCGCCCGGGACATCACCGAGAGGAAGCGCTCCGAGGAGGCGTTGCAGAACTATGCCACCGGTCTGGAGGAGATGGTCCAGCAGCGAACCCGGGAGTTGGCGCATGCGGAGCGCCTGGCGAGCCTGGGGACCTTCGCCGCCGGCATGGCCCACGAGATCAACAATCCCAATTCCTTCATTTCCGGCAACGTCACCTTCGTGAAGCAGTACTGGGAGATTGCCCGCCCGATCCTCGAACGCCACCAGGAGGAGGATGCCTCGGGTCGGGTGGGGGGATTTCTGGAGGAGGTGGTCTCGACCCTCGACGGCATGATGGATGGAAGCCGGCGGATCTCCAAGATCATCGACAGTCTCAAGGCCTACTCCCGGGGGGGGATGGAGACCGACAAGGTGGAGTGTCGCCTCCTGGAACCGGTCCGGGATGCGGAGTGTCTCCTGCAACACCGGTTGAAGCAGGGGTTCCTCCTGAAGATCGAGGTCCCGGCGGAGATCTTCGTGGTCTGTGACCGGCAGCAGCTTTCGCAGGTCTTCGTCAATCTGATCAACAACGCCATGGATGCCCTCGAAATGATGGCCGGGAAGCGGGAGCGGCGGATCACGATCCGGGCCGAGGCCCGGGATGATCATGTCTGGATCCGGGTCATGGACAATGGTCCCGGCATCCCGGAGGAGGCCCGGGGCAAGGTCTTCGATCCCTTCTACACCTCGAAGGGCAAAACCAAGGGTACGGGTCTGGGATTGTCGATCGTTCACGGCATCGTCGAAGATCACGCGGGGCAGATCACCGTCTTCAGCTCCCCGGACCCGGAGGCGGAGACCGAATTTCTGATCATCCTGCCCGATCTGAAAACCTATCAGGCCATTGCGGCCAGGAGACGGAAGCACGGGTTGAGTCCATCTTCACCGGCGATGAAGGGAGGTTCGGTCGGGCCTCTCCCCCGGTGGCTGGTTGGCCCCCTTGTCGATCCGGAACGAGAACCGATGCCCGCCGAGACGACGACCAAGCCGATCCTGCTGATTGTCGACGATACCCCGGAATACATCGATCTCCTGCGGGCGGCCCTGCAATCCGATTTCACCGTCCGGGTCGCGCTGGACGGCCCCAGGGCCTTGAAGGTTGCCCAAATCCCGCCCCTTCCCGATCTCATCCTGCTGGATGTCGTGATGCCGGAGATGAGCGGCTACGAGGTCTGTCGCCGGCTCAAGGAGAACCTCGTGACCCGGGATATCCCGGTCATCTTCGTCACCGGCAGGACGGAGGCCGAAGATGAGGTGACCGGCCTGAACCTGGGCGCCGTCGATTACATCACCAAACCGATCCGCGTCCCCATCGTCCGGGCGCGGGTCCGGACGCATGTGCAGCTGAAGTTCGCCCACCGGGAGCTGCGTCTGGCGGCCGAGAAACTCGCCGGTCAATACCGGGAACTGGTCGAGGCGGACCGGTTGAAACAGGACGTGGAGCGGATCGCCCGTCATGACCTGAAGACGCCTTTGAACGGCATCATCGGTTTTTCCGATCTGTTGTTGCAGGACGAGACCCTTGCCCAGGACCATCGCCAAAAGGTCAAGAGCATCTGGACGAGCGGTATCAAGGCTCTCCACATGGTCAATCTCTCGCTGGGGTTGCTCCGCATGGAGCAGGGGTCCTACGTGTTGGAGCCGGTCGATTTCGATCTGTTGTCCCTCATCCGCACCCTCCGGGACGATCTCTCCTCCTGGATTTTCGGTCGTTCCCTGACCCTGGAGGTCCGGGTCGACTCCCGTCCGATGGCGGCAACCGACGCCTTCTGGGTTCGAGGCGAGGAGGTCCTCTGCTACTCCATGCTCGCCAATCTGGTGCGGAATGCCCTGGAGGCCTCACCGGAGCATGGGCAGGTGACCCTGGAGCTCGCTGCCGGCGATGGCGTGGCAAAACTCGCGATCCACAATCGGGGAAGCGTGCCGGAAGCGGTTCGGGATCGTTTTTTCGAGAAATACGTCTCCGCCGGGAAAAACACGGGGACCGGCCTCGGGACCTATTCGGCCCGGCTGATCGCCGAGACCATGGGAGGTGGCGTTCGCCTCGTCCGGACTTCCGACGAGGAGGGGACGGTGATCGAGGTGACCCTTCCCCTGGGAGAGGCCCCCGTCCGGGGCAACTCCTCCCCCCGGGTGGAGGCACTCCTGGCACCCTCGTCCGGATCCCGGGCCCCGGATCGGGGAGAGGCCCCCCCCTCCCCGGGGGAACTCTCCTGGGATACCGGTGTCCACCCCGGGGGCAGAGCGGCCACGGTGGCGGAAGAGCCTTCGGACAGCTCCTCGGCAAGCCGGGCGACGGGAGAGTCTCCGGATGGAGACCCGGCAACGCGGGCGACGAGGTTGTCGGCGTTCCTCTCCGAGGCGCCGGGGCATCTGGCGGCTCTCCGGCTGGCCCTGCGCGACCGGCGGGAGGATCTCCTCCTCCGGGAGGGGGCGTGGCTCCGAGCGACGGCTGGAGGGGTCGGGGCTCGTCGGGTCACCAATGTCGCCATTCGGCTGGTGGGCCTGGTAGAGGCGGAGGCGTGGGACGACGCCGTGGCGCTCCTCGACCGGCTGGACGTCGAGATGGAGGGGCTCCTGCGGTCGTCGACCGAACCCGGGGGGCCCGGGGGCGAGGGGGCTTCGGTTTCGTGACCTCGGCGGTGCGGCGACATCCCGGAAGAGAGTCGGAAACGGAAATGGGGGGGGTAGAGGACGGTGGGGTATTCCTTGATGGAATTCATGGAGTTCGGGATGGATCGCTCCCTGGCCCATCCCGGTCGGTACGATCCGGCGCTGGTCTTTCTCTCCCTGGTCGCGGCCTATCTGGGGGCCTACTCCGGATTGGCCGTCATTCCCCATCTGCGGGCCCGGGGCGAGGGGACTGCCCGAGGGCTCTGGTTGCTCTTCGGGGCGGTGGCCCTGGGTGCGGGCATGTTTGCCATGCATTTCATCGGCATGCTTGCCCTGCAGCTTCCCATCGCCTTTCGGTTCGAGCTCTCCTCGACTCTCCTCTCGGTTGTGCCGGCCATTCTCGCCGCCGCCTGGATGCTCCACCAGGCGGGTCGGGAACAGAACTCCCGCTCCCGGCGTTGGGCCGGCGGCCTCGTCGCCGGCACCGGGATCGGGATCATGCACTATGGCGGCATGATGGCCATGGTTCTGCCGGCCCGCATGCTCTTCGACCCCCTCCTCTTCGGTCTCTCCCTCCTGGCCGCCATATTCCTGGCCATTTTGGCCATCGACTCCCAGGGTATCTGTCGCCGCCTGGGATGCGACCCCGAGGCCGGCGTGGGACGGCGACTGAGCCCCCTCTACATGGCCGCAGCCATCTCCGGCATGCACTACATCGCCATGGCCGCCACCGCCTTCTTCCCGGGAGAGTGCCTGAACAATGGCCCGGGGCAATTGCTTTCGCCGACCGGCCTGGGAATCGGACTCGCCCTGCTTTTCCTCATCCTCATCGCCTCCCTCCTCGTTGCGGTCTACCTGGGAGGCGAGGTCAGGGAGACCCGGAAGAAGCTCCGGGAGCTGGTCTCCGTCTTCCGGGCCGACCACCGGTCGCTCCTTCTCCGCCACACCTTTGCGGCCTTGGCCATCCTTGTTTTCGGCACCTGGTTCTCGACCTCCCTCCTCTCGACCATCGACCGTCTGGGCGGACAGGAGTCCGGGCGCCGGGAACCGGAACGGATCACCAGGGGGGCGACCCACGAGGAACACCCGGCGACTCTCTCCCTGTTCGCCGCCGGGGTTCCCCTGAGCCTCATGGTCGGCTGGATCCTGAGCCTGATCACCATCCGCCGCCGTCTGACGGAGGAGTCCGAGGCCGCCGCTCTCCGGGAGCTGGAGTTCCAGAAAAAGGCCCTGGACGAACACGCCATCGTTTCGGCCACCGATGTTCGCGGCTTCATCACCTACGTCAACGACAAGTTCGTCGCCATCAGCGGTTACAATCGCGAGGAGCTGCTGGGGAAGAACCATCGCCTGGTCAAATCATCCGAACACCCCCGGGAGTTCTACCAGGAGATGTGGCGGACCATCGCCGGCGGTCGTCCCTGGCATGGAGAGGTCAAGAACCTCTCCAAGGATGGCACGCCCTACTGGGTCAGGGCCACCATCGTTCCCTTTCTCGACGCGGCGGGCAGGCCTTTCCGATACGTCTCCATCCGCACCGACGTGACCGCCATGAAGGCCCTCGAACGCAGCCTGACCGTCGCCCGGGACGAGGCCGAGGCGGCCGGGAGGGCGAAGAGCGAATTCCTGGCCAACATGAGCCACGAGATCCGCACCCCGATGAACGCCATCATCGGCCTGAGCCATCTTTGCCTCCAGACCCGGCTTACGATCAGGCAGAAGGATTATATCCGCAAGGTTCACAATTCGGCGACCTCGCTCCTCAGGATCATCAACGACATCCTCGACTTCTCCAAGATCGAGGCAGGCCGTCTGGACATGGAGTCGATCGACTTTACCCTGGAGGAGGTCCTGGGCAACATGGCCGCCATGATCTCCCTGAAGGCCCAGGAAAAGCAGTTGGAATTCCTCATGGAGACCGCCGTCGACATTCCCCCCGGTCTGGTGGGAGACCCCCTGCGCCTGGGGCAGGTTCTCATCAACCTGACCAACAACGCCATCAAGTTCACCGAGAGAGGCGAGGTGGCCATCGTCACCGAGGTCCTGGAGAAGGGAGAGAATGCGGTACACCTCCGGTTCACCGTGCGCGATACCGGCATCGGCATGACCGCGGAGCAGGTGGCAGGGCTCTTCCAGGCCTTTGCCCAAGCCGACTCCTCGGTAACGCGGAAATATGGCGGCACCGGCCTGGGTCTCGTCATTTCCAAGCGTCTGATCGAGATGATGGGCGGTCGGATCCGGGTCGAGAGCGAGCCCGGGATCGGTTCCCGGTTCGTCTTCGATGTCCACCTGGGCGTTTCGAGCCGAAAGGTGGAAAAGAGCCTGATCCCGGCAACCGACCTTCGCGGCATGAAGGTCCTCGCCGTCGATGACAACGAGAGCGCCAGGCAGGTTATCGGCGACTATCTGGCCTCCTTCAGTTTCCGGGTGGTCAAGGCCCGTGACGCCCGCGAGGCCATTGTCCTGGTTCAGGAGGCCGAGCTGGCGGAGGCCCCATTCCGTCTCGTCGTCATGGACTACATGATGCCCGAGATGGATGGTATCACCGCCGCCGGGAAAATCAGGAAGGAGCTGGGGTTGCGCTGGCCTCCGGTCATCATCATGGCGACCGCCTACGGCGAGGAGGGCCTTGTGCGCCGGGCCATGGAGGAGGCCGGGGTCGACGGTTTTCTGGTCAAGCCCATCAACCAGAGTCTGCTCTTCGAGTCCATCATGGAGGCCTTCGGCCAGGCCAGGTCGGGGGAGCGGCAGGGGCCGCGGGAACGCCTGGAACTCCGCGATTTCCGCGCCGTCCTCGGGGGGGCCAGGATACTGCTGGTCGAGGACAACGAGATCAATCAGCAGGTGGCCCGGGAGCTTCTGGAGCAGGCCGGCATCACCGTGCTTCTGGCCGAAAACGGCGCCCAGGCCGTCGAGATGGTCTCTCGCGACGCGGGGCTCGACGGGGTGTTGATGGACGTGCAGATGCCGGTCATGGACGGGATGACCGCAACCCGTCGGATCCGTCAGGACCCCCGGTTCGCCGGGCTTCCCATCCTGGCGATGACCGCCAACGCCATGTCCGGCGACCGCGAACTCTGTCTGCAGGCGGGCATGCAGGACCACATCGCCAAGCCCGTCGATCCGGGAGATCTGTACTCGACCCTCTCCCGCTGGATCAAGCTGGCCACTTCCACATCCCCCGCGGCGGCGGATCGCGGTGCGGAGGCCGCAGTTCGGGAGGAGGCGGAAGCCGTGGACGGAACTTTATCCCTTGCTCTTCCCGACATTCCGGGATTGGATGCCGAGGCGGGTCTTGGGCGCATGAGCGGCAATCTTGCGGGTTATCTTCGCCTCTTGGCCAAGTTCCGTGTCAACCAGGGGAGCGCGGTGGAGGCCCTGAAGGCAGCGTTGGAAGCCGATGATCGGGCCACGGCGGAACGCCTTGTCCATACCCTAAAGGGGGTTTCCCAAACCATCGGCGCCTCCGCCCTGGGGGAGAAGGCAGCGATCCTGGAGAAGAGCATACGCGAGGGGTGGGATGATGGTCGGAGGAATCGCCTGCTGGCGGTCGTCGCCGAGGAGCTGGCAAGAATCTGCACCGCCCTGGAACGGCTGCCGTCCCCGACGCCTATCGGAAGGGAACAGGCGTCCGCTGTGGTCACGGAGAGCCAAGAGCGCGTCCAAAAACGGCAGGTCCTCTTCCGGCTGGCCACCCGGCAGCTTGCCATCTTCGATGCCGCCGTCGAACAAACTCTCGTACTCCTCCGTGATTGTGCCGCCTCCCCGGAAATGCTGGCGTGGATCACCCGCATGGAAGAGCAGGTGGCCCAGTACGATTTTGAAGGAACGGCGGTCACCCTGCAGCAGTGCGCCGCCGAGTTCGGCCTCGACACCGGAGAGAACCATGGCTGAGGGAATCCTGGTCGGCTCCGGGCGCATTGGGAAGGCCGGTCGGTGCGGCGCACCCTGATCCTGCTGCCGCTGGTCGCCGCCCTGGCCTTTGTCGGTTGGGTGTGGTGGCCGCTCCTCCATCCCTCCCCCGAGGCGGTTCCCGAGGCCGGGGGAAAGGCGCCGCCGGTGGTGTTGAGGTTCGGTCACAACATGCCCGCCGAGAGCGCCCTTGGGCTCGCGGCGGCGAAGTTCGCCCAGGAGATCGAGGCAGGCGGCGAGGGGCGGTTGCGGGTGGAGGTCCTCCCCGGCGGTCGAGTGGGCAATGACCTGGAAATGATCGAGCGGACCGTGAATGGCGAGCTCGACATTCTCCTTGTCCCCACCGCCAAGATGAGCGTTCCGATACCGGCGATGCAGTACCCGGATCTGCCGTTCCATTTCGCCTCCCCGGAGGAACTCTTCCGGCTCCTGGATGGCCCGCCCGGGGAGTTGATCCTGGCCAAACTGCATGCGATAGGACTGGTCGGGGTCACCTTTTGGGGCAATGGTTTCAAACAGTTCACCGCCAACCGCCCGATTCACGCCCCCGAGGATTTCGCCGGCCTCAAGGTCAGAGTGATGAAGAGCCGGCTCATCATGGATCAATTCGCGAGCCTGGGGGCCGTGCCCATCCCCATCGAGTTTCGCGAAACCCGGCAGGCGTTGGCCGATGGGGTGGTGGAGGCCCAGGAGAACCCGCTCGCCGCCATCGCCGCCATGGGGATCCACGAGGTCCAGTCGCACTTGACGCTGAGTGACCATGCCTATCTGGCCTACGTTCTGGCATTCAGTGAGAAGAGCTTTGCCAGGCTGGGAGACGCAGCTCAATCCCGGCTGCTGGCGACGGCCAGGGAGCTGACTCCGTGGCAACGGCAGGAGACGGCTCGGCAGGAGGAGCGGATTCTCGATCGGATCGAGGCCGCCGGGGTTCTGGTCAATCGTCTGAGCGAGGCGGAGAGGGCGAAGTTCGCCGAGCGGCTCCGTCACCTGCCGTTGCAGTTCGAAGCGGTGATCGGCAGCGATATCCTCTCCAAGGGCGAGGAGATGCGCCGCGCCAGGCGCCCCTCGTCGGCGCGGCAGGAAGAGATTCTGGTCGGCCTGGACGCGGATTTCTCCCAGTTTCCGGGAGGGGCAGGGCTCGCCATCAAGCGTGGGGCGCTCCTCGCCATGGAGGAGATCAACGCCAACGGCGGGGTCCTGGGCAAGCGCCTCGGCCTGCTGGCACTGGATGACATGTCCATTCCCAGCCGGGGAGAGGCCAATTTTCGACGGTTGGCCGGGGAGGATTCCCTGGTTGCCATTCTCGGAGGTTCCACGAGTACGGTCGCCATCGTTCAGTCCGAAATGGCGGATGAACTCCGGGTCCCCTTTCTGGTTCCCTGGGCGGCGGCATGCGGGATCGTGGAACACACCGACCACGGGCCCGGTTTCGTCTTCCGCCTCTCCGCCAATGATCGCCTGGTGGCGCCCTTCCTGGTCGATGCCGCCCTTGCCCGGGGATCGCGGGTGGCCCTGGTACTGGAAAACACGTCCTGGGGACGTGGGATCCTGTCGCCGATGCAGGAGCGTTTCCAGGAGCGGGGAAGCGCTCCGGTCGGGGTCACCTGGATCAATCGGGGGGAAACCGATTTTTCCCGCCACAGGGAGTGGCTCCAGACCTCGCTGGCCGAGGTCGCGATCCTGGTTCTCAGCGTCAACGAGGGCGTCGAGTGGGTCGGGGCCATGGCGGCGGCGAGGATCGGTCTGCCCCTGGTCTCCCACTGGGGGATCACCAGCGGCGACTTCTTCGAGCGGACCGCGAACATCCCGGGGAGGGTGGCCCCGGTATTCCTCCAGACCTTTTCCCTGACGCGCGGCGAACCAGTTCGGCTCTTGGCCTTCCAGCAGTCCTACATTGCCCTTTTCGGCGACCACCCCCTGGAGAGTACCCTGTCGCCGAGCGGCCTGGCCCAGGCTTACGATCTGGTGCATCTCCTTGCCCGAGCGATCCGCGATGCCGGTACCACGGAGCGGGAGACAGTGCGCCGGTCCTTGGAGAGGATCGACCGTCATGCCGGGCTGATCAAGGAGTATGCTCCCCCCTTTTCGTCCGAAAGGCATGATGCCCTGGATGGGAGCGATTATTTTCTGGCCCGCCATGATGCCTCGGGCCACATCGTGCCGTTGGCGCCCGGGGATCGGCAGTGAGCGGCCCTCTCCCGCCGGCGCCGCCCCGGGGCCTGAGGCGACGCCTGACCTGGCAGATCGGGCTTTTCTTCATCCTGGTGGTCACCCTGGCGACGATGCTGGTCGGCTGGCTCTTCAAGGTCCAGTTGGAGAAGGAGAGCCGCACCTCCCTGCACGAGATCGCCCTGAGGGAGCTGTTGCGCCTGGAGGACAGGCTCTCCTATCTGATGGAGACCACCGCCGCCCTGACCGACAATCCCTTCATGACCACCGGCCTCCTCGACCCGGAAGGGCGGCGGACGCACTTGCCGCAGTTGGCGGCGAACTTCGCGGCAAACCGGGACGTGGCTTCCTTCGCGCTGGTGGATTTCGATGGTCGCCCGCTCTATGTGGAGGCGCAGAATCCGCCGGACTACAACGAGTTCCCCCAATTACGCAAGGCGCTGGCCCTGGGCTGGACGACCGTGGCCGTCACCCCGGGGAGTCACCGTCTGCTGGTGGTCGCCCCCATCGACTACTACCGGACCACCCAGGGAGCGGTGGTGGTGGAGTTCGAGTTGGAGAGCATTGTCCGGCGCCTGTTCAAGGGGAACCATCCTTTTTACTACGAAATCGAGGATGCCCGGGGAAATCTCTTCGCCTTCCGGAGCGGCGATCTCGAGGAGGGAGTTCCGCTTCGCCTCATCTCCGCCCGGGTGACGGCGAACTCCGGAGAAATGCCCTGGCTGGGGCGGTTGGGGTTGACCCTGGAGTTGGGGGTTCCGGCCTCGATCCACGAAGCTCCTGTTCGCGAAGCCCTGCTCCGGTTCGGTTCCCTGGGGTTGTTGTTCCTCTTTCTGGCGGCGGCGATGGCGGTTCAGATCGGCAACAGCATCGCCCGTCCCATTCTGCTGTTGTGCCAGCGGGTGGCCGATCGTCAGAGCCCCACCTGCTCTCCGGTCGGCACAGGGGACGAGTTGGAGGCCCTGGCTTTGACCTTCGATCAGCAGACGCGGGAGCTGCGCGCCACCCAGGGAGAGCTGGAAGAGCGGGTCGAACAGCGCACCCGCGAGCTGCAACAGGCGAGGCAGGTGGCGGAGAGCGCCAACCGGGCCAAGAGCGAATTTCTCGCCAACATGAGCCACGAAATCCGCACCCCGATGAACGCCATCATCGGCCTCTCCCACCTCTGTTTGCAGACCCGGCTCACCGCCCGGCAGAAGGATTATCTGCGCAAGGTCCATGCCTCGGCCACTTCGCTCCTGCGCATCCTGAACGACATTCTCGATTTCTCCAAGATCGAGGCCGGGCGGATGGAGATGGAAACCACGGAATTTTCCCTGGAATCGGTCTTCGACTCGCTGGCTTCCCTGGTCTCGGTCAAACTCCAGGAGAAGCCGGTCGAATTCGTCATCGGGTGTGCCGCCGCGGTACCGCCACTGCTCGTGGGAGATCCCCTGCGATTGGGCCAGGTGCTGTCCAATCTGACCAGCAATGCCATCAAGTTCACCGAGCGCGGAGAGGTCGTTGTCGAGGTCGGTCTCCTCGAAGAGGATGACGCTCACGTTCGCCTCCGGTTCACGGTGCGCGATACCGGTATCGGCATGACCCCGGAACAACAGGAGCGCCTGTTCCAGGTCTATACCCAGGCCGATTCCTCCACGACCCGCCGCTACGGCGGCACCGGTCTTGGTCTCACCATCGCCAAACGTCTGATCGAGATGATGGGGGGCGGCATCCACATCGAGAGTGAGGCCGGGGAGGGATCGCGGTTCATCTTCGATGTACGCTTCGGCGTCTCCCCGGCCTCGACGCAGGAGATGGTTTCATCCCCCGCCGGCGTCGCCGGTCTCAACGTCCTTCTGGTCGAGGACAATGACAGTGCGCGGAAAGCAGTGGGAGATTGTCTGCTCTCCCTCTCCTGTCGGGTCACCCCGGTCCGGGATGCACGGGAGGCCCTGGAGAGCATCCAGCGGGCAGAATGCGCCGGGACCCCGTTCGCGGTCATGATCACCGATCTCCTGATGCCGCGGATGGACGGCGTCACCGCCGTCGCCAGGATGCACCATGAGCTGGCCTTGAACCGGTTGCCGGCGGTGATCATGACCGCCACCTACGGCAGCGAGGAGGAGGTCGTCAAGCTGGCGATCCGGGAGAGCCGGGTCAGGGGATTCGTGGCGAAGCCGGTCACCCGCAGACCCTTGGCCGAGGCGATTCAGGAGGCCATCGGCGCGGGGGGACGGGAGGCAGGTGCTGGTGAGCCGGAGGGTGGTCCCGCTTCGGTCGCGGAGGGCGATTGGCCCTCCGACGAGGTCGCCGACCCGATCACCGGTTTCCGCCGTCATTTGTCCGGGACGAGGATCCTGCTGGCGGAGGACAACGAAATCAACCAGCAGGTGGCGCGGGAATTGTTGACGATGGTCGGAGTCACCGTGCTTGTCGCCGAGGATGGCGCAGAGGCCGTTGCCACCGTCTTCCGAGAGCCCCTGGATGCAGTCCTGATGGACGTGCAGATGCCGGTCATGGACGGGCTTGCCGCCACCCGTGCCATTCGCCGGGAGCCGCGTTTTGCCGGGCTGCCGATCCTGGCCATGACCGCCAACGCCATGTCCGGCGATCGGGAACGCTGTCTGGAGGCGGGGATGCAGGGGCACATCACCAAGCCCGTGGATCCCGACACGCTCTATGCTACCCTGTGCCTCTGGGTGGGTCTCTCTTCCGCCCCAACCCCTCCTGCCGTTCTTCCTCCCTCCCCGGAGCAAACCCCGCCCACCGCACGGCGGACTCCGTCCCCGGTCGGGATTTCCGAAGCGGATGAGCTGCCCGAAGTGTCTGAAGCGGATGGGCTGCCCGAAGCAGATGGGCTGCCCGAAGCAGGTGAGCTGCCCGAAGCAGGTGAGCTGCCCGAAGCGGTCGACGAGCGTCCCGAGAGCGACCCCCGGGTCGGGACGCCGGCGGGAGGCGAGCCTTCCCCGTCCCCGGAGTTCGGTCCCATCCCCGGGCTCGACATCCCGGGCGGGGTCAGGCGCATGGGAGGCGCTCTTCCGGGCTATCTCGGGTTGTTGGCCAAGTTCTGCAACAACCAGTCCGGGGCCGTCGAGGCGTTGGTCCAGGCGTTGGCCAACGGGGAGAAAGAGACGGCGGAACGGATCGCCCATACCCTCAAGGGGGTGGCGCTCACCATCGGCGCCAATGCCCTCGGAGAGTCGGCCGGGGAGCTGGAGGTCGCTATTCGCATGAACGCCAATGATGATCGGATCCTTTCCCTGACGCAGACCGTGGATGGGGAGCTTTCCCGACTCCTGGACGCCATCACCACGGCTCTTCCCCTCGCGACAGCCCCGGTTCCGGCCCCGGAACCCGCTGCGGAGACCGAGGCGCTGATTCGCCAACGTCATGCCCTGCTCGGCAAAGTAGCACGGCAGTTGTCCCTCTTCGAGGCGGGTGCGGAGTTCACCCTGGCGTCGCTGCTGCAGTTGCCGATGCCGACGGAGATGGCCTCCTGGTTGCGCGAGATCGAACGCCTGGTCGCCGCCTATGATTTCGAGGGGGCGTCCGAGCGCCTCGCTCAAGGCTGCGGGCGTTTTGGAATCGACGAGGAGTGGCACCATGGATGAGACGATCCCGAGGCCTTCCATCCTCATTGTGGACGATTCTCCGGAAAATCTGGATGTCCTGAAGAAGACCCTCATGGATGATTACATGGTGCGTCCGGTGACCAACGGTCCCCTGGCGCTGCGATTGGCCGCCATGAACCCGCAACCGGACCTCATTCTTCTCGATATCGTGATGCCGCAGATGGATGGATTCGAGGTTTGCCGGCAACTGAAGCGCGAGATCCGCACCCGGGACATCCCGGTGATCTTCATCACCGCCAGGACCAGTGACCGGGACGAATTGGAAGGACTCCAGATCGGCGCCGTCGATTATATCACCAAACCCATCAGTCCCCCCATCGTCAGGACGCGGGTCAGGACCCATCTGGCCTTGCGTCATTTCAACCACGAGATGGAAGAAAAAAACCGCCGCCTCGCCGAGATCAACGAAAGGCTGAACGACAGCCTGGAGCAACTCTCGGCCTCGGAGGAACGCTTCCGCAGCCTGGTCCAGACCATTCCCGACATCGTTTACAAAATCGATGCCGAGGGACGCTTCACCTTTTTGAATCGCGCCATCGAACGGCTGGGGTACCACCCCTCCGAGCTGATCGGTAAACATTTTACCGAGATCATTCACAGCGCCGACATCAGGGATGCGAGTCTGGAAGGGGTCATCGAGAGGATCGGTCGGGGGACGGCGAACCCGGAGCAGAAACTGTTCGACGAACGGCGGACGGGGGTCAGGATGACGGTGGGCCTGGAGATCCGCCTGCGTCCCAAGAGCGGGGTCGTCAACGAACTCTTCGAGCTGCGCGACCTGGAGCTGCCGACCGTCAGCGTCGAGGTCAACAGCACCGGCCTTTACGGCGAGGTCGGCCACGAGACCTCGTACCGCACCCGCCAGTACATCGGGACGGTCGGGGTGATTCGGGACATCACCGACCGGCAGAAGGCACAAAGAACCCTTGTGGAAGAACGCAAGCTTCTGCGGGAATTGATCGATGCGGTGCCACTGCCCATCTTTTTTGCGAGTGATCGGAATCAGCTCGTATTCGCCAACGAAACCTTCCGCCGCTTTGGTACCGATAATACGGGAGAAGTGGAGGGCGCCAGCCTGGAGGGGATCTTCGGTCGGGAGAACGGTCGACCGTTGGCCGACCTTGTCAAGACCCTGCTCGACGATCCGGTCAACCAGCGCCTGCGCTCGGAGATGACCCTGACCTCCGGCAGGGGTCGAGAGCACGTCATGGAGGCCATGCTCTCCCAGTTCCGCCGGCAGCACCAAGGAAAGTCGGCGGTGATCGGAGTCTTGGTGGATGTGACCGAGCGCAGACACTTCACCGACCAGTTGATCGAGGCCCGGGGCCGGGCGGAGGCACTGGCGGTGAAGGCAGAGGCGCTGGCGGTGAAGGCAGAGGTGGCCAGCCGCGCCAAGGGGGATTTCCTCGCCAACATGAGCCACGAGATTCGCACCCCGCTCAACGCCGTCATCGGTCTGACCCATCTCTGCCTGCAGACCCACTTGAGCGACCAGCAGCGGGGTTATCTCGACAAGGTCACCCTCAGCGCCAATGCCCTCCTGGCTCTGATCAATGACATTCTCGATTTTTCCCGCATCGAGGCGGGCAGGCTCCTCATGGAGAATGCCCGTTTTTCCCTGGATGAGGTGTTGACTGGGATCTCCGCCATTCTGGGGATCAAGGTCCAGGAGAAGGGCTTGGAGTTCCTGGTCGATATCGGTCGCGATGTCCCCGCCTTTCTGGTGGGGGATTCCCATCGTTTTTGTCAGGTATTGACCAATCTGGCCGGAAATGCCGTCAAATTCACCGAAAGGGGAGAGATTGAGATCAAAATCCGGCTCGTCAGCGAGGAGTCGGAGAGTCTCCTTCTGGAATGCACCGTGCGTGATACGGGGATCGGCATGACACCGGAGGAGATGACCAGGCTGTTCCGGGAGTTCTCCCAGGGGGACTCCTCCACCACCCGCAAATACGGCGGCACCGGCCTGGGGCTGGCGATCTGCAAGCGGCTGGTGGAGTTGATGGGGGGCGAAATCCGGGCGGAAAGCGATCCCGGGATCGGCAGCCGTTTCACCTTCACCGCCCGTTTCGACCGATGTCCCGACCAATCCCCGGACGAGGCGCTTCCCCTCGCAGGTCCGCCGGAGCTGCGGGTCCTGATCGTGGATGACAACACCCACGCCCGAGAGATCCTGATCCATCACCTGGCGCCCCTGAACTGGCAGCTCGTCACCGCCACGGATGGGGCGACGGCGCTGCTAAAACTGGCCCTCCAGGAGAAAGCCGGCGCCCCTTTCGATCTTGTTCTCCTGGATTGGAAAATGCCGGGGATGAACGGTCTGGAGACCCTCCGGCGAATCCGGGAGGGCAGGCGACCAACGGAGCCACCCCGGGTCATCATGGTGACCGCCTTTGGTTGCGACGAGGTCATACCCCACGGAGAGCGTGCGCTTTTGGATGGTTATCTATTGAAACCGTTCACCCGTCGGGCTTTGCATGGGGCCGTGGCCGGCGCCCTGGGTCTCTCACACTCCTCCGTGACGATGGCGAGCAACGATCCCGCCCAGGAAATCCTGGCAGGGTACGAGGGGATCAGGATTCTCCTGGTGGAGGACAACGAAATCAACCAGCAGGTCTCGCGGGAACTCTTGGAGCGGGTCGGCATCGACGTCATGATCGTCAACAACGGTCGCGAGGCCGTGGCTGTCGCCGGTCGGGAGAGCTTCGATCTTATCCTGATGGATATGCAGATGCCGATCATGGACGGGTACGAAGCGACCCGGGAGATCCGGCTGCTGCCGGCGATGGCAACGCTCCCCATTGTCGCCATGACCGCCAATGCCATGAGCGGTGATCGAGAGCGCTGCCTGGCGGCGGGAATGAACGACTATGTGGCAAAACCAGTCTCTCCCGGAGAACTTTACGCAACCCTGGTCAAGTGGTTGGCCCCGGTAGCGCGCTCCGGGTCATCGCCTCCCCGACTCTCGTCTCCTGCCCCCGGGGCGGGTGGGCATTTGCCGTCGTTGCCCGGAATCGACAGCCACAGGGGACTCGGCAACGTCGGTGGCAACGTCGCGCTCTACACCCGGATTTTGCGCAAGTTCGTGACGAATCAAGGGGGGGCCTGCCAACGGATGGAGCTGGAATTGGCCAATGGAAATGGTCCGGGTCTCAACCATGTCGCGCACGCCCTCAAGGGGGTTGCCGCCACCATCGGCGCCACGAGGCTGGCGGAACTGGCGGGCCGGATCGAAAAGGAGTCGCAGCATCCGGAGGGTATGGCGGACTTGATGCCGCTCCTGGTGCAGGCGACTGTCGAGTTGGGCCGGGTCGTCTCCGTCATCGAAGCAGCGGGGCTGGCCCAGGAAGCGGAACCATCCTCCGCCCTCCTCCCGGGCGGAGATGCCCGGGAGGAGGTGCCGGTCGAGCGTCTCGAGCCCTTGTTCAGGGAGGCGGTTTCCCTGCTGCGATCCTACGACTCGGCGGTGGAGCAGGTGGTTCGGGAGCTGGCCCTCCTGGTCCCCCGGGGAGAGCGGCGGAAACAGTTGCGGGCGCTTCAGGAGGCCCTGGAACGGTATGATTTCGAGGCCTCGCTCGCCACCCTGTGCGGATGGGCAAAGGCCGAGGGGATTTCGTTGGAGGGGGGCAGTGATCATGACCCGTACCGTTGAGACGGTCAGGAAGACCGTCCTTATAGTCGACGATACGCCGGAAAATCTGGACATCCTGAAGGGCATCCTCGCTCCTTTCTACCGGGTTCAGGTGGCGACCAATGGCCGTGTGGCACTAAAGATCGCCTTTTCCTCCACGCCTCCGGATCTGGTGCTGCTGGATGTGATGATGCCCGAGATGGATGGTTACGAGGCCTGCCGCCTGCTGAAACTGGACGATCGAACCCGGGACGTTCCCGTCATCTTCGTGACCGCCCGATCGGAAGTCGACGACGAGGCCAGGGGCTTCGAGCTGGGGGCAGCCGACTACCTGGTCAAGCCGGTCTCGCCCCCCATCGTCCTGGCCCGGGTGAGAACCCACTTGGAGATGCACGACAGACGCAAGCTCCTGGCCAATCAGGTCGAGGTGCGCACCGCCCAGCTCCGGTTGCGCAATCTGGAGCTGGAGGAGACTCGCATCGAGGTCATTCGCCAACTGGGACGGGCGGCGGAATACCGGGACAACGAGACCGGACTCCACGTCATGCGCATGAGCCGTTACGCGGGTCTCCTGGCCAGGAAGACCGGCTTGAGCGACCCGGAGGCCGATCAGATCATGAACGCGGCGCCGATGCACGACATCGGCAAGATCGGCATCCGCGACGCCATCCTGCTGAAGCCCGGCAAACTGACCGCCGAGGAATTCGCCGTCATCCAGACCCACCCCGAGATCGGCTATCGGATCATAGGCCCGCAAAGTTCCGACATCCTCCAGTTGGGGGGTCTCATCGCCTTGACTCACCACGAAAAGTGGAACGGGCGCGGCTATCCGCGTCGGCTGGCCGGGGAGGAGATTCCCCTGGCCGGTCGTCTCTGCGCTGTCGGCGATGTCTTCGATGCCCTCACCGCCCGCAGACCCTACAAGGCCCCCTGGAGCGTGGATGATGCCCTGGCCCTGCTCGTGAGGGAGGCCGGCGAGCATTTCGATCCCCGGTTGGTTTCCCTCTTCGTCGATTTGAAGGAGGAGTTGGTGGAGATCATGGGGCGCTACGGGGATGAATCCGCATAGCCGTTTTTGTCTTCCCCTCTCCTGCGCATCGATGGGAAACGGGATCGGGAAGAGGGTCGGGAAGGCCGCCGGGAGGAATCCGCACGGCTTTTCACCATTGCGGCGGTCGTTGCGCTTGATGACAGGGCCGGGGCGGAGAACCACCGAGGGGGAACACGAGAAAGATGTCCAGACCCATCATCCTGGTTGTCGACGATACCCCCGAGAATATCGACATCCTCAAAGGGGCGCTCGCCTCCGAATATATGATCCGACCTGCCACCAGCGGCGAAGTGGCCCTGCGGGCGGTCCTGGTCGAACCGTTGCCGGACCTGATCCTTCTGGACGTGATGATGCCGGGCATGGATGGTCACGCGGTGTGCCGCCGACTCAAGAGCGATCCGAAGACCCGGGAGATTCCCATCATCTTCGTGACCGCCCGGAGCGGCGAAGCCGATGAACTCGAAGGATTGCGACTCGGGGCCGTCGATTACATCACCAAGCCGTTTCGAATCCCCATCGTCCAGGCCCGGATCAGGACCCACCTGGCTCTGCGGGCGGCACAGGTGCGCCTGGATGAGTACAACCGCCGCCTCCTCCGGGAACGGGGGATGATCGAATCGATTCTCCTGAAGATGCGTTGTGCCGAGAGGTTGGACGAGCGCTACATCCGTTACCTGCTCTCGCCCGTGGAAGAGACGGCAGGGGATCTGCTCCTTTCGGATATAACCCCCGGGGGTCGGCAGTTGGTGTTGCTTGGGGATTTTACCGGTCACGGGCTGCCCTCGGCGGTTGGCGGTCCCCTGGTGACCTACATCCTGCACGAACTGGCGGCGAGGGAATTTTCAGGCGCCGAGATCTTCGGTCGGATCAACGGGGAGTTGGTCTCGCGTCTGCCGACCGGGCTTTTTTTCGCGGCGATGTTGATCGAGGTGAACCCGGAACGGGACAAGGCCCTGCTCTGGAATGCGGGTATGCCGGAGGGTCTGTGGTTCCGGGGGGGAGAGTTGCGGGGGCGGTTTCCCTCCCGCCTGCCCCCCATGGGGATCCTCGATCACACTCCCGCCGAAGAGGACCGGATTTCCCTTGATCTGGAACCGGGAGACCGCCTCTTCGCTTATTCTGACGGCATCGTCGAGGCCATGGATGGCGGGGGGAATATGTTCGGGAGCGAACGCCTGGAAGCGTTTCTGGGCCGGGTGATGGTCGGTGATACGCCCCTGGAGGATCTGTTGGCCCTCCTGCGGGCCCATGTCGGGGCATCCGCCCACACGGATGATCTTTCACTTGTCGAGGTCCGGATCTGACTATGCCTTCCTTCAACGGGCAACAGGAAAATGAGGGGACGATCCTCCTCGTCGATGATCAGCCGGAACAGATCGATGTGATCCGATCCGCCCTGGGGCGCCATTTCGCGATCAGGATCGCCATTCACGGGGCCTTGGCCCTGAAGATCGCCAACCGCGGGGGGTTGGACCTCATCCTCCTGGACATCATGATGCCGGGGATGGATGGTTTCGAGGTCTGCCGGCAGCTGAAGGAGAATCCCGAAACCCGGGAGGTTCCGGTCATATTTCTCACAGCCAGGGAAAGCCAGGAAGACGAGGCCCTGGGTTTGAGTCTGGGCGCAACCGACTTCATCCGCAAGCCGGGGAATCCGCTCATCGTGCTGGCACGGGCGCGGAACATAGTCGCCCTCTTTCGGACCAAACGAGAACTCAGTCGCAAGAACGAGCAATTGGAACAGGCCCTGAAGGTCCGGGAAGAGATGGAGCGCATCTCCCGGCACGATCTCAAGGGGCCCCTCTCCGGGATCCTCGGGGTCGCGCAGCTCCTTCTGGAGGAGGCGGCTCTCGACGAAGGCCAGAAGGCACTCCTGAAGATGGCGGAAAGGAGCGGCTATACCATGCTGGAGATGATCAACCGCTCGATGGATCTCTTCAAAATGGAGAACGGGACCTATCCCCTCCGCCCGGAGAGCGTCGGCCTGCGGGAGGTTCTGTCGAAGGTGGTCGGGGATCTTGGTCGTCAGGCCGCAGCCAAGGGGCTCTCGGTGGAGATCGCCGATGCCCCGGATCTCTCCGTTCGTGGGGGCAACCTGACTGTGGTCGGCGAACGGTTCCTCTGCTACCCACTCCTGTGCAATCTCATTCTGAACGCCATCGAGGCCTCGCCGCCGGGAGAGAAGATCGGTATCCTCCTGGCGATGGAAGGGGGCATGGCGACCGTCCAGATCACCAATCGCGGGGAGGTCCCCGAGGCCATTCGCGACCGGTTTTTCGACAAGTATGTGACCCACGGCAAGGATGCGGGAACAGGACTGGGGACCTATTCCGCCTGGCTGGCGGCCAAAACTCAGAACGGCAGTATCACCCTCGACAGCAGCCGGCCCGGAGAGACCCAGGTCACCGTCGCCCTCCCCGTCGCCGAGCCCTGAGGGACTCCTCTCCCCCGCTCGTCACCCGGAGATGACCGGGCGGGGCTGCCGCTCGTAGAGGATCACCCCCTCCCGAGCGACGATCCGGCGCAGGGCGGCGTGATCCAAGCGGTCGAGAATCGACAGATCGAAGGTGTAAGGCAGCATCAGATCGTCCAACTCCAAGGCGATGGCGGCGAGTTGCTCCGAGATCAGCGACTCCTCGCACAGGGTCAGGTCAATGTCCGATCCCGGCTTGTGGTCCCCCCTGGCGCGGGAGCCGTACAGTAGGGCCCGTTCGACAGCGGGAAAATGCGTCAGCACACCCTGAATGCGCTCCACGGTGTCGGCGGTCAATCCATGGCGCATGGGTCGTCCTCCGGCTGCCGGTAAAGCCGGGTGAACCGCTCGGCCATCTCTTTGAACGCGGGGTGATACCGCCCGGAAATAGCATCGGCGATGGCCTGTGCCCGGGTTTGGTCATAGGTGTGGGAGGTCAGGTTGCGATCCGCGATCATTTGCATCCAGACCTCACCCTGCCCGATCAGACCATTCTTGAACGCACCGCGGGTGGCGTCCCGCGACCCCACCAGGCCAAAAATTCCCTTGTACTCCAGATAATCTTTGAAGACGTTCCAAGCGAGTTCGTGCGTATATTCAAATCCCTGGATCAACCCCTGCTGCTCCAGGGTGGACAACTCCCGTTCACGCGCCAGTGCCATGGCCGCATCCAGGGTCTGCAAGGCTTTAAGGTAGTTGTCGAACCGCTGTTTCCACCGTATTTCCTGCATGCTTCGTTCCCCATGACGACCGACCGGCACCGGCCACCCCACCGTTCCCCGCAATCTTTCCGGGCGGTCATGATCTCTCTGCCGCTACTGTTCCCCGCAGTCTTTCCGGGCGGTCATGATCTCTCTGCCGCCACTGCACGGGGAGGTCGATCCGTGCCTCCGGATACGATTGTCAGCGCTCCCTCGGCAGCCCCACCAATCCCGGGGCCATTTCCCCCACCCTGAGCGTATGGTGGATCTCCGGGGTGCGGAATCCCAGGGCCATGGGTCGGAGACTCCCCGGAATGACCGCCACATCGTAGAGTTCCTCGACCACGCCTTCGAGAAGCAGGGCGTGGGTAGCAGCGCCACTCCTGAGATCCACGACCTGAACGCCGCAGCGGGCAGCCACCCCCTCCCGGTCGAGACGCGCATTCAGGGCAAGTCCCTGGAAGGAACGGCTCCCCCGGGGTTTGGAGAGACCCACGACGGCATGATCGCCGCTGAAAGCCAGGCCCCGAAGAAAACCGGGGCAGAAGGCGATCGGCTCGAAGCGCCGCCTCTGCCGATCGACAAAACCCAACTCCCCCGTTCCGGCGTTGAGCAGCCAGAGCCTGCCCTGATGCAGGCGGGGCGAGTGCGGCATGGAAAGCCCCTCGCAGATCACCGTGTCGGTATCCAGATCCATGACCAGACCACCGTCGTGACGGTGCTCCCGCCAGCCCTCGACCACATCGCTGCGGCTTGCCAGAGTCACATAGCGGGGACGCCCCTCGTCGAGGGCCAGACCATTCAGGTGACAGCGGTCCTCGGCAACCAGGCGGGAGATGAACGGCGGCTTCCACAGCGGGATGAAACTCTCGTTCACCCCGACCGTGGCCACGCAATTGAACAAGGTGACCACAAAGACCGGGCGACCATCCGGGAGAATGGCCAGGTCGTGAACATCGACATCACCGGTCGTATGTCCGGTCATGGGGAGATAGAGGGCATCATGCCCCTGATGCTGCCCCCCGGGATCGAGAATGTCGACCAGGCGCCAAAGCTGATACCGCGAGGCCAGCCAAAGGCTCTTCCCCTGCCAGGCAAGCCCCATGCAGCGATCGAAGGTCCGCTCGAAGACCGACAGGGAGCCATCCGCCTTCAGGCCGATGAAAAAGATCTTGCTCGCCTGGTAGGTCGTGAAGACCAGGCTTGCCCGCTGTTCCCGCAGCCAGGAAGAGAACAGGCGGCTCCCTTCCAGGCGTACCGCCGCCCCCTCCTCCTCTCCCGTGGATCGCGCATGACTCATCGCCCGCCCTTGCCTCCCGTCGCCGCCAGGGTACGTTCGCATTCATGATCGTCGTGGAAACGCCGGAGAAGGGGAAGCAGCACGGTCGCAGGCTCTTCGGGGGCAGCACTTCCCGGGATGCCGCTGGTCTGATCGGTCAGCAGTCGCGGCAACCGGGGAGAGAAGACCCGTAGGCCTTCCATGCCCGCCTGAAGCTGGCGGCAGAAGCACTCGCCGGCCGCCTTGGCGACGGTATATTCGCGGGCGATCGGAAGGGGGGGAGGATCGAGAAAAACGGTCGAGGGATGGAAGAGCCGGAGCCGTCCCACCGCGCCCGGGTGACGCCGCCCGAGCCACGAAAGGGTCCGCTCCAGACCGTGAACGAAAAAGGCCAGGTAGCGCTCCAGGAGCTCCGGACGCCAGGACCATCCCCCCCGCGGGTCGCCGGTCTCGATGAAGGGAGCGGCAAAGTAATAGAGATGCGTAGGTCCCTCCCCCGGCAGCGACCAGGGAGAGGGAAGATCCGCCGATGGCTCCAGGACATCGAAGGGAATGGCCCGGCAGGCGCCGCCACCACGGGTGATGTCGCCGACCACCGCCTCGGCCTCCTCCCGGCCCCGGTTGAAGGTGAGGGTGACCTCGGCGCCGCCGGCGGCCAGCAATTTCGCGCAGACCTCCCCCAGCCCGCGCGAACCGCCGACAATCCAGGCACGCTGGCCGGCAAATTCACGAGGATCGATCCCGATCCCCAACTGCCCGAAGGAGGGCTGCACCACCGGCTCCGGACGGACCAGGGCTTCAAGCTGGCCGGTCGTTCCGGCCCCGGAGAGTGCGATCCGGAGATAGCGAAAGGCGGCATGCGCCTCTTCGACACGGTAACGCAACAGGAAGCCCTCCCCCCCCGGTGGCGGGGCAGTGAAGGCAAGTTTCAAGGCGGTGAACAGACTGTGACGCCCGGGGACCTCCATCCCGACGATGCGGGTCGTGGCGAGGAGAATCGCCAATTGCCAACGCGGCAGACGCTCGACCAGTCCGGGAAAGAGCGCGACCGCCTCGGCTTCCGACCACCCCAGGGACGCGACCGCCTCGAAATCGGCCAGCGCTTCCCAGTCTCTCTCGGCACACCCCTCCGTTTCGGGAAACTGCCGGGGCGGTGGCGGCGGTAAAGGATCGCCGGTGACCGGGACCGAACAAAAGATGATCACCTGGACCCGCCGGTGGGGACCTTGGACCCACCACTGCTCCTCGCCGGCGCGGCGGCCAGGCCTCTCCTCGAGGGTGAACCGCTCCCCGGGGCGGAGCGGCTGGTCGAAACGGGCCTCCAGGGTGACCAGGCGGAGCGGCCCGGGGCGGTGCGCAAGGATAACCTCCAGGCTCGCCATCAGGACGAAGACCCCATGGGCGACGGTGCCGCCAAAGAGGGTCCGCCGGGCAGCGACCGGGTCCACATGCAGGGGATTGCGATCCCCGGAGAGGGCGGCGAAACGCAGGACGGCCTCAGGAGTGATCAGAACGCTCGCCACCGACTCTCGCTCCCGCAGTCGCCCTCCGACCCGGAATGGAGGAAGAGGGAATAGAGACTATTCCTCCCTCTCGGGGTCGTATCCATCGATGAAGAAGAAAAACTCGACGAAGAAGGGTCCGGCATCGGAAAGAAAATATTGCTTGACACTGTTGAAGTTACTCTTGTACTGCATCCGATAGTCGTTCCCCGAGATGATCGTGGGCGGGGTCAGATTGATGACGCCAAAACGTTCCCCGAGTTTCGTTTGCAGGCCCCCGGCCACCATATTGCCCAGCTCGCCGAAGCCATCGCCCGCCTCCCGATCGGTGATCTCCTGAAACTCCTCCCCCGCCAAGGCCCCGGCCAACTTCAGGGCCACATGCCGGGGAGAGGCCAAATGGACCCCTCCGTGAATGCCCCCCGAAAAATTGACGACTGCCGTCGCCTCGGCATTGGGCGGGTTGTAGATCTCCTCCTCCGGTTTTGTGACAACCGGCCCGGCCTTGGCCTCCATGAACAAAAAAGCCAGGAAGACATCGTGAACAGACTCAACGATCATGGAAGCAAATTCATTCTTTCTCATCGGTTACCCTGTCATTGATCTTCTTTGCCGACCGGAACCGCCACCACGCGGGACCGGCAAGACCATAATGTCGACCGAAGACTACCACCGTAACCTCCCGAACCGGGCGATCCGACGACGACACCCCCGCCGACACTCTCTGGCATCCAACCTCCAGAGATCAAGGGCCAATCCGGGGTGGGTCACGATTTGCCACCCGGCCTCCCCCAACAGATGCCCAACGAGGCCCGCCGCGAGTCGCGAGACAACCCTGGGATCCAGGCCGCTCTGCCACGAAAAACGCCGGAAGAGACGAACCATGATCCGGGAATCCGCCAGTCGCCGCCATCCGGCCCGAGGCGACCGGGCGAGAAACAATGCCCGGAGGGCAACCACCCGCGTGTCGTCAAACCCCTCGCCCGGCAGCAGCTCCCGCATCTGCCTGCCGGGGACCGTCAAAGCCACCTGCCGTTGCTCCTCCCGCCGGGTCCGCGAGGTGCGCCGCTCGTGGAGGCGGTGGCAGACCAGGGGCGTCCGCAGGTTGGCGCCACGGGTTCTCTGCAAAAGCCGTACCCAAAGGTCATAATCCTGCGCCACCGAAAACCGCTCGTCATAGAGGCGCCCGTCATTCGGGACCAGTTCTCGCCGGAACATGACCGAGGTGTGGAAAAAAGGATTGTGGAATATCCCCATCCAGCGGATCTCGGTGTCGGTCACCGGGTGGCGACGGATTTCGAGAACCTCGCCATGGGCATCGATCATGCCGGCGGCGCTGCCCACGAAACCGATCTCCGGATGTCTGTCGAGAAAGGCAACCTGACGCGCCAGACGCTCGGGCAGGGAAAGATCGTCGGCATCCTGTCGGGCGACGTAACGCCCCCTGGCCCGGCCCAACCCTCGATTGAGGGAACGGGTGAGACCAAGGTTGGCGCCGTTCTCCAGGATGACCAGACGCCGGTCGAGCAGGGCAAACCTGGCCAGGACTTCCGCCGATCCGTCCGTGGAACCGTCATCGACGACGACGAACTCGAATTCCGCGAGGGATTGGGTCAGGATGCTGGTCAGCGCCAGCGCCAGAAAATCGCCGGCGTTGCAGACCGCCATCAGGACCGTCACCCGAGGGGTATTGTCGACCGGATCGGACACGCGTTCCCTCCCAGTGAACCCGCCAGCCAGTGGTGTCAGCCGACGAAGAGCCGCGCCAGAGGAACCACGGCCACGAAACCACGACCACGAGGCCACGAACCCGGAAGTTCCCCCGTGCATTCACCGGCGAAGGGGAGGGTTCTCACTCGCCCGCCGATCCCTCCTCTCGCCGACAGAAGAACTGGACCTCGGTTCGGCTCCAGCGGGGCAAGAACCACCGCCCGAGGCCATCCAGCCAGGGGGCCGGCCAGGTGAGGGTCAGGAGATGCACAACCCATCGCTCCAGAAAATCGAGGCCCCCCAACGCCAGACGGAGTGTCCCGCGAACCCCGGGAAGGGCCAGCCCCAGGGCGAACAGCCGCCGCCTTCGGGTCAGACCAGGAGCCGCCAGACCCAGCCGCCCCGAGGGGGTTCGGTCAAGATCTCCCAGGATCTGCCGATGGTAACCAATTCGGGATTTGGCCGCCAGCAATCGTTGCGTCAGGAGCCGGTGCAACTGCTGGTGCTGATAGTGTACCTCGACGACGGTGAAATGGGACCGAAGCCGTTGCTGCAACCAGGGGACCGACAACTTGACCGCCGCGGAGGCCTTGAACCCGGACTGGTCCACCAGGCAGAGCCAGCCTCCCGGCCGCAACAGACGGGCCACTTCCGCCAGGGCCTGATCCACCCCATCCCGGTCGAGATATCCCAACACCTCCAGGGCGATGACGCCGGCAAACCCCTCATCGCGAAAAGGCAGCTCGGGCAGAGCCCCCTGGACGAAGCGTCCCTCCGGGAGCCATCGTCCGGCCTGGGAGACGGCATTCCAGGCGATGTCCAGGCCGATCACCCGACCGCCGAAACGGCGCTGAAAAAGCCCGGAGAATATCCCCACCGCACAACCCAGATCCAGCACCGGAGCCGTTCCATCCGCAGCCCCCGGTGATCCCACGCCGTGGCGCGCCATAAGCTCCAGGACCGATTCGTAGCGCCGGCGGTGAAATCCATGACGGGCGTAGCCATGAGCGACGGACCCGGCCTCGGTCAGGCGGTACTGCTCCTCCAGGAACCGACGACTGGTCCGATGCTGCAAGACGAGGGCCTCCGGAATTTTTTGGGTTATCCCGGGACGACCGGAGCGGTTATGATCTCCCCCGGTCGGGGAGTCCGGCCCGAGGACGCCCCCCCGATCGGGGCGCCGCTTCGGGCCGGGATCCATCGGGGCCGATCCGAACCGCCCGAGGCTATCCGAAACCGGCAACAGCCTCCAGGGATGGTTTGCTTGCAGCAGCCCGTTGATAAACGGACAGAGCCTTCCAGGGATGGCCGGCCAAATTCAACGGGACGGTTTAACCCGTTGAATTTGGAAGGAAAGGCAAAACTTGTTTTTGCCTTTCCGGGTTGAAAAAGTCCATGGATGGACTTTTTCAACAGACTGCTAGGGATGTATCACTGCGCAGGGAGCCCCGTTTGCCGAATCCACCTCTTCCTCCCCTCCCGACGAGCGGTTTCGCCCGGATCAGGGGCGACCTCACCGCCGCCGCCGTCGCGACCCTGATTGCGGTTCCGGAGAGCATCGCCTACGGGGCCCTGGCCTTTTCCCCTCTGGGAGAGGCCTATATCCCCCAAGGAATCGCCGCCGGTCTCATCGCCCTGACCTTCGCCAATCTGGCGGGCGCCCTCGCAAGCCCCGTCCGCATCATGCACAACGGCGCCTTTTCTCTCTCCGCCCTCATGATGGCCGCCATCCTGAGCTTCCTGATCGCCCGCGTCGCCCCGGGGGGAGGAGAACTCGCCCCCGAAACTGTCACCCGACTCCTGGTCCTGCTCTTCTTTTCGGTCTTTCTGGCCGGGGCCATGCAGCTCCTCTTCGGGATGCTGGGCCTCGGACAGGTCGTCAAGTACATCCCCCACCCGGTCCTTTCGGGACTCCTCAACGGCACTGCCATCCTGGTCCTGGCCACCCAGCTTCGTTTCTTCCTGGGGGGTTCCTTCGCCCGCCTGGCGGACAACCCGGCGCACCTCCTGACCCCGGAGCGAGGGATCCCTCTCCTGGTGGGGGGAACGACCCTGGGGGTCATTCTCCTGGCCCGCTGGCTGGGAACCCGGATCTCCCCGTTCCTCCTGGGGATCGCCGCCGGGACGATGGCGCACGCCCTCCTGGTCGCCCTGGCGGGGACGGCAACCGCTCCCGCTCTCCCGCTCCCCTCCCCGATCCCGCTGCCGGTCATGACCCTGCCCACCCCCTACCTGGCCGAACCCTTCTTCGCTCTCCTCGCCTCCCCCGGAGCCGTCGACCCCGAGATCCTGCTCCGCCTGCTCCCCCTCGCCCTGAGCCTCGCCTTTCTCATCTCCCTCTCCACCCTCCTCGCCGCCGCCACCTCGGACCGCCTCCTCCTGCGTCGCTCCGATCCCAATCGCGAACTCATCAGCCAGGGTATCGGCAACATCACCGCCGCCCTCTTCGGGGGGGTCGTCAGTGTCGGCAGCATCACCCGCACCGCCGCCATCCACGCCACCGGCGGACGCAGCAACCTCGCCCAGGGAACCGGCGGCCTCCTGGCCCTCGGGGTCCTCCTCTTCCTCCACCCCATCGTCACCCTGATCCCGCCGGCGGTGATTGCGGCGGTCCTGATCATCCTCGCTTTCAGGCTCTTCGACCGATGGAGCTTCACCCTCGTCGCCGACCGCCTCCATGGCCGCTCCATCGCCCCGAGGCAGTCCCTGTTCGACATCGCCGCGATCATCCTGGTCATCGTCGTACTGCTCACCCATGGAGTCTTCCCGGCAATGTTCCTGGGAGGCTCGCTCTACGTCCTCCTCTTCCTCGTGCAGATGGGGAGGAACCTGCTCCACGGCAGCTACCGCGGCGATCAGGTCCGCGCCAACCTCCAGCGCAACGAACAGGAAGCGACCCTCCTGCGGGAACACGGGCAGGGCATCCTGGTCTTCGAGTTGGAGGGGGCCATGTTCTTCGGCACCGCCGACAAGGTCGCCGAGACCGTCGAGAGAGCCCTGGTGGTCGACACCAGCCACGTCATCCTCGATTTTCG
Organism: Magnetococcales bacterium; assembly: GCA_015229005.1. GTDB lineage: Bacteria > Pseudomonadota > Magnetococcia > Magnetococcales > JADGCL01 > JADGCL01. The sequence continues at coordinate 27,867 of JADGCL010000024.1, forward strand.
CCGGATCTCCTACATCGACACCACCGGCGTCGGCATGCTCGCCAAACTCGCCCGCTTCTGCCGGCAACGGGGGATTGCGCTCGTCGTCAGCGCCGTGCCTGCCGGCCTCGCCCGGGAGATCGGCGTCGCCGATGCCTTCGACTCCGTCGAAAATGCCCTGGCCTGGGCCGAGGATCGCCTCCTCGACCAGCTCCTGGGCAGGGACCGTTACGACCGCCTCCTGACGCTTCGCCAGATCGACAATCTGCGCAATGCCCTGGCGGAGGAGGATTGGCCGATCCTTGCCCGGTTTCTGGAGTTCCGCCACTATCCCCCGGGTACCCCTCTCTGCCGTCAGGGTGAGCCGGGAGAGAGCCTTTTCTACATCGTCCGGGGTCGCGGTCTGGTGATGGTGGGATTCTACCAGCAGGAAAAGCGCCGGGTGGCGGTCCTCTGTCCGGGGACCGTCGCCGGCGAGATGTCCCTCCTCGACAGCCAGCCCCGGGCCGCCGACATCATCGCCGAGGGGGAGGTCTCCTGCTACATCCTCTCCCGGGAGAATCTCCTGAACATCCTGCGACTCCACCCGGAGACCGCCTATCGGTTGCTGGTCGGGGTGGGGAGCGACCTGGCGGCACGCCTCAGACTGGCCAATCAACAGGTCTTCCGGCGCAACCTCAAGGAATTTCAGGGTCACCCCCGACCGGTGGCGTCCGCACCACCGATGGGTTCCCTGATCGCCCGGGGATCCTCCGCCGGTGGCGAATCGTGACTCCCGGACCTCTCCTCGCGCCCGAGGCCCCCCCCCCGATCGCCTCGCCCCTGGGGCCGATCCGGGTTGCGACCCGCCGAGGGGCGGTAGTGGCGCTCGCCTGGGGAGATCTTCCCCTATCACCCCCTGCCACGGAGGGAAGCGAGCCCGGGGTCGTGGCGCAGGTGGCCCGATGGCTGGGGTTCTATTTTTCCGGTCGGGAACCGCCCCCGCTGCCACCCCTGGATCCCCCGGGGACCCCCTTCCAGTGTCGCGTCTGGGAGACCCTGCGGGGGATCCCCCCGGGAGAGACCCGGACTTACGGCGAACTGGCCCGCCGCCTCGGCTCCTCCCCCCGGGCGGTCGGCGCCGCCGCCGGCGCCAATCCCATCCCACTGCTGATCCCCTGTCACCGCCTGGTCGCCAAGGGGGGGCTGGGGGGCTTCAGTGGGCACGGGGGGATTGCAACGAAACGCCGCCTCCTGGACTTCGAGGCCGGTCGTTGGGGCGCCGGGGCAACCCTGTCGCCGGTCGACGCCCCACCTTTTCCGCCCTGATCGGGGATGGCCCGGCCATGCTGTTCAATTCCCCCCACTTCCTCTTTCTCGTCCTCCCGGTGACCCTGCTGGTCTACCACCGCCTGCTCGGGTGCGGCTGGCACCTCGCGACCATGGTCTGGATCACCCTCACCTCACTCTTCATGTACGGGTGGATGGAGCCCTCCTTCGTCCCGATCCTGGTCGCCTCGGTGGTGGGCAACTACGGGGGGGCTCATCTCCTCGTGGGGGTCGCCGCTCCGCGCCTGCGCCGCCCCCTCCTCGGGGTGTTGATCGGGGCCAACCTGGCGGCCCTCGGCTACTACAAGTACACGGGCTTCTTTCTCGTCACCCTCAACCAGGTGGCCGAGCTCTCCCTGCCGATTCCCGCCATCCTCTTGCCGTTGGGGATCTCCTTCTTCACCTTCCAGCAGTTGGCCTTTCTCGTCGATGTCGCCAATCGCGGCGCGGTGGGATACCGCTTCTGGGACTACGCCACCTTCGTGACCTTCTTTCCGCAACTGATCGCCGGTCCCATCGTCCACCACGCGGAGATGCTGCCACAGTTCGAGCGGCGCCTGGCCGCAGCCAGGAGGATCCCCTGGCAGCATCTCGCGGTGGGGCTCACCTATTTCGTCATCGGCCTCTTCAAGAAGGTCGTCATCGCCGACCACCTGGCGCCGCTGGCCTCCGCCGTCTTCGATGCCGCCCCCGGGAGTCCCCCTTCCCTGGCCGGGGCCTGGGTCGCGGTCCTGGCCTACGCGCTCCAGCTCTATTTCGACTTTTCCGGCTATTCGGACATGGCGGTCGGCCTGGGGCGTCTCTTCGGCATTCGTCTGCCACTCAATTTCGATTCCCCCTTCAAGGCCGTCGGCATGATCGACTTCTGGAAGCGCTGGCACCTGACGATGACCCGGTTCTTCACCGACTATCTGCACCTGCCGCTCACCCTGCGGCGGGTTCGGGAGGCGATGCGGCGGGAGCGGGGAGCGGTCGCGACCTTTCTCTCGACCTCGGCCTTTCCGATCATGGCGACCTTCCTCTTGTCCGGCCTGTGGCACGGGGCTGGTTGGAATTTCGTCCTCTTCGGGGCCGTCCACGGCCTGGGGCTCACGATCAACCACGCCTGGAGGTCGGCACGCCTGCCGAAACTGCCGCGGGGAGCGGCCTGGCTCGCCACCTTTATTACCGTATTGATCTCTTTCGTCTTCTTCCGCGCCCCCAGCCTCGAGGCCGCTTGGGTGATGTTGCGCGCCATGGCGGGCCTGACCACCCTCTCCCTGCCGGCCGCCCTCTCGCCGCTTTCCGGTTTCCTCCCCGCTTCCCTGGCCGACCACCTGGTGTTCCAGGGCATCTTCTTCGGTTCCGGCCTGCCGACAGCGGATACCCGGGTGGTCTACCTTCTCCTGGGCATCCTGGCGGCCTGTCTGATTCTCCCCAACTGTGCCGAGATCATGCGGCGCTACCAGCCCGTGGTGGACCGTGATTTCCGCGCCCGCAACCCGGGCCGACTGCTGCGCCTCTGCTCTTTCCAGCCCAACGCGGCGTGGGGCGGTTTCGTGACGATCCTCTTCCTGGTTTCGCTCTATTTCCTCAATGACGAGAGCGCGTTCATCTATTTCCAGTTTTGAAGGTCCGGCGGGCCGTGTCATCAGGTGACTGAGCTTCCACCCATTCGCCCCCATGTGACGGAATGGGATCTGTTCCATCGTCAATTCTGCTGGGCGCACCTGATCCGAGATTTCGGGCCATGTCCGAACGCCCGGGAGATTCCACACCGATTGGGAAGGGTCTGCTGGCCGCCTCGAAAGAACCTTTTGGCCTTTGGTGGAGCCCCCACTTACCCCTGCCAATCATCCCGTCGGCCATGCCGGACATGCAGAATGTACACCGTCGTCTCCTCGATGGTGAAAAAGATGCGCCATGGGGTGCTACGACCGAAAAGGCGTTGCCGGATGGTGCCGTCCAGAGCGTCGCTTTCTGGGGCAAGTGGATGGGATTCGGGCATGGAGCCCAAGTCGAGGATGGCTTCCTTGATGCCCCGGAGCCAATGCGTCGCATAGGGGGGATTCTCGGTCTTGAGCCACCCATGGGCTTCGCGGATATTGTCCGCCGCGAAGGGGGTGATGACCACGCGGTACTGCTTCACACCCCCTGGAGTCCTGGTGACTCAAAGAAAGCCACCGCCTCCATACCATGCCCGGCCCGGGCCTGGAGCAACCCCTGCCGAATGGCGGTCACGGTGCGCACATACTCGATTCGATCCTGGGTTTCCTGCCAAGCCTCGGCATCCATGACCACCAGCGCGGGCTTGCCGTTCACTGTCAAAACGGCAGGCCGCCCCGTCTCCCGGAGACGTGCGACGAAGTGCGCAGTATCCCGCTTGAATTCCGTGAGTGGCCGGATATCTTCGATAACGTTCATGGCACCCTCATCCTGCTCGCATTTTTTATGGTGCGAATATAGCGCGATTGACCACAACGCGCGAGTGAAAACAAAGGCCCCGCAGGGAATCGAGGCCGGGTTTTTCCTTTTTTATTTTTGTTTCTTCATGAAAATCAATAAGTTATAAATATTGATGAACTCCTTCGCATGATCATTCCGCCGGGAATGGTTCACAAGGGGAAGGCCGTGGCCTACCAGGACCAGAAACAGGGGTGGTTGGGAATTGACGGTTAAAGTCATCACGGATTATGATGGCAATCAGGCCGGATTCCATACCAGCATGAACAGATGGGCGGAGGCTGATCAGGATGCGATCCGTCGCCGGGAGTTCGACGAATTTATACAGGAATACGGGCCGAAGGCACTGACGGGCGTCGATGGATTATTTTATAATCAATATCAACACGTTACAAATATGGATGACGAGTTCCAATGCCACATCCCCAGGGATCAACGGAATACGCAACAAAGGGAGACAGTCATGGATGCGAAATTCAAAGAATACAAGATCGCGCATATCGTTGAAGGTGGTTTGGGCACCATTTTTCTCGGCGCATCCGGTCTGCCCCTGCAAAAACTGGAGGCCGAACTCAACCGTCAGGCCGCCGATGGCTGGCAGATGGTGTTTCAGGTCATCGAGAAAAAACGGTTTTTCCTGTTCTGGGAGCGCGAGGCGGTAATCGTCACACTGGGCCGGTAACGCATGCGGAAGGTTGATCTTATCTTTTATTGACTTTGTTTTGATACCGGTCGATCTGGGGTCCGGGCCGTCCATAGGGCGCCGAAGAGGTGGTCGAGCGCGACGCCGTAGGCATCCCTGGCCGCCTTCAGGTCAGGGTAGAGGGCTTGGCCTGCGGCAGTTTCCTTCCTGCGGATTTTCTCCTGGATCTGGCCGACCAGCTCCAGATAATGCCCACGCGCGGCGAGAGCGGTGACCACCCCGGGATGCGACCGATGGGCCGCCCCTTCGGTTTCGAGCCAATCGGGAAAGGATCCCTTGCCCGGGTCGGGGGATATGAGTTCCGGTTCCAGGCTGGTAAAGGATTCCTGGAGCCGGATGGCCCATTTGAAATCGTCGCCCTTGAAGAGCTCCAGGTCGAAGGGGGGGGCTCCGACCTCGAGGTTGCCGTGAGCGGCCTCGATGCCGTCGGCCACCCCGCGCAGGGAGTCGACGATATCGTCCAGAGAGAGGGCAAGGTTGAGGACCTCCTCGGTCAAGCGGTGGGAGTCGGCCATGTTGTCCCGGACCACTCCGGAAATGGATTCGGTTTTTTGGGCGAATTCCAGCAGGTCGAGGACCACCTGCCGTACCCGGTTGGCATTGGCGGTGATCCGTCCACCGCCGGCGGCGGCCTCCCGGGTCAGTCTGGCCACGGTATCATTGCCACCGGCGACGGTGGCGGCTGCGGCAGCGGTCTGGCCGGCGGCGTCGAGGATGCCGGAGGCCTCGCGCCGCAGCCGGTCGGTCTCCTGAAAGACCCCCTGGGAGGAGGTCTCGATTCGGGAGATGGCCTGGTTCTGAAACTCGACCGCCTGCAGGATATCGCGGTTGGCCTCCTCGATCTGGCTGGCCGCCCGGGTCATGTCGGCGATGGCCCCGGAGGCGTTGCCGGCCTGGAGTTGGAGGTCGCCGATCATGCGGGTCACCTGTTGCGCGGCCTGGTCCGTCTTGAGGGCCAGTTCGCGAACTTCGCGGGCGACGGCGACGAAACCACGTCCCTGCTCCCCGGCCTTGTCGGCCTCGATGGCGGCGTTGATGGCGACCATCTGGCTGATCTGGGTGATGTGACCGATGATCTTCGAGATTTCACTGATACGAGAGGCCGCGAGACGCATCGATTCCATGACCTGCTCGGCCTGGCCGGCATTGTGACTGGTGGCCAGGGCGGCCTTCATGGCCCTGCTGCTGCGGGTCTGCACCAGGCCGGTGGCGCTCTTCAATTCCCTGGCGGCATCGGCCATTCCGGAGACGGAGGCATTGACCTGATCGAAGCCGCGGTTGACGCGATCCGCCCGATCGGCGGCCTCGTCGGCCAGGGTAGCCATCCGCTGGACCTCCCGGGAGGTCACGGCCGAGGTTTCGGCGATGGTGGTGATGTTTCCGGCCAGCTCGCCCATGGCGGCGGCGACGCCGTCGACGTCGACGGAGGCCTCGCCGAGGGCCACGCGCAAGGATTGGACCTCGCCCGCCAGGGTGCGGTTCAGGGCAGCAACGTTGCCGGCGATCTGCTGCGCGTGGTTGGAACCGGTGAGGAGCTTGACCTTGATTTCCAGCGCACTGCGCAGGGTCACGAAGAGGTTGGCGGCGCTCATCATGGCGGCGCGGATATGGGTGGTCAGGTTTTCGGCCATCTGGTTGACGCTGAGGCCGATGCGATCCATCTCATCGGGCGAATGCCTGGTGATGGTAAGATGGGAACGCAGATTGCCTGCGGCGATGGTATGGATGCCGGCCTCGATCCGGGTCATCGGGCGATCGATGGCGTGTTTGAGGAGAGCGCGGAGCAGGCCGAGGAATACGAGGAGGGCAACGGCCAGAGTGGTCGCTCCCTGGATACGTGCCAGGAGGATGCGTTCGTCCACCAACGCCAGCGAGGTGGTCAGCAGCACCACGCCCCGTACCGACGGCGTCCGACCATGGCAACGGGCACACTCCTTGGTATTGCGGATGGGTGCCAGAAAGGTGAGGCTTCGCTCTCCGTTTTCCGGATTGATTTCACTGGCAAGGGTGATGATCCTGGGATCGGCGACGACGCTTTTCAGCCCCTCGTGGTCGGCGGCCAACACCCGGTTTTCGCTCTCCCGGGGCCGGGGGAGGAACTCCTCTTCGCCGATGCGGCGGTTGACCTCGGCGATGGTTTTGTTGTCGCGAAAGGCCTCCAGGCCGTCGGTACGCATGATGATGAGGGAATCAAGCCCCTCGACCTTCTTGATTTCCTCGGCATATCGGTGGGCAACATCGGCATAACCGGCCAGCATGATGGCCTGGAGACCCTGGCTGACCGATTCGGCCAATTTGGTGTGGATGGCCTCGCTCTGGAGAAGGAGGCTTGCCTCGAGGCTGCGGATGCTCAGGAGACTCATGGAGGCCAGACTGAGCGAACCGAGGAGACCGACGACCAGGAGTACCCTCCTGCCAATGGAGCGGCGGAAGGAGTCGAACAGCCGGGATCGAATCCATTCGGTCATGCGCTCTTCTTTGCACAGGCTGTCGAAAAAGTCCACGGACGGACTTTTTCGACAGCCTGCCGGAACATCGGTTCTTCGACGGTCCGCTCAGGGTACCGATTCCGGTCCCGGCAGAGTGACGATGACGGAGGTCAGGCCGTCGATGCTGGTATCGAGGAGGATCGTTCCCCCCTGGGTTCTGGCGGAGAGCCAGGCGGAATAGGTCCCCAGACCGGTACCGCTGCCTTTGCCGGAGGTGACATACTTGTCGAAAAAACGAGCCCTGATGGCGGGGGGAACCTCTCCCGGATTCGAGATGCGGATGGTCCTCCAGCCGTTGCCGGCCAACAGTTGCACCCGGACCTCGCTGTTGTTGCAGGAGGCCTCGATGGCGTTCAATATCAAATTGGAAAACAGGGGATAGCAGAGGAGTTTTTCCCCGATCATATAAAAAGGACCCCGACTTTCGCGGCGGTCCCCGTCGCGGATGATATTTATGGTGATGCCCTTGTGGGATGATTGTTTGCCAAGATCATTGACAACACGGGTCAGGACTTCGTAAAGATCGAATTTTTCCGGTTTGAGTTCGTAGGTCCCGACCTCCATTTTATAAAGATCGAGCGATTTGTTGATCATGTCCAGCATGCAGTGTCCGCTTCTTTCGGCCATTTTCAGGAGGGACAACTGTTCCTGCGTCAGATTCTCCTCGTCCATCAGGGCCTGGGGAACCCCCAGCATCACCGACAGGGGGCCTTTGAGGTCGTGACGGGACATGCGTTCCATGTCTTCGCGGATCTTGATGAACTGCTCCAATTCGGTATTTCTTTTGGCGAGATCCTTCTGGGCCCTGTGGGACAGAACCGTGTTCCGGGAACGGGAGAGGACGATCGATGGATTGCTGGGTTTGCGGATGAAATCGACCGCGCCGAGTTGCAGCCCGATGTCTTCGTCGTCATAGCTGTCCTTGGCCGACAGGAAGATGATCGGGATGTGCGAGGTAGCCGGGTTGTTCTTGAGTTCGCCGCAGACCTCATAACCGTTCATCCCCGGCATGGCGATGTCGAGGAGGATGAGATCGACCTCCCCTGCGGCGGCGATTCTCAGGGCGTCCTTGCCGCCCGTGGCCACCTTTATGGAAAAATGGTGGTCGAGCGCGGCCCTGATGATATCGATCTGTTCGGGTTGATCGTCGACCAGCAGTACGGTCGCATCCATCGGGGTATCCTGCTCTGAATTGACCATGGTCGCCACTCCCTGCCGAAGGTAAGCGTTCACCCAGGTACAGAACCAGGATCCTTGATCGGATTGACCGAGATCAACGATCCAGCCGGATCCCTTCTTCGACGCTCCAGTCACGGAAATGGGCCAGTCCGGCGTCGAAATCGTAGGCCCCGAGCGCCTTCCGAATGGACTGCAACCTTTGCCGGCGTCTGTTGCCTTGAGCCAGGGGAGCGATTTCGTCGACCACTTTTTCCACGGCGCAGTCGGAGCCGCGAAGATACGCCACGGCTTTCCGGAACAAGGGTTCCAGGAGTTCCGGTCCCACATCGCCCTCTCCCGAATCCGGCTGGTCCGGCGAGCGGTCCAGGTCCGGGAATGCCGCACGAATGGTGGCCTCGACCCGGGCCAGTTCGCGATCCAAAGTGGCCAACGCTTCCGATGATTCGCCAGTATGTTCCCGGGATTTTGCACGACGTTCAAGGTCCTCGGCCAGGGTCGCCAACCTTCGGGCTCCAACCGTGGCGGAAACTCCCTTCAGGGCGTGGGCCACCGCCTCAAGGGCGCCGAGTTCACCCTCTTCCCAATGGCGTCGCAGCCGCCGGGAGGTCTCCTCCAGGTTGGCGGCAAATTTGACAAGAACCTTTTGGTACAAACCCATGTTGCCGCCCAAGTGCCGCAACCCGGTGGCGACCTCGATCCCGGGAAGGGGAGGCAGTCCGGGGAGGGGGTCGACTCCCACCGCAGGCGCCGACGCGGCAGGCGGTGAGGGAGCGGACTCGGGGTTGCGACTTATCCACCGGGAGAGGACGGTGTACAACTCCTTGACGACGACAGGTTTGGCGATATGGCCATTCATGCCGGCCTCCAGACAGCGCTCCCGATCCTCGACCATGGCGTTGGCGGTCATGGCGATGATAGGCAACTCCTCCGGACCTTTCTCCAGACGTATCCGTCGCGCAGCCTCCAGCCCGTCCATGACCGGCATCTGGACATCCATCAGGACGCAGTCGAACACGCCTTCCCTCAACAGGCCAAGCACCTCCACGCCATTGTTGGCGATGGTGACGTGGAGGCCCATCTGCTCCAACAGCTCCCGCGCCACCTGCTGATTGATCTCGTTGTCCTCGGCCAGGAGAATATGGGAGTATTCGAGCCTGTCCATTGTGTGATCATACTCCTGGTGTCGAGATCGATTCGGTTCCGTCAGGCCGAAGAGCGCCATGATGGCGTCGAAGAGCGGCGATGCCATGACCGGCTTCATCAGGAATCCGTCGGCGAGTCCCGGATCCTGGCCGCCGGTCTTGACCTCCTGAGGATCGCACCCCGCCATCAGGATCACACGCGGTCTCTTTTCCGCCGATGCCGACGATTGAATCTGCCCGATGGTCTCCAGACCATCCATGGGCGACATTTTCCAGTCGATCAACACCAGCCCGAAGGGGGAGCCTGCGAGATCGCCCGCCGCCAGCTCGGCCAGGGCTTCCCGACCGCCGCCGACACCGACGGGCCGGCATCCCAGCGCCTCCAGAAGGCGGCACTGGACCTCCCTGGCGGTGGCATTGTCGTCGGCCACGAGAACGCTGAGACCTTGAAGGGGCTGGGGGAGAACGGGGACCAGGGGGAGCGCCGAGTCGGTGGCGCCGAAGCTGGCGGTGAAGGTGAAGCGACTCCCCTCCCCGGGGCGGCTGTCTACGCCGATCTCGCCCCCCATCATCTCGACCAGGCGTTTGCTGATGACCAGCCCGAGACCGGTGCCCCCATACTTCCGGGTCGTCGAGGAGTCGCCCTGGGAAAAATCCTGAAACAGATTGGGCAACTGTTCCGGGGCAATGCCGATGCCGGTGTCCTGCACGACGAAACGCAGGAAGCACTGCTGGTCGCCCACACGGACGACCTCTATCCGCAACACCACTTCGCCCTGCTGGGTGAATTTGACGGCGTTGCCGACCAGGTTGGTGATGACCTGGGACAACCTGCCGGGGTCTCCCACGAGGCTGGAGGGGACCTCTTCGGCACGATCGATGATGAATTCGATTCCGTTCTTGTCGGCCTCGAACATGATGATCGAGGCGACATTGCCGAGGAGGGCCTCGAAAGAAAACTCGACCCGTTCCAGCTCCAGCCGCCCGGCCTCGATCTTGGAAAAGTCCAGCACATCGTTGATGATCGACAGTAAAAAATTGGCGCTGACGTTGATCTTGTTGAGATAATCCCTCTGCTGCCCGGTCAATCCGGTCCGGAGACAGAGGTTGGTCATCCCGATCACGGCATTGAGGGGCGTGCGAATCTCATGGCTCATGGTGGCGAGGAACCCGCTCTTGGCGCGGGTAGCCGCTTCGGCCAGCCTCTTGGCCTGGACCAGGCTCAGCTCGGTGTTCTTGGCCTTCGTGACATCGTGCAGGACGAAGATCAGCCATTCCACCTCCCCCCACTGGTCCTTGATCGGGTACAAGGTCCAGTCCCAATAGGTGACGCCCCATTCGGGATGGTCCCGGAATTCGAACGGTTTGGCGGTGACGGCGTGAAATTCTCCGCTCTTGACGACCTGCCGGAAGATGGCCTCGTTTTCCGGGTGCGGAAAGAGGTCGAAGTGGTTCCTGCCGGGAAAGAAGTCCGGATCCTGTGCAGCGGCGGCGGCGTAGGATTTGTTCACCCGGATGAAATTGAAATCCCGGTCAAGAAAGCAGATCGCAAGATGGGCGGTATCGAACAAGGTTTCGAGGAAACTGGTCGATTTTCGCAACGCCTCTTCCGTCTGCTTCCGCCTGCCGATATCCCGGAAGGCCACCACGGTCCCGCGGACGGCCCCGTTCCGGACGATGTTCGACAGGACGATGGAGACCGGAAAACAGCTCCCGTCCCGGTGCCAGAACCACTCCTCCGTCTGGGTGGAGACCCCGGGCTGCTGCATCATCGTCTTCAGGACACAGGCCGAGAAAGGATAGGGCGAACCATCAGGATACGAATGGTGGAACAGGGCATGGGATTCCTTTCCGATCACCTCGTCTTCCCCCCACCCCAGAAGTTGCAGGGCGGTCGGGTTGATGAAGGTGATCCGTCCTTCGAGGTCCGTCACATAGAGTCCCTCGGCCAGGGTTGAGGAGATCTCCCACAGTTGTTGCTCATTCTCGCGCAGGACCGATTCGATCCGCTTCTGTTCGGTGATATCCGTCGAGACCCCGCTCAAACCCCAGATGGTCCCCTGGGCATCGTAGAGCGGACGCTTGGCCTCCAGATAGACCCGCTCCTTGCCGCCGGCCCCGATGGGGGCCACGACCACCTCCTCGGAGGTGGTTTCCCCCTGCTCCAGAACGCGCCTGTCGATGGTCGCCAACCGCTCCAGGGCATCGCCCGGGGCGAAGAAGCGCTCATCGCCCAAGCCGACCAGTTCCTCCGCGGAACATTGAAAAAGTTCCAAGGTCAGGCGGTTCGCGTATTGATAGCGTCGCCGGCTGTCCTTGATGTAGACGTAGGCATTGATGTCATCCATGATGTCGGAGAACCGTTTGTTCTTCTCCAACTCCCGCTGCAACGACAGTTCGACCAGTTTGCGTTCGGTTATGTCGGCATGGGTGCCGATGACGCGCAACGGTTTGCCGATCGGGTCGGAATTGACGATCATGCCTCGCGCCAGGACCCATTTCCACGTCCCGTCCCTGCACAGGAGACGGTGTTCATTGCGGAAGATGGGGGTCCCGCCGTCGAGGTGGGCCTGCACGGCGGCCAGGGTTTCCTCCCTGTCCTCGGGATGGATGCGTTTTTCCCACTCGTCGAAACCGTTGCCGATCTCGGTTTCCGTGTACCCGAGCATTTCCTTCCAGCGTCTGGAGAAGTAGATCGTTCCGGTCGAGAGGTCCCAGTCCATGAGACCGTCTCCCGGACCGTCGATGGCGACCTTCCAACGGAATTGGCTTTCCTGCAATTCGAGCGTCATGAGCCTGGCCATGCGGATCGCCCGTTGCCGGCCATGGACCAGAAGCCAGACCAGAATAAACAGAACGATGCTGCCGAGGGTACCCGTGTACAGGATGGATACGGACAGGCGGGTCTCCGGGGTGGCGCCGACCTCTGCCGTATGGAGGCCGCCGGTCACGACCAACCCGACCGCCAATATCCCCCAGGGAAGCGAGACCGGCAACCACTTCGCCAGAAATTCCCTGCCGGGGAACTTCCCGGGTTGTCCCTCTTCCGGCCTGCCGCCAGGGCTCACCGCTTCCCCCGTTCCGCCCTGGCCGCCCGGTCGATGGCTGCCAGGAATTCCTTCTTACCGATGGGTTTGGAGAGATACTCGTCACAACCGGCGACCAGGCTCTCCTCCTGTTGGCCAAGCGAGACCCTGGCACTGATGGCGATGATGACCATCGGTGCGCGTCCCTCCCGCTCCTCCCATCGGCGGATCTCGCGGATTGCGCTCAGACCATCCAGAAGCGGCATCTGGAGGTCCATCAAGACGACATCGAACGCCCCTTCCCGGACCCGGGCCACGGCCTCGACACCGTCGTCGACACAGGTCAAACGGTGAGGTGTCCTCTTCAGGAAGGTCTCGAACAATATTTGGATGTTTTCGTAGTCGTCGGCGAGGAGAATGCGCAAACTCCTGGCTTCGGTCGGGGGGGCGTCGGCGGATCCTCCCTGGATCGAAGGCGGTTCCACCGGCTGCACCGGCAGGGTGAAAGTGAAGGTGCTGCCCTCTCCTTCCCGGCTCTCCACCGACAACTCTCCCCCCATCAATTCCACCAGTTTTCGGGAAATGGTCAGGCCGAGACCGGTCCCCCCATAACGGCGGTCGATGCCTGCATTGGCCTGGGTGAAACGCTCGAAGATGGGTTCCAGCTTGTTTGCGGCGATACCGACACCGCCGTCGGTGACGGAGAAGAGGATGGCGTTCGCCTGATCCCGGGGGAGTGACTCCAGGCGTGCCCGGATCTCTCCCCGGGGGGTGGACTTGATGGCGTTGCCGATCAGGTTGACGAGAACCTGGCGGATCCGTCCGTCATCCCCCAGCATGGCGTGGCGGGGGACGCCGGCCCCCACCTCCGCCACCAGCGAGAGCCCTTTTCCGGTCGCCGCGGGTTGCATGATCCGAACCGTCTCCTCCAGGACCTCGGCGGGGAAGAAGGGCTGACTCTTCAAGGCCAGATAACCCGCTTCCATCCTCGAAAAATCCAGGACATCGTTGACGATGCTCATGAGGGCCCGTCCCGCCCGGTGCATCATCTCCACATAATGGCGTTGCTGGGGGGCCAGTTCGCTTTCCAGGAGGATGTCGCACATGCCCGCGACGACGCTCAGGGGGGTGCGGATCTCGTGGCTCATGGCCGACAGAAATTCGCTCTTGGCCCGGGTGGCGGCCTCCGCCTGCTCCTTGGCCTGCTGCAACGCCTGCAAGCGGGGGTCGCCGGCAGCCTGCGCCTCCCCGGACCGTCGACGCTGCGCGACCTCCCGATGCAGACGGGCCCTCCGGACCTGCGTTGGCCGCTGCATTCGATATCGTCTCGACCGGGGCAATGGCATCGGCGGGTTCCTGTCGGGCACGCAATGACCGGGAAAATCGGGACGGGAGACCGGGCATGGATGCAGTCTCCGGCACGACGGCAGGACCCCGCCGGACCGTCGCCGCAGCGACCCGGCGGGCTCTCTCCGCCGCGACGCCCCGACCCGGTCCGGGGGGGGGGGGGCCATGCCGCCCCCCGGAACCCGGTAGCCCCCCTCCGCAAGCGGCCCCCCCGGGCC